>NZ_JADPJC010000060.1:0-44183 GCF_023073215.1 Bradyrhizobium sp. 35
GGAGTCGATCGACAAAGCCACTCGGTCCTTGCCGCAGCGGGCGAGCGCTTCAAAGATCGCCTGCCAATGTCCGCGCTTAGCCCAGCGATTGAACCGATTGTAGATCGTCGTGTAAGGGCCATAGTCGGACGGGCAATCGCGCCAGCGTGCGCCGCACTGGAGCATGTGAATGATACCGCTGATAATGCGTCGATCGTCTTGGCGCGCCGGGCCGGTCTGGTTCGTTGGCAGATGCGGCTCTATCTGAGCCCACTGCTTGTCGTTGAGCCAGAACAGTCCTTTGCGCATCGAAGTCCCCCGTGCCGAATCAACTTGGCACCAGGGAATCAGAACTCGCTAATTAGGTACAGACCCTAGTCGTGTGTCGGCCAAGAGCACTGTCGTCAACTGCACTGAGGGCCGGCTGGCCACGACCGTCCGCCTGACTGCATCCATGGGGATCCGGACAATCCAATGCTGATCGGATGATGGTCGCGGTCACATTTCAGAGGGCGGATCGCCGATGTATGGTTCGGCTTTGGCGCTGTGCTCCAGGCCTTTGCCAGCCTGCGTGGCGCAGAGATGTCGCGCGTTCGATGCTCGCCAGCCGAAATTATCGGCGAGCTGCGCCCATGAATGATGGAGACCGACCCGGGGACTGAGTAACGCGCACGTTTGCATCGTTCCAGAGAACCCAGTGAGCCAGTGTCAAGCGGTTTGCCTCGTACATGCAATTCCGCAGAGCCGTAAAAACGCGACGGCGGGGTGCCGGTTGGTCGAGCCAGGCCAAGCGATAGCTGAGCAGACTTGGCCGCACGTCTTCAATGTTGTGAGAACGAAGCGAAGCTATGCAGCATGCCGCAACTGAGTCTGTCCTGGGAAGTTGCTCCAGGTCGCGAATCGCGCGGCCGACCCGCCCATGCCACAGACGCCACTTCACAGTTCTGACGTCCCTGCCGATGGCTGGAAGCACTCAAAAAGGGCCTGATCGGAATCGTACGATGCGATCGGCGATCTGCTGTATGGGCTGGATCTCCATGGCAATATGAAACCAGTCGATGATGTGGGTCGTTGGTTTCGGCATGGCGCGGGGCAGCCGCTTTAAGATTTCGGCCCCGTCCGAGATCACCGTCACATCCCCAAAGCCGCGATATTCCGACTTCCTAGAGAGGGCGAAGAGCACGATCGCGGATTGCCTGATGGTTCGGTGCTGCCGGTTAAGAAATAGCAACCGCCCCTTTCTCCCCGTCCCCCGCGGGCGCATCTGGCCACGACGAGCTCGAAAATTCGCGCCGAATGTTGATCAGCGCTACGAACGTACGCCGTATCGATGCTGATGACGAACTCTTTGCGCCGAGCTCCGGGAAGCTGCATCTCAAGGTGCCATCGGTCATCCGTTTGGGACCTCGCACGCCAATTTCCTGCATGACCTGGTCGTCGAGCCGCTTGCCGATCCTGATCGTACCTTGCGCACGATCGCATGCGTCTCAGTCGGTTCAGTGTGCAGGAATCGGCCAGCACCTTTGGCGCCTGCCGGTAGGGCAGCATGCTTTCAAGCCGCGCCATCAGTTCCATCAGCTCCGGTGTCGTTCGATCGGCCCTGGATGGCATTCGCGGCACAGCATCCATCGGGGATTGCGAACCTCAATGGAGCCGCAGACGGTTCGGATCCGGCGTGTCGTGTAGTCGGTGACCGGTGGGAGTGTATGGCAGTCCGGGCAAAGCCGGCGAGAAGGGCATAAGTCTCCGCCTCATGATTCACGAACGCGCTCTGCAGCGCTGCCATGATCTTCTTGGTATGGCGCATCGACAAGCAAGATGTCGCCGTCGAACAGGCTCTCCCAGCTCTTTGTCTATGCGGACCTCCTCCGGCATGTGTCGTCAAATTCGTTCCGGCCCTCGATCGTAACCTTCATTCCACCGCCACCGCTTTGTCTCAAAACGATGCTGACGGACTGCTTGAGCCTAACAACCCTTGTTTGACACCACAGAAAGTCTCCTCACGACGGATCGCCCATGACTCGGGGTCGATCGCTACTCCTTCATTGCAATGGACTTGCACCATCTACTCCTTTCCGGTCTCCCGGCGCACCTTGTTCCGGCCCCGTCAGGGGCTCAACTCGTTCGGCGTGGCCGATCACCCCGATCAAAGCATCGACATAGGCGCCGAATGCGGCTTCACTCTCGGCTGTCCAGTCGGGCATGGCGGGGCGCTTCCCTGGCACGAAGCAGCACCCGAGCAAATCCGCCACCACCGCGAATCCCCGCATCCGCGACTTTCTGGCTGAGTAAGACTGGGCGCCCGCCGCAAGTCCGGGCGACGCCGCCATCAACCGGCGGGCAGATGGGCCGATGGCAACAAGCGCGCGTGACGCAACGCCGCCAGATCAGCCGAGCCGGTGCAGAAGCAGGCGACGGCCAACTGGCGGATGACGATCTCGAAATGCGCGACAACCGCCTCGGTGGATACCGTAGCCGCGCGCAGCACGCCGGCCGCCTGCCCGGCGATGTCCGCGCCCAGGCGAATGGCCTTGGCCACGTCGACGCCGTCGCGGATCCCGCCCGACGCGATCAGCTTCACCGTTGGCAGCGCCTCACGTACCGCCTGCAGGCTGGCTGGGGTCGGAAGCCCCCAATCGGCGAACGCCATTGCCACTGTACGGTCGGCGGCATCGCGGGCGCGCTCGCCCTCCACCGCGGCCCAACTGGTGCCGCCGGCGCCGGCGACATCGATCACCGCCACGCCCGCCGCAACGAGCGCACAGGCCACCGAGGCGGACAGGCCCGACCCCACTTCCTTGGCCACGATCGGCACGCCCACGCTGCGCGCGGCGCGAGCGATCTGCGCCAGGACGGCGCGCCAGTCGCGGTCGCCCTCCGGCTGTAGCGCTTCCTGCAGCGGATTGAGATGGACGATGAGTCCATCGGCCTCCAGCGCATCCACCGCACGGCGCGCCAGGTCCAGGCCGTCGGCCTCGCGCAGTTGCGCGGCGCCGATATTGGCCAGCAACGGAATGTCTGGGGCCAGGCGGCGCAGCGCGCGCGTCAACCCCTGGGAGTTGCGGGATTGCAGGCTCACGCGTTGCGAACCGACGCACATGGCAATCCCCAAGGCTTGCGCTGCCTCGCTCAGATGCCGGTTGATGGCCTCGGCGCGTGACGTGCCGCCGGTCATGGAGCTGATCAGCAGCGGGGCGCGCATGATCTTGCCCAGCAGCGAGGCGCGCAGGTCGATCTGCGTCAGGTCCAACTCGGGCAATGCGCAGTGTTCGAAACGGACGTACTCCCAGCCGGGGGCGATCGCGGCCGGCGCCGTTCGTCGCTCCAGCACGATGTCGAGATGGTCGTCCTTGCGCCGGCTCAGGGCGGTGTCGCTCATGCTCGCTCCGTCCGTCGCATCGGGCGACGGCGTTGCGTCGGATCGGACCGACGGCAGCGCGCGCACGCCGCCGCCTCCCGCGCCTTCAGGCCGGCGCACGCTGGCCTCCCCCGCAGCGTCGCTGCGGTAGCGGCTGCTCGAGGTCTGGTAGTACTGCGCGCGGATGGCCGCCATGGCCTCGATCAACGGTCCCCACGGCGCGGGAAAGCGTTCTTCCGCCATCACCCGGTGCAGCATGCGCGTATGGCCGGCCAGCTCGTCGTTGAGGAACTCCACCGCAGGCATAGCCGGATAGCGCTGCAGCAGCAGGATCGACGCGTTGTCGGCCTCGCCGGCCGACCTGTCCTTGTCGCGTCCATGCAGATCGTTGTGCAGGCGCCCTATCGCGCAGATGAGCCGCAGGACCTCGCGAAACGCCGGACGCGCGCGCAAGGTCGCCATGTCCAGCCCCCACAGCAACGACAGGCAACAGAACACGTTCGTGTAGGCGATCGAATCGATGCCGTTGTGCAGGTACTCGGCGTAGGACCAGCGTTCCGCCCCTACCGCCTGCGCGTGTCCGCCGCGCAGCGCCGCGCAGTAGCACCGGGTATCGTCAAGAAGCTGAACATAGTCGCGACGATCGTAGGCGAGCGCGGCCAGCGAAGCGCGCAGCACAGCGCAGCCCTCGAATCCGGGCAGCGCGCACGGCACGCCCTGCCCCAGCGCCTGCTCCACGGCAGCGAGCTGCTCCGGCGCGATCAGGCCAAGGTCGTTGCAATCGTCGAGCCAGAACAGCAGCGCCAGTTCGCGATAGAACGCCACGATCAGCGTTTCGTCGTGCGGATCGCGGCCGGTGCGGGCGCTGGTGTCGCGCAGGCTCGCCTGGATGCGCTGCAGGATGTACTGGCCGCCCCTGACCGCTTCCACGGCATGCTCGTCGGCGAACCCGGTCAGGGAACGCCCCCACTCCAGCACCTGCTGCAGCGCGCGTTCGGTCTGGATCATGGCGCCGCTCCTGCTCCCTCGGCCGGGACGCGCCGCCCCCAACCAAGCGCCAGCCACAACCCGGCGAGTTCGGCCACGCGCACGACCCGGGTGGGGCAATACAGTTCCTTACCGATCCACAGCGGCGTCTGCGGCAATGCATGCGCCGCATGGCGGGCGAGCATCCACTCGAGCGCACGCGCCACCGCCTGCGCGATGCGCCGGCGCCCTGTCGGCTCTTCGCTCCGGTCCATTGCGTACAACGCGAACAGCGCATAGGCGGTTTCCTCGAATGTGGACGCGCGACCGGCGCCCCAGCCGCCGTCGTCGCGCTGCGCCTGCAGCAGCGCCGCCAGCGCGCGCTCGTCGCGCCACTGGGGCTTGCCTTGCGCCAGCGCAGCGACCGCATGCGCGGTGGGATACAGCCACGAAACGTGCCATTTTTCGTTGTCCCATACACCATGCGGGTTGCGATTGGCCTCGACGTAGGCACTGGTCCCGGCGGCGGGCTTTCCCAACAGTCGCAACGCATGCAGGGCATGAATGTTGGTCGACACCGAGGCATTGCGCTCGCCGGGGAAGGTGACGAACAGCTCGCCGACTTCGAAATGGCGTAACACATCGACCGCCGGGTCGCGGCCTGCGAGGCGCAGGACGCACAGCGCAACGGCGGTGTCGTCCGCATCGGCCGCGAAGTGCAAGGCCGGGCCCAGACCGCGCACGCCAAGGCGCGCGTCGAGCTGCGCGACGATCACGCGCACCGCCTCGGCGAGCGCGGGATGCGCGAACAGCCCGGCCAGATGCAGGGTGTACAGCGACCAGCATGGCTCGAACACATTGATCGGCCAGACGTTGGGAACGACACCTTCGATGCCGCTGCGCGTCGCCCGCGATGCCGCCAGCAGATACGCGTCGGCGCGCCCGACCTGCGGCGTGCTCCCCTGTGTCACGGCGTGCGCACGACACGCGGCGGTGGCCGCCGGACTGATGCCGATGCTGCCGTCGTCATCCGGGCATGCGGTGGTCAGCGAGGTTCCCCAGGCTTCCCAGGAGTGCAGCAACGGATGGCCGCTCGGCAACGTCGCTACCGCCCCCAGCTTGACCAGGCACGCTTGCCGCAACGGCAACAGCGCCGGGTGGCGCGGAAACGCCACGCCGCCCAGTAAGGATGCGGCCTCGCCGCACAACTGCGGCAGGATCAGCTCCGCGGCGATCGGCGCGTCTTCCGGCACCGTATGCGCGTAGGGATCGGGCTCGCGCTCGAGGAACCGTGTTGCAGCCTGGACTGCGTCGGCAGCGCCGGGAAGAGGATCGGCACGCTGCAATGCCAGCAACGCCGCCCAAGTGGGCGCATGGCGGAACAGCGGGAAGTCCGCGCTTCCCCATCCGCCATCGGCCTGTTGCTGCGCGATAAGCCATGCGTATGCATCCTGCCGACCGGTGACGTTGCCGCGGAACTGTAGAGCTCGCGCCGTGTCATAGACCGACGGGCCGACGCTGCCGCCGTCGCTCATCTCGCTCAGCAGGTGGCGCAATTCGGAAAGGATCTGTTCGGAAAGCGCGTTCACTCAGGATGTTCCTTCTGCAGACGGTCCGGGCAGACGCCGCGCACGTCGCCGCGGGCCCGTCGCGGCCCCGCGCATGGGCAGCGCCGGACGGTCGCCCTGCTCCGGTGCGGCGACGCGCCGATGCTGGCGCCGGTCCGCCGCATAGGCTTGCGCGCAGCGCGCCGCGGCCGTTCTGGGCAACCGCTGCGATTGGCGCCGCGGACTCGGACACAGTGCAGCATGCACCGCTCCCGCCCGCCGATCGCAGCGGCACAGGGGCGACTCCACGCAGACGGGCGCGCTCATGCGCATGGCGCGTGCTTGAACAGATACGCGTTGGCCCGCTGCAGCATCTGCGCCAACCGTTCCGCACGCGGCCCCAGTGGGGCGATGGCCTCTCCGGCGTCGCGCAATAAATCCAGCGCGAACTGGCGCGCTGCCTGCAGCCCCATGATCGACGCGCAGGTCGGCTTCTGCGCCGCCGCGTCCTTGCCGGGGGTCTTGCCCAGCGTCGCGGTATCAGCTGTCGCGTCGAGAATGTCGTCGACCACCTGCAATGCCAGGCCGAAACAGGCCGTGTAGCGATCGAGCCCACAGTACAGCGCAGCGTGCGCGGCATCCTCGGCGATGGTGCATAGCGCGCCCATGCGAACGGACGCGCGCACTAGCGCTCCGCTCTTCATCCGGTGCATCGCCACGATCCTGTCCAGCTCGACGTGCTTTCCGACCAGCGACAGATCCATGGCCTGCCCGCCTGCGGCACCCTCGGCGGAGACCGCCTGCGCCAGTTCGCGCACGAGCGCGATACGGTTGTCGCCCGGCACATCCAGGCTCGCCAGGGTCAGGAAGGCGTGCGCCTGCAGCGCATCGCCGACCAGGATCGCAGTGGCTTCGCCGAACTTGACGTGCACGGTCGGAAGGC
The DNA here is from genome assembly GCF_023073215.1 of Bradyrhizobium sp. 35. Taxonomy (NCBI): domain Bacteria; kingdom Pseudomonadati; phylum Pseudomonadota; class Alphaproteobacteria; order Hyphomicrobiales; family Nitrobacteraceae; genus Bradyrhizobium; species Bradyrhizobium sp. 35. The sequence goes on from NZ_JADPJC010000060.1 coordinate 6,794, forward strand.
CGCGGCGAAGCACGTCGTCGTCCATGGCGGGCAGGTCGTCGTGGACCAGGGTACAGGCATGCATCATCTCGATGGCGGCGCCGATGTCGTCGAGCATGTGCGCCGGCGTGTCGGCCAGTGCGCCGGCAGCCAGACAGAGCAAGGCGCGGGTGCGCTTCCCGCCATTCAAGGTGGCGTAGCGCATCGCCGCCATCAGCTCGGCCTCACCATCGTCTTCGGCGCAGAGAAGACGCGCCAACGCCTGTTCGACCCGCTTTGCGCCGTCCTGCATCCAGATCTCCGGCAGCAGCCTGCCGGATGCGCCGCGCACCTGCGCGCCCAATCCGCCGAGCGCGGAAACGCCAGTTCGGTCGTCGTGTAGCGTAGAACCGGTCTGCATGTTGTTCATGTCCTTGTACCTGACACGGCCACGGCGAGCGCCGAGCCGCCGCGGTGTTGCCGGCGTCGCACCGAGCGCACGCGCCCAGTGCAGCAATGCCGCCCGTCGCCGGCGCCGCTGCCTCGCCACACGGGGATGCGATGCCAGCTCATGAGAAGCCGATGCGGATTGTCATGGACGGATGTGCGGTTGGGTAATAGCGCCGGCCTTTTTCGACGCCGCTGAGCAACCGCGGTCGCATCCCGGCCTTGTGCATGGTCAGCGCCAAGGCGATGCAGAACTGCACCAGTTCCAGCCATACCAAGTGGTAGCCGATGCAGACGTGTGGGCCGGTACCGAACTGCAGCATGTCCACCGGCTGGATCGGCTCCGTGCGTTGCAGCCACCGCGCCGGGCGGAACTGATCAGGCGCCTCGTGCAGCAGCGCCGAGGTCGAGAAATGGAGCAGCGGGATGCACAGATGGGTGCCCGCGGGAATGCGCCGTTGGCCGAGTTGCAATTCCTGCAGCGCGCGACGCGGCAGGAGCGTGGCCGTCGGATGCACGCGCAGCGTCTCGCGGAACAGCGCCTCGGCGACCGGACACTGCGCCAGGTCCGCGTGCCGGGTCGGCACCGCGCCCACGCGTTGCGCCTCCTCGACCAGGGCGTCCCACAGCACAGGCTGCCGCGCCAGCTCGATCACCATCCAGGCCATCGTCGAGGCAGTGGTGTCGTGACCGGCAAGTAGCAGCAAGCGGATGTTGGCGACCAGGACGTCATCGGACATCCCATCATCGCTGCGATCGAAGGCGCTCACCAGGTCGCTGATCAACCCGGTGCGCGCGGCATGCGCGCGCACGTCGCGGACGAATTGGCGCAACTGCGCGTCGATCCAGTCGCGGGCGGCGCGGCCGCGCCGCAGGGGCAGTCCCGGCAGGTCGACCGGGGGCGCGACGATCAACTGCACCAGTTGCCGGTACTTGCGATGCCATTCCGGCAGGTCATGCGCGGGGATTCCCATGAGGCTGAAGATCAGCTTGAGCATCAGGTCGCCGGTTTCGCGCAGGATGGTTACGCCGCCGCGGTCGCGCCACGCCTGCACCCGCGCTCGGATGACGGGCAGGAACAGGTCGCCGATGCCAGCCTGGGTCAGCCCCTTGGGCAGGAACGCCACCTTGATCGCATCGCGCGCCTGCCGGTGCGCGCTGCCGTCCTGGGTAACCAACGTTCCGCCAAGCAATTCGGGCGCGATCTCTTCGATCAGCGCCGAGGACACGTCCTTGTGCCGGAGCAGTGCGAACGCATCCGGATCCACGCAGGTCATCATGTGTCCGGCAGGGCCGAAATCCAGCCAGAAGTGGCTGCCCAGCATCCCTTCCGCGCGCCGCAGCAGGCGCGGCAGGTCGCAGACGATGGCGGGAAGATGCCCCACCAGGGGGAAAGCGCCGGGCACGACCGGGATGTCGTGCCGCAGCCGGTGCCGACGGTCCAGCGGGTTGAGCAGCATGTCGGTCAGCAGCGCGGCGCCGCGGCCGCTTCGGCGGTGTGTCGGCAGGCCGCGCGGCGCGGCTGTTGCCACGCTCGGCGCACGTCGGCACATGCGCCAGCATGCCGAAGTCGATGCACACGACCCGGCCGGTGATGAACGCAGCATCGTCGTAGAGCAGGAATGCCACCAGCGCGGCCACGTCCCTCGGCGCAGCCGACGCGCGGCAGGAGCTGGTGCCGCCGCGGATGCCGTTGCATGCACTCGTCCAGCTTGGCTAGGAGACGCTCGGTCATGACGAGACCCGGCGCAATCGCGTTACAGCGGATCTGCGCATGACCGTACTGGGTGGCGAGCGAGGCCCACAGCATTTTCATCGCCGCCTTCGACGCGGCGTAGGACGTCTGCGCGGGGTCAGCGCTGAGCCCCTGCCAAGACCACATGTTGACGATCGCGCCACCGCCGCGAGCGATATGGCCTGCGGGCAGCAGAGCAGCGTGCCGCGCAGATTGGTCGCCATGGTCTCATCCGAGACGGTCAGGGCCAGGTCGAGGATCGCGCAGTGGCGCGGGGTCAGATGCATGTCGCTCGCGTTGTTCACCAGCAGGTCAACCCCACCGAAGTGCCGCTCCGCCGTCTCGCGCAGCGCTGCCACCGACTGCGCGTCCGCGATGTCCATGGCCACGGCCAGCCGCGTGGCCCGCTTCGGCCGCGATCTGCGCGGTGCAGGCGATGCCCGCCGAGCCATCAATGTGGGCCACCACCACTCTGCCGCCCTCGCGCGCGATGGCGAGGGCGCTGCCTTGCCGATGCCGGCGCCAGCGCCGGTCACCACGGCCATCTTGCCTTCAAACCGCGCCATCGTGTCCTCCTGGATTGCGTTGTTCTTTCGCGGCATGCCGCTCGGCCTCTCCCGGAGAAGGCGCAGGGTCGGCGCTGGCGCGCTCGTCATCGCCAACGTCGCTTTCGATGACCCGAATGGCGGCGACTGGGCATTGGCTGGCCGCGAGCCGCACGGCGGCGTGCAGCGCCTGCGGGACCGTCGCCACGCACACTTCGGCCACGCCGTCCGGTTCGCGCGGGCGAAAGGCGCCCGGCAGCGTCAGCACGCACTGCCCGGTCGTTGCGCACAGATCCTGGTCCACCACGACGCGCATCTTAGCCCCCCTGCCCACGCAGCCGCACCGGCAGCGCGCGGAACGTCCTAAGGAACTCGGAGGGCTCCCGGGTCGGCGGCTCGGCCAATGCCAGCGTGGGGAAGCGCGCCTGGATCCGCGGCAGGCTCTCGGCCAACTGCACCCTGGCCAGTTGCGCACCGACGCAGAAGCGGATGCCGTGGCCGAAGCTCAGCATGATCTTTCCGTCCGTCGACATGCCGGGACTGGTGCCGTAGAACCGCGCGGGATCAAAGCGGTCGGGATCGGCGAAGGCGTCCGGGTCGCGATTGCCGGCCGCGATCAGCACGCGCACGTCCGCGTTCTTCGGGATCACCACGCCGCCCAATTCGATGTCGCGCTGGGCGATCCGCATAGTGGTGCTGAACATGACGGGCGAATCGCGGCGCAGGACTTCTTCGACGAATGCCTGCACCCCCACGGCGTCTCCCTGAAGCCAGTGCCGCTGTTCGGGATACGCCAGCATCGCCAACACCGCATGGTCGATGGTCGCAGCAGTGGTTGAGAAGCCGCCCAGCAGCATGCCCCAAAGCATGCTGATCAACTCCGCATCCGACAGCGTGTCGGCATCGTCGTCGTGTGCGCCGACCAGCATCGACACGATGTCGTGGCGGGGATCGGTGCGCTTACGCTGTATGAGGTCCCCGAAGTAGGCCTGCACCCTGGCGCTGGCCGCGTCCGCCGCGGCGAGCTGGGGGTCGCTGGCGTGCGGGCCCAGGCCTTTCAGAATGGGGTCGATGACGGCGGCGAGCCCGAACATGTCGTCCTGGGGCATGCCGAACAGTTCGGCCAAGACCAGCATGGGCAAGGCCAGCGCGAATTCCCGATGCAGGTCCACCGGCTCCCCGCGCTCCAGCGCGGGCGCCATGCCGTCCAGGCGCGCTGCGACGATGCGCGCGATGCTCGGCCGCAGGTTTTCGATCTGGCGCATGGTGAAATCGCGCGAGATCAGCCGGCGCAGACGCGTATGCGCCGGTGGGTCCTTCATCGCTATTGTAGACGCCAGCAGATTGAGTGACCGGCTGGTCGCCGCACGCGGAAAATAGCGCGCCAGTTCGCCCGGCGCCGGTGCCCGAAACGCATCGCCCGTGGCCTTGAGCGCCCAGTAAATATCGGCGTGGCGGCTCAATAGAAAGAGGCCCGACGCCGCGCGATGCACCGGATCGTGCTCGCGCAACCACCGCATAAACGGATACGAGTCGTGGGTGCGCGCTGGCGACGCCAGTTCGGCGAAGGCGTCCCGGCATGCTGCCGTGGTTTCTTGCACGTCCATCTTCCTTACCTGTTGGCTGGCTGATCCGACCGGCGCGCGCCAGGCGCTCGGGCAAACTGCTGAGAACATCGGGGCGATTTCGCCGAGGCCCCCTTCCCATAGAATGCTGTCTGATGCGGATTTGACATTTTGCTTTTCTTTCTTCGTTCCATCGATCGCGGTGTCATCCACGAAATGAAGGTCGGTCGGCGGCTCCCGGCTCGCAACGAAGGAGCTTCAAAACTCGTGCCAATTGGCCGACCCAGCAGAAGGAAGAGATCGTGATTGCCTTTCAGCGGATTAGCCTGAGGCCAGACAAGAGCTCGCGAACTAGGCCAGTGTCGCGGACCAACAAAGGCGACAGAACAGTGTCGGATAGTCGTCAGACGCCAGACTGGCGACACCTTCTTTATCAGTTCTCCTGAATGACGATTCCAGTTGCTGGAATATATGCGGCCTCTCGCAAGTGGACTGCTGTTGCAGGCAGGCCATAATGAGATCCGCGCACACGCGTTCCCAATGAAGGGTTGGGACACGAAGCCCGCTTTTTTGCACAGGCTTACGGTATGCTGATCCACTGTTTCGTCATTACTATTCGCGAACCTTGCAATCGAGCCAGAAGCGTCAGGCAAACGCGGGATCTCTGCCTCGTCGCCACGCATCTGCTCGAAGCGCTAACAAAGACAGTGCTCCAGATCGACTTCAGAGTCATGAACGGGACTGTTAGCATTCTTGCTCTTCGGGGGAGCGCTCCACGTCGATCTCGCAACGTTGGTAAGCCGCGCCGTGCCCCCAATCGAGCTTGCCACCTTCGCCACGATCACGTCGACGTTTATCCTTGGCTTTCTATTCTGGCAGCCCGCTGGTCTCCTTGGTTAGTCGCTGCCGCTGCCTTTGCCGCTGGTGTCTGGCGGCCTCATCAGCCTGACCGATCCGGTGGCGGTCATGGGTACGCTCAAAATGTAAAGGCACCTGAAGTCTCGAGGTCGAGATGCAGGGCGAGTCACTCTTCAACGAGGTGTCGGCATTGTCGTTTTCACGATCCTGCTGGCCTTCGCCGCCGGCGGTCCATGCCAGGTCGCGGCCCGACTTGGCAACTGCCGGCTTCACGCCAGAACAGGTCGGATCTGGGAGTTCCCTACCAGCTTGTATCTGACAACTCACTCGTCGATTTCGTCGGAGAAAGCTGAATCAACCAGGTGGTGTGTGGGTCTGACAGTTTGTTGGGCACACCCGGGCGCAGGCGCTGCAGCCGATGCAAGCGCCTTCGTCCTTCAGCACCATGACCTTCTTTTCGAGCTCATCGTCGTCCTCGTCGAGATCGATGATCTCGCCACCCTCACTTAGCCCCTTCAGCGTCATGACCTCACGGCCGCAGATCTTGTAGCAGCGGCCGCAGCCGATACATTTGTTGGGATCGATAGAAACCAGGTAGTCCGGCCTCCAATTGCGACCGTCGCGGGTCCTGAATGACATGGCTAACCGTCCGCTATGTTTTGTCCAGCGCCTCGAGATATTGGCGCTTGCTTTCGAGCTCGCTGAAGGCAGCGTGGGCCTTCTGGGCCACGCTCAGGATCGACGACCAGTTGACTGGCAGCTCCTCGGAGAGGTCGTGGAGGTCCATCTTGGCCTGGGTCGCCTTGGCCGACAGCTTCTTTATTTCCGCTTTCAGAGTTTCGATGTCGCTCACACTTGCCTCAACAACTCGCCACTTCCGGGAACTTACGGATCATCTCAACGCCACTGTTGACGAATTTGTCGCCTTGATTGGCGAGATCAGAGAGACGGTCGAAACCAAAGCGATGCACGTCGCGCAGCTGCTTGCTCACGACAACGAGCCGGCCGCCGATCAGCACGATCCGACCGAACCCTTCGTGATGCATCTTCAGCATTGGCGAGATCATCACACCGGTTGCCTTCTCGATAGAGAGCGCAACGGCGTCGAAGAACAGCTCCAGCCGCCATGTCGTGTCCGGGTCGGGATTGCCGACGATCGGCAGCGCACGGCGCTTGCGCTTGTCGAGAACGTAGGGTTCGAGCAGCTCAAGATCCTTTTTGCCCTCCCAGGCGCCGTGGGTGTCCTGGGCGCGCCAGATCTTGATGAGCTCTTTCAGAAATGGCCATTCCGCGGCGGCGGCGGCTGGAGTGACTTCAGACGAATCGGCCATCTTTATTCCTTCAGGCTTCGAAATCCACCGTACGTTCCCGGCCTTTGGTGAGCAGCTTCCGCAGCCAGGGCGGCGGCGACCCCTTCAGCACGGTTTCGAGTTTGACGCAAAGGTCGTGGATGGGCTCTGGCTGCAGCACCTTCATCGGATGGATGTTCCTGGCGACGACTCGCGCAGCACCCGAGCCGCCAATCGCCGCAACATAGAGGATTGCGCACTCCCTGATCGCCTCGATCTTCGGCGCGAGCTTATCCTCATTGCCGTCTTCGGTGAGGTCACCGTCGAATTGGATCGCCTCGATAAACCGATGCCCGTCCGGGCCGACCTCGTAGATCACGATGTTCTTGGCCCAGCCGAAGTGGGCATCGACGTGCTTCAAGTCCTGAGTGGCGAATGCAACTTTCATCCGGGTTGTTTTCTCTCCCTGCTCAATGCAACTGGGGTGGATGGACCTGTGGGCCGCCGCAGCTTGATCGCCAGGTGTCGGGCGTCGGCCCATGGTTCGCTTCGCGGTCGGTGATGATCAGATTGGCAATGTCAAAGATCAGATCGCGCGTGCCGCGATAGCCGACCATCGTGAGGTGCGCGGCGCCAAGGCGATCGAACATCGGAAAGCCTACCCGGAAGAACGGGACATTGAGTCGCGAAGCGGCCTGGCGACCATGTGAATGCGACATCAAGAGGTCGCAGTCACGCGACCTGGCAAGCTCTTCAAGGTCCTCCAGATCGCCGATCAGGACGTCCTCGGTCCTGACCCGCTGGAGCACCGGTGAGTTCGTCGTCGTCACCGCAGCACTTACCTGTGCGCCCATCTCGTGGAGCAAGCTGGAGAGATCGAATAACAAATCCGGCTCGGCGCCGATCGCGAGCTTGCGGCCGCCGATATGGAAATGTGCATCCAGCATGGCGTCTGCCAGCTGTCCACGCTGCCGGCGATATTTCCAGGGCACCGACCGGCCGCTGATCTGGCTCAGGAAGGCGATGAATTCGTCATTTGGGATAAGGCCACAGAGCCGCTCGAAAAGGCGGAACGGCGCGCCTGTCCGCACCTGCATGGCCTCGGCCGCACGGCGCATCTGCGCGCCGATCGCGATCGTCCAGGCCACCTGCCCCATGGTCGCAATCTCGTCCACTCCAATGCCCCCGATCGTGGTGGGCGTGAATTCGTCGGGGATGTGACCGTCCAGCGAACCGGCGACGTCCGGCAGGAACGAGGGCTTGAGCCCAAAATCCTCAAAAATCGTGCGCAGCTCGTCGAGATCGCCGGGCGTGAGGTGGCATCCAGGTAGCACGTTGACGCGGGAGATATCGCGCGGTCTCGCCGTGTCGACGGGAGCCACAAGCATCTCGATCATCCGCGCCACTGTCTTGCCCCAGCCATCCTGAAAGGCATCCTTGAAATCCGGGGTGGAGACGTAGACAAGGGGGAGCTTTTCGAGCTTCGGATGCTTCTGTCGGATCAACCGGATGAAGGCTTCGACGTCATCGCCGTTGGTCTCGGTGACGCCAGTCGAATTGATACCAATGATCTCAGGCTCGAGCCGATTGTAGATGTTGAGGATCGCCTGTTCGAGATTCTCGTGGCCACCGAGCACGGTGGCAACCTCGCTCATGGCCGTCGTCTGCATCGGCACGGCTTCATTGAAATGGCGCACGAACAGCGTTAGCCCGAAGGAGGTGCAACCTTGCGGACCGTGCAAAAGCGGCATCGCGCCGCGGAGTCCCAGGAAGGCAAATGAGCCGCCGATCGGCTGGCTCATTTTGAGCGGATTGACCGAACAGGCTTTCTTCGAGGTAGTGACGATCGCCATGCCGTTCCCCTACTCCGCCGCCTGCAGCGCAGGGGGCTGCAAATCGGAACGAATGTCCTTACAAGCAACGCACCGTGAGGTGGAATTGGTGCATGGCTTGGAGAGGTTCAGCCCATGGGCCGCAATCGCGCTCTCGCCACCGCTGGCCTCATTTTCATTCGAGAGACTTATCGTATTGACGCCGTTCTTGCTCGCGTCTCGAACTGGATCAGCGGCTTGCGCATACATCTGCGCAACCGTCCTTGCCTGACGCTTTCGGTCGAACTCATCCCATGGCGCGGCTTGGCGGAGCTGATCCCATATCGGATTGTAGAGCGCTTTCTCGATCTCCTCCATGAGCTTGACAATCCCGATATAGCCCATATAGGCGTGGCAGCGCTCCTGGTTGATATCGAGCCACGGCATCGCCGCCTTTAGTGCGACGAATTGCGACTTGCCGCCGGAGAGCATGATGTCGGCTTTTGCGTCCTTTAGCATCTTGTAGATCTCGCGAGGCGACATGTCCTCGATCATGTGGGCGTGCTGGCCCATTAACTCCTTGATACGTTCCTTGTCCTTCTTGGTCGATTTCTTCACGGACGTGCCGACGATCTCGAGCCCGGCCTCTTGCAAAGCGGACACCATCGACCAGGATTTCACGCCACCGGTGATGAGAACAACCCTCTTTGCGGCAAAGCGTGGCTTGAAACGTTCAATCGCAGCCCAGGCTTTGGTCTCTTCGCGTGCGATCAGGGCTTGCGTGCGTTCCATCAGCTCGGCCGGCGCGCCGCGTTCGATCAGCATGCGCGCGATCTGGCGTAGTGAATCGCTGGAATCCTCAATACCGTAGAACGAGCCTTCAAAAAACGGGATGCCGTAGCGCTGCCTCATCTTGCGTGCGACGTTGATCATTGCCTTTGAGCAGACCATCATCGCGGCTTTGGCTCGGTGCGAATAAGCCACCTCGCGATACTTGCCGTCCCCCGAGATGCACGACAGGATCCGGATTCCGAGCTCATCGAGCAGCGGCTTGACCTGCCAGAGCTCGCCGGACAGGTTGTATTCGCCGATGATGTTGATGTCATACGCAGTGGTGTAATCGGGCTCTCCGGTACCGATGACGTGCTCCAGCAGTGCTTCGCCTGCGAGCTTGTTGCCGAGGTTCTTCGACCCCACAAATCCCGGTGCATTGATGGGAATGACCGGTTTGCCAAGTTTGGCGGAGGCTGCCTTGCAGACCGCATCGATGTCGTCACCGATCATTGCGGGCACGCATGTCTGGTAGACGAAGATGGCCTGCGGGTCGTATTTCTCTGTGATCTCCTTGACTGCCCTGTACAGCCGCTTCTCGCCGCCGAACACGATGTCGGTCTCGCTCATGTCCGTGGTGAAGCTTCTGCGCCAAACATCGGAGCCGGAGGAGGCGGAACCGCGATTGTCCCAAGAATTGCCCTCACAGGCGATTGGACCATGCACAAGATGGGCGACGTCGGTGAAGGGCTGCAGTGCGACTTTGGCGCCATCGAAGGCACACCCACCGGCGACGCCGCCCGGCTTCAGCTGCTTGGTGCATCCATTCTTGCGCTCGACGTTCGACTTGCTCGCATTCCTGGCGCAGCCCGGTTCGTTAAAGACGTCCTGTATGGTCCTGGGAAGCCAAGTCATGGTGTCTCTTTCGGGGATGTCAAGACATTCGCACAGACCAAGAGGATGGCCGGGCGGAAAACCCGGGATCCCCGCCACAGCGCCGCTGTTCCTGCGGACGATGAGGCGGGGCGCTCGCCTCAACGTATGATGTCGAAGCTGTAGTCTGTCTTGCCAACCGAGCTGGTTTTTCTATCGATCTCATCAAAGATCTTGTCGAGAATCTTGACCAGCACATTCATGCTACCCTGATAGCCCCACACTGGATAACGATGGTGATGATGGCGATCGAAGATGGGAAACCCGATGCGGATTAGCGGCGTTCCAGTGTCACGCTCGAGATACTTGCCGTAGGTGTTACCGATCAGGAAATCGACTGGTTCTGTGAACAGGAGCGAACGCATGTGCCAGAGATCCTTGCCCGGGAAGGCGCGGCAGTTTCTACCGAACGGCGAGCTCGCGAACAGCGCCTGCATCTTCTGCTCCCAGCCCTTACTTCCGTTGGTCGAGAGCACGTGCCTCGGCTCAGCGCCAAGCTCCAGCAAGAATGCGGCAAGGCCATAGCAGAGGTCGGGATCGCCGTAGATCGCGAACTTCTTGCCGTGAACATGCGCGCTAGAGTCAGCCATTGCGTCTACCAGACGCCCGCGCTCCCGCTCCAGCGCATTGGGAATTGCCTTGTTGGTGATACGCGACAGCGTCATCAGGAAATCGTCCGTGGCGCTGACACCCAGAGGGTGATTGAAGGAGACGACCTCCTGGTCGTGCCCCTTGATGAAGGGCAACGTCTTCTCCGTACAATATTGCTGCATGGAAATGGTTGCCTTCGCATGGACTGCGTTCGCGGCATCCTTTAGTGTCGTGCCGCCATCATACATGCGGAACTCGCCGTCGGTGGGGGTATCGAACACATCACTGTTATCCGCGAGGATCGTGTAGCCGATCCCCATCAGCTCGAAGATGCGCTTTATCTCACGGATGTTTCCGACAGTGTAGCCGTCGAAGCCACCGATGAAGTTGATCCAGTTGTTCGCCTTGCGCTGGAGTTTAGGCGCCGTGCCGGCTTTGCCATCCCAGAAATGCTCGAGGATGCCCTTGAGCGCGTTGTCGTAGCCCGTAATGTGACTACCGACGAATGCAGGAGTGTGAGCGAATGGTACGTCGTAGTCCGCGGGGACTGAACCTTTTTCCTTTGATGTTTTGATGAAGGCGTTGAGGTCGTCGCCAATGACTTCCGCCATGCAGGTCGTGGCGACCGCGATCATCTTCGGCTTGTACATGTTGTAGCTGTTGGCAAGCCCGTCGGTCAGGTTGTTGAGCCCCCCGAACACAGCCGCGTCTTCCGTCATGGACGAGGAGACGCACGAAGTCGGCTCCTTGAAGTGCCGCGACAAATGGCTGCGATAATACGCGACGCAACCCTGGGAGCCGTGGACGAACGGCAGTGTGCGCTCGAACCCGAGCGTGGCGAAGACCGCACCTAGCGGCTGGCAAGCCTTCGCCGGATTGACGGTTAGCGCCTCGCGGGCGAAGTTCTTCTCGCGGTATTCGGGCGTCTTGGACCATTCTCCGATACGGTCGACTTCGGCGGGATCGTGCGGATTCTCAAATAGCGCCTTCTTATTGGCCAGCATCTGCTGGTATTCGTCTCCCCGGAAAAGCTCAGAGTGGTCGAGGATGTGTTCGGCGTTCTGTGTCATCATGGCACTCTTCAGGTTCTTGTGTTCGTTCTCCTGCCCTTCCCTCTTCTGCGGAAGAAAGGGCCCGAGCGTCGGCTTTCCTATTCCGCCGCCATGAGGCTCGGCCGCGGAGCGTCCTTCCAAGGTGCGGTGGTCTTCCCCCAGATCGGGGAGTTGATTGCCATGTCCATGTCTCGGGCGAAGATCGCGAAGCCGTCATAACCGTGGTAAGGACCCGAGTAGTCCCAGGAATGCATTTGGCGGAACGGCACGCCCATCTTTTGGAAGACGTATTTTTCCTTGATACCGGAGCCGACGAGGTCGGGCCGGATCTTTTCGACGAAGCGCTCGAATTCGTAGCCGGTGACATCGTCGTAGATCAGCGTGCCGTCCTTGACGTAGTGCTGGGCGGTGCGCTGATAGTCGTCGTTGTGACCGAACTCATAGCCTGTGCCGACAACATCCATGCCGAGGTCCTCATACGCGCCGATGACGTGGCGAGGACGTAGGCCGCCCACGAACAGCATTACGGTCTTGCCATCGAGCCGCGGCCGGTACTTCGCGGTCACCGCATCGACCAGCGGCTGATATTTCGCGATGACGCGCTCGGCGCCCTCCTTGATCTTATCATCGAAGAAGCTTGCAATTTTGCGCAGCGACTCCGCGATTTTGGAAGGCCCGAAGAAGTTGTACTCGCACCAGGGAATCCCGAACTTTTCCTCCATGTGCCGTGAGATGTAGTTCATCGAGCGATAGCAATGCAATATGTTGAGCTTCGCTTTCGGCGTCGCCTCCAATTCAGCGAGAGATCCATCCCCGGACCACTGGGCGATGACGCGCAGGCCCATTTCTTCGAGCAGGATCCGTGACGACCAGGCGTCGCCGCCGATGTTGTAGTCACCGATGATGGCGACGTCATATGCGGTCGGCTGAAATTTAGAGCTGGCTTCTGGGGCGCTCTTGTCGAAGAGCCAATCTCGAATGGCGTCGTTCGCGATGTGATGGCCGAGCGATTGTGACACGCCACGAAAACCCTCGCACCGCACAGGCACGATGGTTTTGCCGCCATATTCCTTTGACTTTTCTCTGGAGACTGCCTCGATATCGTCACCGATCAAACCAATCGGACATTCGGACTGAATGGTAATGCCCCTGTTGAGAGGAAACAGCTCCTGTAGCTCGTCGATGAGTTTGGTGACCTTTTTATCTCCGCCGAACACGATATCCTTTTCCTGGAAATCGGAAGTGAACTGCAGTGTCACGAACGTGTCGATGCCGGTCGTGCCGACGTAGTAGTTGCGCCGCGAGCCCCATGAGTACTGACCACAGCCGACCGGACCGTGGCTAATGTGGATCATGTCCTTGATCGGCCCCCAGACCACGCCCTTGGAGCCCGCGTAGGCGCAGCCGCGGATGGTCATTACGCCCGGAATGGACTTGATATTCGACTTGACGCCACAATCGGACTTCCCCGCCTCGTGAACACTCAGATGCTTGGCGCGCCTTTTGGCGGTCTTCTCTGGGTAGACCTTCAACACCTCATCGATTAGCTGCTTGTTGCGCGCCTTGATCTCTGCGACGCTCTCGGTAGTTGCTCGGCTCATACAAATTTCCTTTCGATTGTCGTCTCAAATGAAGAAGCGGCGCTTTTCCGGTAGACCGACGGATTTCCGATCCGGCGTTGAGGTGTAAAGCGTGCAACCTTGCTGGCCGGTCCTACCGGACGCAACTCCGCGGGGTTCTGGATCATGCCGCAGCGATCGATCAGAATGTTGCAGCTCATCTCGGCTAAGCGCTTGCGAGCGCCATGTGTGACGCTGTTGATTTGTCGACGGAATCGCTGACCAAGACGCGTCTCGGTGATGTCATGCCTGCCCTCCAGCCTTGGTCATATCGGCTTCTTCACTCGCTCGCGTGCCATCAGGGGCGGCCTGCCCCTCTGCATGTCGATGCAAAGGGCTAACAGCCGCCTGTTGCGCAGGGGTTTGCAACGAGTGTGCCAGCGCTGGTTGAACACGAAAAACCCACGTCTGTAGAGCTAGATAGCTGGCAGGATGCGGATGTTATAAACCCGACCCTACGTGGCACCGACAGGCGTGCCCGCTAACGCTCTGTCTGAAACAAAACAATCACTTGCGCTCTCCGCCAGCGAGATAGGTAGAGTCTTCCCGCGCGCCGGCGTCACTCCGGTGCGCAGCTTTGCTTGGCGCCCCATCGAGCGATCGCAAACACGATCGGCTCGAGAGAGTTCAGCGCACGTAGATGCGCCCATGGTGTTTGCGATCGATACTGAGCAAGTGATGTTGAGCGTTGCAGCACCTCTTCTGGATGACTAAGAGAACTCAGTTGTCAGCAGAAGGCGTTGTTTCACTTACAGGCGATCTTTCGCTTCGCTCGTCATTCCAGTTGATCTCTCGTGGAGACGCGCTCTAAGTGGCGACACCCGATCTCGTGGAGAGCATTGGGGCTGATCGATTCTCAACGCCGCGATAGCCTTAAAGGCGCAAGCTCCTGGCCCTTGCTCATTCGGGGTAAAGAGGTCGGCGTTCTGCGTCATTCGGCAGCCCAGTTGCAGCTCGCTTCAGCATCTCGGGAAGGCACGCCCCGACGCAATTCGGCGCTTGGATCGCTCGCCCGTCGACTTTTTTCTAACGCCGCTTGCGGGAGCGTGACGCGGTGAGCCGACGCCGGCACGCGGCACCGAGTGCAGCGACAACGAGGCCTGTCTGATGATGAGCGCGAGGCGCTGCTCCCACTGCAGACGGACACCACTAGAGCGGCTCCATCAGCGCGGGCTGCCCTCAAATTCGCGTTGAGCGTTCATCCTCCGTCAATGAAGCTTCGCATATTCTCCGTTCGGCAAATAGGGCCCGTGGACAGCCTACTTTTATCTACTTCCCGGCGCGACATTGATGCTTTCCAGCCTTTGGCCAACGGCATGGGACAAAACAAACCCCGCCGGGTGGACGGCGGGGGTCTGAAGCGAGCATGATGGGTCCGAGATCTACGGAGCGGCTCGGCTGCTCATCGTCCGGCCGATGTTGCGGAGGTTGAGATTACACCGAGGGCGAGCCAGCGCTGCATTCCGGTCATCCTTCTACCAGCATCGATTGAAGCCGTTTCGCCGCTTAACCACGCTGATGCGTCCATCGCGTGCGCCATTCTTGGCATCGCGGAACCAGCGCTTCTTCTGTTCGCGCTTGCGCTCAGGGCTTTTGCTCGGTCGATTGGGGATGCATACCCCCCAATGCTCTCGCAGCGGCCTCGTTCTGGCAGAGTAGAATCCGGCGTCAGTCGCCACCAGCCGCGGCACGCCCCCTGGTAGGTGCGATGGCCGTGATCAACAGATCGCCATTGCGCCGCCGGACCTAGTCGACAATCTTGCAGCTTGATCATTTTGCCGAACTCATTGGGCTTGCCGGCTTGTCCTTACGGATGATCTCGGGCCGGCGGCTCGAACACGCTGAGAACCTTATCTTCCACATGAGTGTCGCCGTGGAAGATGCGCGCCCAGGCTCTTGACGGATCACCCGCAGCACCAGCGGCAACATCCGATCGAGCTCCGCGCGGAGTCCCCTCCAGTGCGATCTGCTGCAGAATGTCCGTCGCCCTCTTCACTCCTTTGGATATTTCTGCGCTTGCGGAAATAAAGCGTAAGACACGAGTCACTTCCAAAAAAGAGATTCTGGCCAATCTATGAACTCCAATTCGAAGCTACGTAGGCCAGTAAGTTTGGTGGTGAATTTAAGGGTCTTCCCTGAAAGGGCTGCCAATGAGCCAGATGCGAACTTGAATACTGTCGTGCCGGAAGTTGCGACCGCAATGCCTTGCTCCCCTTCCATGCTAGAGAAGCCGGTCGCCTCGGAGAGTTGCCCAATTGCAACTCCCTCCAGCGCGCGGTGAAATTCCAGGGACGCTAGGTACGTTCCTTTATCAGCAGCCCACTCGCTGACCGACACTGCTGTAATCCCCGCGTCACGCGAGAGACCATCCGCGATCCGGCAGCCATATTGAACCGTGAGAATGACCCGCTCATTCCGAACTCCGACCGGCTCTCGATCGGCGGCAGTGATCGTGCACGCGTACCGCCTTGTGTCCGCAACCGCGCTCGCGCTTAGCCCGAGCAGCTCGAGAGCGGAACATAATGCAAAAGCGATAGCGGCTCTTCTCATTCGGCTACACCTAGTCTGGAGTATCGTTCGCCTGCTCTGTACAACCTGACGCTACGGCCGATTCAAGCTTCTTCGATCGCTCTGTCGGATGAAAGCTACTCATGGTGACCGCGGTTTCGCAGAAACGGCGCAATCGGTGTCCCCCAGCCGTGGTCCTGGATGGCCGGCCCGAACGGTTTCATTATCGGCGCTCACTGTGCGCCGCGGGCCAGCACATCGGTGAAAAGGCTGAGGACCGACGCATTTCAGCTCGGCGGCGGGGCCATGATGGCGCGGCGGTCCGCGGCGACGGAGCCTACGTTTCTGACGCAGGCGCATGCGTTCTATGACCCGACGCCATTTTGCGCGCCAATGACCTGCGGCTCCCGAATTTTGCTTGACAGTGTCAATGTAAAAGGAAACGTGGTCGCTAGGAGCCGTTCAAAGGCAGATTGCCGCTCAAGCAGGCGATCTTCGAGAACCTTACGCTCGAGATCACTCAGCTCGCTTTTAAGCCTTCTTCGACAGCGCCAAATGTCATTCCGCACGTGTCGGATCTCATTCAATCGATCGTCAATCGAAGCCATCGCCGACGCCATATCTAACTTGAACCAGCCATGGACAACTGGTCAATCACGTCCTTCCCTCAGTAAGACGCGGATAAGATCTCACGACCTGGCCATCTGCGGACATGATGTAAAGATCTCCTACCAACATGTCCTCTTGTACGGAAGTCTTTCAACGCAAGAGCACGAAGTGACCATTGCTTCTGCAGAAGTTCAACGATTTTTGCGACCAGCGCGCAGGATTTCAAAAGCTGCCACTCGGCCGTGAGTGGGTCGAAATGGTTATCTTATCCCAACCCACACGCGGCCCGATCAGGTGTCAGGCCGGCACTTCAGCTGGTGTCGAATGGGAATATCCGAGTAAATCGGACGATCGTACCGTCAAACTCTAGTCTAGGTAACAGATTTGAGATGGGCAATTGCTATGCCAGCGAACCCCAGGTGGGATTCGCGCGATTTCGGAGGCGGCGCGCAAAGAACCGACCCGGATATGAGTCGGCGAGCCTTCAGTCGGCAGGGCGAGGCGAAATCGTGAGCGATGCGCACCGCCGGGCGCCTCGGCTCAGTGTCTCGCCGTAGGCCAGCGTTGATCTTTGTACCGCCGTGCCACGTGTGGCCGGCAAGCCTGGCAATCGGATCTCATCACAAAACTTTCTGTGCGATGATGTCTAGCCGGGACTGGCGCTTGTCGCATCTGTGACACTGTATGTATTCATCAAAGCAAGACATCCGACGTTGTTCGGCAGCCCGGACTCGTTTTGTACCTAAATCAGCAGCTTGCATGTCAGATGCAAGACTGGCATGGGGGTTGCTATTGTCCAGCGACACCGTGAGCGCTGAGCGCGACCAGCGGTGCAACACGGATAGATCAACTTCGCTGGAGCGTATTGGCCACCCAATCGCTCAATGGAGAACCGATGCGGCCACCGGACAGATTATCCTTTTTCGGCACGCTTATTGTTGTCAGATCGGCCATCATTCCGAAGGTTGAGGCGCTAGTCTGATCTACCAAGGTCGTGATCTAAGCTCAAAGCGAATTCGCGAATCAAATAACGGCTTAAAGCCTCTTGGGCGAACGCCGGCAGCGAGCGCCTCGAAATCGAACATTTGATGCAGCCTCGCTTCACAGGATCCGGTGCATGCTGCGCCGGCCCGTTGAGGGTACAGACTGTGGTATCGTTTTCGACTGTTTCCTTCGTATCAATCAGAACTGATGAGGCGGGTGTATGAACAAATCGATCCGGGAGCTTCGGCTTGTGGCTGAAGCATCTGTTTTGGCGATTGGCCTGTTGATGTCGTCAGGAGCTAGCGCGGACGATGATCTGATGAGAACCGCCAGGCAGATCTTCCATCCGATCCCCTCAATCATTCCTGCGGTAAAGGACAATCCAGTCACGCATGAAAAGGTCGAGCTTGGCAAAATTCTGTTCTTCGATCCGCGGCTATCGGCAAGCGAGATCATTAGCTGCAATACGTGCCACAATCTCGGCAGCGGCGGAGTCGATGCCGGTCCGACCTCAGTCGGTCACGGCTGGAAGGTCGGCCTACGTCGGGCCCCAACCGTCTACAACGCGGTGTTCAATTCGGCGCAATTCTGGGACGGACGCGCCGCGGACCTCAAGGCGCAAGCAACTGGCCCTGTGCAGGCGAGTGCCGAAATGAATGCGACTCCGGATCATGTGCTCGACACCTTGAACTCAATGGCCAGCTATGTCGTCTTGTTCAAAAATGCTTTCCCGAACGAGGCGAGACCGGTCAGCTTTGAAAACTTTGCGAAGGCAATCGAGGCTTTTGAAGCCACTCTCATCACACCTGCGGCCCCGTTCGATCAGTATTTGGAGGGCAATACACATGCTCTCGATGATCAGCAGAAGTCAGGGTTGGCGCTGTTTATGGAGAAGGGATGCTCCTCTTGCCACAATGGAATCAATGTCGGTGGACAGGCCTACTTCCAGTTCGGCGTGATGAAGAAGCCGGACGCAACCCTGCTTCCGCAAGCCGATAAGGGCCGATTCGCGGTCACCAAGGCGGTCGGCGACGAATATGTCTTCCGCGCTGCGCCGTTGCGGAACGTTGCTTTGCGAGCCCCTTACTTCCATTCGGGCCAAGTTTGGAGCCTGAAGCAAGCTGTTGCCTTGATGAGTGAAATCCAGCTCGGCGCCAAGCTTAGCGATGGGGAAGAAAACGACATTGTCGCGTTCCTGAATTCGCTTACCGGGCGGCTACCTAAGATCGAGTATCCGATACTACCCACCCGTACGAACACGACGCCAAAGCCTTCAATAGACAGATAGGATTAACAGCACCGGCCTCATATCTTGCCGAATGATAACAGATGCGACGCAAGAACCCGGCGTCCCGCAATGACGTTAAAATGAATGATCCCGTGCTGTCACTCATAACCAGGCGATCGGGTAGGAGGAAACCTCGCTTTTCTGCGGTGCAGAAATTCATCTCCGCCAGGGGGATGCGCCGAACCGGACCGGCGCCGCGACGAAAAACATCGCGAGCGGAAACTTGACGCCGAGGGGGACCCAGCGACGTCGACGTGCGCCGACCTTGAAGGTCGGCGAGGCCAAGTCCCGCATGAGAGCGTCGTGATCGGGTCCCATTGGTCTTGCCCTGCGGCTTCACCTTGAAGACGAGATCGAGGACGATCGACTGCGTGAGCCGCCTGGCCCAAGTGCCAGTCCGGCGGGTCGGGTCGAGATTTCCGACCGCCCACTTCGTCACCTTCGCGATCGTCACCGCCGGCCGGAACGCGTGCTCGACGTGACGGTTGCCCTGGTCGCGATCTTGCCCGGCTGGCGACGTGAAGACGATCCGTTAGCCGTCGTATCGAGGCCCACCGGATTCGTTCAGCCTGCATCGCAGAGCAAGCACTATTGCTTCCTTTGGAACGGCGAACGGATCCATCAGCTGTTCCTGCTTCCGGCCGAACCCAAGGTGATGGTGCCGGAAGACCTGATGAGGTCCGTCACGGCGGCATGGTCGCTCCGGCAACCAACACTGCTCGCTTCACGCGATAGCGTAGAAGCACTGAAGAATAGGGACTTTTCGGTGAGTATGGCGGAGAGGAGGCCGCCTTCCGTGTTCTCTGGCGTCCGTCACTATCCAGCGCAAATGCTGAGGCAGCTTGATAGGGCAGAGGGGAAAACGATGGCTCGGGAAATTCACAGGCTGAAAGCAACATCAGCGGCAACGATCATCAAACACGGCCGGCATGCCGACGGCGGCGGCCTATATCTCTCAATCTCGCCGAACGGTGGCCGGCGCTGGATGTTCCTCCATCGCTGCCACGGCAAGACCATCGAACTAGGCTTCGGATCGGCGCCCAAAAAAGGAGTCGTCGCTGCGCATGTGACGCTGGCCGACGCGAGAAAGCTTGCGGCCGCGGCGCGCGAGATGATCGCGAAGGGCACGAACCCGAAGGATGCGAAAAAGCCCGCGGTCGACGCCACGTTCGGTGAGTGCGCCGAACGCTTTATCGAGAACAAGGCGGCGGGTTGGCGCAACGCGAAGCACGGGGCGCAATGGCGAATGACGCTGCTCGGCGTCAAATCCAACCGCAAGGCAGCCGAGCTGGACTATTGCGCCAAGATCCGCCCGATGCACGTCGACAAGATCGCCACCGATGACGTGTTGGATGTGCTGCGGCATATTTGGCAGAGCAAGCCGGAAACCGCGCCGCGTCTCCGCGGCCGGATCGAGGCGGTGTTGGATGCTGCCAAGGTCAATGGGCATCGCAGCGGCGAGAGCCTGGCGCGGTGGCGCGGACACTTGGAGCACAGCCTATCAAAGCGCCAGCATCTAACGCGCGGCCATCATGCGGCAATGCCCTATGACGATGTCCCGGCCTTCTTGATCGACCTGCGGGCTCGCGAGGCTGTCTCGGCGCGCGCCCTCGAATTTCTGATCCTCACCGCGCCGCGCACCGGTGAAGCGATCGGCGCACGCTGGACTGAGTTTGATCTCGATCGCGGCGTGTGAACCGTGCCGTCTCAGCGGATGAAGGCCGGGCGCGAGCACCGGGCGCCGCTGTCGGCGAAGGCGCTGGAGATCGTGCGGAAGATGGACGAGGTGCGAATCGGAGAATTCGTCTTCCCTGGTCAGAGCGCCAACAAGCCGCTGTCGGGTATGGCGCTTGAAATGGTTCTCCGCCGCATGAAGATCGAGAACGCGACGGTGCACGGCTTCCGCAGCTCGTTCAGAGATTGGGCCGGCGAGTGCACCAGCTTCCCGCGCGAGCTTGCCGAAACCGCTTTGGCGCACGTCATCGGCGACAAAGCCGAGCAGGCTTACCGGCGCGGCGACGCATTGGAGAAGCGGCGCGTGTTGATGGACAGCTGGGCTTTGTACTGCCAGAACACGACAAACGTCGTGCAATTCCGAAATGCGCAGCAATGACGGGATTGAAGGCAACGGCGCCGGCCTGCGATAGGCCGAGCAAGCAAGGTCAATTGTAACATGAGTGAGCCGGTGACAATCGAACGTCTCGAACGCGCTTGCGATTGCCGCGCATTGCATTGCGCAGGACGGCCCGTGCTGGCGCCGCTGGTCGACCGGCTGGAGCGCGAGTTGGCGACGATGCGCCAGGCGCCTAAGATCAGCTCGGACTGAGCGATCTGCTGTCCTATTGCGCGGGAGTCAATAAGAGCGGGTCAGCATTAATCCTCTGGTTCATGATCGCTCGAACGGATGTCTTTCTCCGCCAGATATACGGCGTAGTTGAGGCTGCGACACTCGTCGAGGAAAATCCACCGGTCACCACTTTCGCTCCAGCGGTAGGCATTGTGGCTTGAACTGAACCAACGTACTTCGCGGATCAAGTCCGGCCCATTGGCCACTTCGTAGGTAAGTGACGTGCTCTCGAAGTCTCCATCTTCCTCATCGATGTCCATGTGCGTCTTCCTTTCTGTTACAAATTTCCAGAACGTGGAAGTAGCGTCAAGGTCTACGGCTGCCGGCGTTGAAAGGTCGTCAGCGGTTGTATTGACTTCCTTGATCGGCGTTTGTACCGAGCTGAAAAGCTTGCAGCTTTCTTGAGGATTGATCTTTAGGTTGCCTTTCTGTCGGCCAGACACATATGCGTACTGCCGAGGCCAACGATCATAGGACGCTTCGATGGGATTGGCGAGGCAAAGCTCTGGTAGGTCAAGAAGACCGTACGAGGTCAAAACCCCTCAGATGTCCAAGCGGGCACTGAAGGATTTTCCAAGTCGGACGTATTGTTTTTCCCAGGGCGGCAAGGATCGGCGCTGGCGCCACTCCAGAAATCGGAGCGCCAATTGCTGGGTCGGGCGGCGCGTTCGGTGTGGTGCTTATGCTGTCTCCGTTCGTTCCGGCTCGTCGGAACCTCTCTCGACCGCTGGGGCGCCGCACGCTACTGAATTTCGATCAAGGATCCTGTTGTCTAATCGCACGTGCCCCAGCCGGCGGCCCAAATTGAGTTTGCGCCGTAGTTTCCCGATGATCTCCCGCAAGCCGACCGCGCATGCTTCCGTGACTTGCCGGATCGCCGAGTCACCGACTGCCCCGGCGATCCCCCACAGGTCGTTTCTCAGGCGTTCTGTTCGGCGCTGCCGGTGGCCTATTCATCCAGGCGCGCGAAATGAACCTTGAACAGTTGATGGCCTTCACCCCGACCGACGATCACGCACGGCAACAAGAAGTTTGGGCCGGGCTCGGCTGGGATAGGGATGCCGAGACCATTCGCGGCGTGCTGACCGAGGATCACGTCTGTACGAATCGTGCGGGGCGAACAGATACGGCGGGATATGGAAGGATTGCGGCGTCGGCATCCGGGCCGGTATCACGGACGGGAGATGTAGGCTGGAAATGGCTGAACGAAACAATCAACATACAAAGCGTAATCATTACGTCCCGCAATTCTACATGCGCCAGTTCGCGCTTGACGATGACAGGACAAAAGTTAAATGCCTTTCGCGCCATGACCCCTACGTCAGCGTTGGAGTGAAGTCGATAGCCCGGATCGGTTATGAGGAAGATCTGTATACATTCAGCGTTGCGGGCTCCAAGGCGTCGATCGAGGATGATCTCAACCAAACTATCGAAACCCGTGAGCGTCATGCAGGGACCACGCGCTGAGGGCTGATCTGGTCGGCTAGAAGATCTCGCGGAATGGTTTGTCGCGAGGTCACAATGTCGAAGGATAGTCGTAAGGATAGCGATAAGGATAGGCATACGCCTATCCTCGAACACGGCGCCGACACGCTGCGGCGTGTTGAAATCATCACCGGGACGGGCCGGCGTCGGCGCTGGTCGACCGATGCGAAGGCAGCGATTGTCGCGGAGAGTTTCGCGCCGGGTGCAAGCGTGTCCGCGGTGGCACGACGACACGACATCAGCCCAAGCCTGTTGTTTCTGTGGCGTCGTCAGACCACGCGGGTGAAGCTCGCGGAGCGCCGGGACGGAGATGTGCCACCTGGCTTTGTGCCGGTCGCGATCACTGGCTGCGGCGGCGAATTGTCGTCGCGCGAAGAGCAGGCAGCAATTGAGATCCAGGTCGGCGCGGTTCGCATCCGTGTCAGGGGGACGGTCGACCGGCGGCGCTGCGCGAGGTGCTTGCGGCAGTCGGGCCGGTTGGCCGATGATCGGGCTCCGACCTGGGTTGTCGATCTGCATCGCGACGCAGCCGATCGATTTCCGTCGGGGGATGGACTCGCTGGCGATGCTGGTGAGCGAGGCGTTTGGGGCCAATCCGTACGACGGCGGACTTTATGTCTTTCGGTCCAAGCGCCGAGATCGCGTGAAGATCCTGACCTGGGACGGAAGCGGCCTTGTCCTTTACTACAAAAGAATCGAGGGGCAGTTCACCTGGCCGCCGATCAAGGAAGGCGTCATGCCGCTATCTCATGCTCAACTCTCGGTGCTGCTCGATGGCTCAGACTGGAAGCGTGTGCCGATGCGGGTTGTGGATCAGCCAGCGCGAGCTGGTTGATCCGTATCAAGAGTAGCTCGTCACTCATGCGGAGTTGTTGTAAAATCACTCTGCATGAGTGATTTGCCTTCCGATCCAGCATTGCTCCGACAAACTGTGATGGCGCTGTCGTCAAGGCTTGCGGCGTTGTCGGTGGAATGCAGCACGCTTTCGGCCGAGCGTGATGCGGCGATCGCCCAACGCGACGCTGCGGTTCAGGAGAACGACAAGCTCCTGATGATCCTGTCCCAGTTCAAGCGCACGATCTTCGGTCCCCGCTCCGAGACACTGGATCCCGGACAGCTGCCTCTCTTCACCATCACGGCACAGGCGGCTCGTGCCGCGGCCAACGACGACGTAACCGGAGGCAGGCTGCCTGATGGAGCGGAGGGCCGTGGAAAGCGACCGGCGCGACGCAACCGGGGGAAGCTTCCGGAGCATTTGCCGCGCATCGATGTCGTAATCGATATCGAGAGCCAGATCTGCCCTTGCTGCGGCGAGCGGCTGCACAAGATCGGGGAGACCGTCAAAGAAGCCTTCGACGTCATTCCGATGCAGTACCGGGTCAAGCGCATTGTGCGTCCGCGGTATGGCTGCCGGGGATGCCGCCAGGGTGTGATGCAGGCACCTGCGCCGGCCCAGGCGATCGATGGCGGGATGGTGACGGAAGCCTTGCTGGCCCACATCGCGGTGATGAAATACGGCTACCAGTTGCCGCTGTATCGGCAGGAACAGATGTTCGCCGCGCAAGGCATCACACTCGATCGGCAGACGCTGGCCTCGTGGATGGGCCGCGCCGCCTGGTGGCTGAAGCCGCTTCACACGCTGTTGCGCGATACAGTGATGTCCCACCCGCGGCTGTTTGCCGACGAGACGCCGCTGCCAGTTCTCGATCCCGGCCGTGGCAGGACCAAAGTCTGCCAGTTCTGGGCGATCGCCACCGATGACCGTCCGTGGGGCGGCCCGGCGCCGCCGGCGGTGGTCTACATGTTTGCCGAGGATCGCAAGGCGATCCGCGCCAAGCAGCTGTTCGGGGACTACCACGGCATCCTGCAGGTCGACGGCTATGCCTCCTACAAGGGCCTGATCAAGAATGGCGGCCATCTGGTGCAGTTGGCGTTCTGCTTCGCGCATGCGCGGCGGAAGTTCTGGGACGTTCACGTCGCGACGAAGTCGCCGATTGTTGCGGAAGCGCTGCAACGGATCGCGATGTCTACGCCATCGAGGATCGCATCCGCGGTCTGCCGGCGGCGCATCGGGCTGCAGTGCGGCAGACCGACACCAGGCCGTTGATCGAGGACTTCAAACCCTGGCTCGAGGCGCGGCTACTGGAAGTCTCGAAGAAATCCGGCCTTGGCAAGGCGATCCGCTACACCCTCAACCATTGGGAAGGCCTGACGCGCTTCATCGATGATGGGCGCATCGAGATCGACAGCAATACGGTCGAACGCAGCATCAAGCCGATAGGCCTGGGAAAGAAGAATTACTTGTTCGCCGGCAGTGAGGGCGGCGCCGAAACCTGGGCCACCCTCGCATCGCTCATCAACACGGCAAAGCTGCACGACATCGACCCGCGGCACTATCTGACCCGATGTTCTCGAGCGCATCGTCTCCGGACGTACAAAGATCAATCAACTGCACATGCTGTTGCCGTGGAATTGGAAGGCCGAGCGCGATAGCTCGCAGGCAAAGCTCGCCGCCTGATCAGTTCGACGGTAGGGCATCTGGAACTTCCTGCGCATCGCTGGCGTCGTCGTAGATCTCTTCGCGGATCACGCGCAGCGTCACCTCGTGCAGATACACTTGCAGCGCACCCTCCAGCTCGGTGAACTCCGGCAGCAGGACTCGATCGACGAAGCCCCGTGACGCACGGACCATCACCGTGTTGCGTCGCTGCCGGCGATAACGAAACGGCCGCAGCCCATATCGGCGGCAAAGCGCCAGAAAAAGGTGCCGAGACCACTGGTCGGGAAGTGAGAATTGCTGTTCGATCGGTGGATCGTGGCGAGCGAGTTCCTCGACCCGGGCCCGCACCCGCTGCAGCGCGGCTTCCGCCGCGAGGCGCTCACCAGCAGTTCCGGCCCCCACGAACAACGCCTCGATCTTCCGAAGCTTCTCGCGCAGCTGCGACTCGCTGTTCATTCTGATCCCGTTGCCCGCTCCGAACCGGGATCACCCCATCACCGCGCCCCGGCGGCGTCAATCATCCCGACCGCGCTATCCAGAGCATTCCGCGCAAGTCAAGCCCGGGCACCGGTGATCCTATCGTGACGCTCACATCGAAACTCCCATCGTCAATAGCGACACCTGGAAGAAGATTGTTGCGGGAGAGCCGGATCGGCTCGATCAGTCTGACAAACTGACGCTCTATCTCCTCATGAGGCACTTGCAGTTTCGTAATATTGAAAACCTGCGCTTCATCGAGCAGGAGGCGGCGCACGCCAGGGATTTTGGCTTCCGGGACGACTATTCAGAGGAGGAGCGGGAAATGTATGCAGCATTGTCGAGGACGGCGGCCGGTCCCCCCAGCTACTTCCTTTCCATGGCAGTGAACATGCAGCAATTCGCACTGCATTGGGACCGTGCGAGCATAGCGGTGATCCGCTCCCGTGTTCCGCTACGGTCATCCACCAATCCGACGCTCGTGATTCGCGCAAACTCGGACACATCAAACTATTCGAGAACTGGAAGCGGGCGCGTTCTGCTATTGGCTCCCCTCTCGCCTCATTGATGCTGACCATGTCGCACCGCTTCAACGACTTTGTTCATCAGGAACTACCGGACGATGCTGCACGGGTGTTCAACCGGTTGTATCTGGGCCAGCTTTTGGAAATGCCGTCTACAAGGCACTGTTTTGCCGATGACCCCGAAATTGAGGGTGACCTCCAATGGGCGGGCTTCGACCGCTTCGATGGAAGAGGAGATCGCGGCCGGTACAAACGTGAGGTACGCCACACCGGCTGAGCGAACGCTCCCTCCGAGTCTCTTTCGACCGAGTTTAAGATTATTAAGTTTTACATAGTCAAACTATGCGTTTTTGCCCTTACTTAAACTGGCGCGGAGTTTACGAATCTGCTATTTTGCTCAGTATGGCTAAGCGAATATCTGGAAAGCTAAACTGGCTCGAAAAGCATCTTCCTGAAGGACTGATGGTTGATGCCGCATGGCTTGAAAAGCACGGCTATTCGACGGGCCTCCGCAGCCAGTACGTCGCGGCGGGCTGGCTGGACCAGCCAACCCGGGGCGTATATCGCCGCCCCCGCGGCGAGCTTAGTTGGCAACAAGCCGTCATATCTCTGCAAACGATCCTCAACGCAAGTCCTGTGATCGTCGGGGGAAAAACTGCGCTCGACCTCCAAGGCTTCGCCCATTATCTCCCGACGAAAACCAAAGAGATACATCTCTATGGACCGAAGCCCCTTCCCCATTGGCTAAACAAACTGCCTCTGACGGTCCGCTTTAATCATCACAACAACCGCAAACTGTTCAATAACGACCCGATCACGATCGGCATCAGCAGCCTAAAATGGGATGTGACCCGTGCGCAAGGAAGCACGAACGATCCATTGGATGGCGGCGCGTTCAATGTCCTTCCTTGGGGGCAGTGGGACTGGCCCCTGACCTTATCGACACCCGAGCGAGCCATTCTCGAAGCCCTCGACGAACTTCCAAATCATGAGAGCTTCGATCAGATCAACAAGCTGATGGAAGGGCTCTCAAACCTGAGCCCGCGCCGCCTCCAAAAATTGCTAACTGACTGCAAAAACGTCAAGGTGAAACGACTGTTCTTCTTTTTCGCCGATCGTCACAAGCATACCTGGCTCAAGCGCCTCGACAAACAAAAGGTCGATTTAGGCAAAGGCAAACGCTTGGTCGCGAAAGGCGGCCGACTGGATCAGACGTACCAGATCACAGTACCGGAATCCTTCCATGCCGTTTAAGGACCAATACCGGAAACAGGTGGCGCTTCTCATACGCACCTTGCCCTTTGTCGCGGCGGAAAAGTGCTTCGCCTTCAAGGGTGGCACCGCCATCTCCACCTCGGCTCGGAGCTGTCTGAGCAGATGACAGAAGCATTTCAAGCTGCCATTCAGCGACACCTCGATGAGGCCGAGTCGGTTGTCGATCGACTGGACTCAGAATCGGAGCTCGAAGATCACCAAAAGGCATTGGTGAAATTAGCATCGCGCATTGGTGGGGACGCAGACCCCGCCCTTCAGCACGCGAAAGCCCGAATTCGTGCGTTGAATAGCGAAACGCCGGATGAACCTCTGGAACCCGTTCCCGAGCCTAAGTCGCGGGAGCCGGACAAGTTTACGGACACAGAAATCCTCAGCCTGTTTTCAACCTTGCGCCGTCACTGACCAGCGCGCGCCATCATTGATATTTCAGCAACCGAAATTGGTCGAGCAGGTCCGCCCAAGCCTGCATCAATTCGACCCGCTTCTTCCAGTAGGTCGCGCGGTTATAGGCGCGGCGCACCTCGTTCTCTTCTTTGTGACCGAGCAAGGCCTCGATCACGTCCGGATAGAAGCCGCTCTCATTGAGGATCGTGCTGCCGGCGGAGCGGAAGCCATGGGCCGTCATTTGCTCCTTGGTGTAGCCGTCGTGCATCGCTGTGACCGAGGAACTCTCCAACCTGACGAACGACACGGGACCACTCGTAAAGCGTTTTAGCCGCCGGACGTCGCTCGGCCGCCCATCCCTTTACAAGATCCGCTAATGGCAGAGGGGCAACAGCGTCGGCGGCAATAACGTCACTGCTGTAACCGCAGGCGAGAACATAGTCGGAATAGCTTCGCCGTTTGCCAGCCGTTCGAGCATGAGGCTGGCGCGTTGCACGGCTGCTGCAATTGCCTTGGCTGGCGTTCGGCGGTTCCCTTCATCTGGCTTGAACCCACAGGCCTTGAGGCGTTCATCGGCGCCGTCCAAGCACCACATTTCCATGCTTAGGCGTTCGAAATCGTCTGGATTGAGGTCGGACAAAAATGTGCCGTCATAGATTTGGCCCGCCTTCGGCTTGGGTGCCGGGGCAAATAGCCGACCTCCGAGTTCAACATTCCAGACTGTCTGCAGCGAAGGATTATCTCTGTGTTGCTCAAACCACCGCTCGTAAGCAAAGGCAGCCAGTTCGTGGGCTTCCCGTTCGGTTAGATCCTTGGCGCCGGCGCGCAGATTGGCCCATCGCTCCTCGATTTCGGCCAGCGCTTCAGTGTGCTTCCGCTTGGCCTCGATGGGATCTCGCGTGCCGAGACTGCGCTTCTCTTCGCGCTCGCCAACGAGCGCACGCAGGTCTTCCGGGACACCTTTACGGAGCCAGTAGACACCACTCTCGGAATGCTTCCAGGGACGAGACATTGGCAAGGGCATTTGTACCAGCATTTTGTACCAGGCGGGTACCGTTAAGCCTCTGATCTTGCTTATTTCTTTCTAAACCAATGGTTTAGAAGGGGAATGGTGCCCAGGAAAGGATTACATCAGCACGGCATGAACATATTGAAATAGCTAGATTTTTTCAAGCGGCGAGTTTGAATGTTACACAGTTGTGTTGCGGTGCCCGGATTGAATCCCAAGCGGGGCGGTTTCTGTGTATTGCCGGCGACACAACCCTAAGACTAGGTTTTATTTTTCACTACCATCTCGTATCTTGGGTGTTCCGTTTTGTTTTGATTCTCCGCTTCAAGCTAGCCTCCCGCGCCGCCGAGCTTTGATGAGACTCTCGTCCGTCGACGGATCGAGGCCGAACCTTTCGAGACTAGAGAGACTATTGCGGCCTTCTGATTGGAGACGCGTATGACATTTTGGAGCGGGGAAAAGCTCGCTGAGCGATTGAACGAGCTAGTTGAACCGGCTGACCTAACTAAGATCGATTGCGCCTCATATACTCTGAGTGTTGGGCCAGAATACTTCGTAACTCCAACTGATCAGACGTCCGACGCGAAGTCGCGATCGCTAATGCTGCTCGCGGTGGATCAGGCGTTCGCCATTCCTCCTGGCCAATTCGCTTATATTCAAACCGATGAGATCGTAAAGGTACCGAGAGACGCTCTTGCGTTCATTTCCATTCGCGCTCGAATCAAATGGAAAGGTCTGGTGAACGTTTCGGGATTTCACGTCGATCCTGGGTTTAACGGGCGCCTGACTTTTGCGGTTTTCAATGCCGGTCCCTCCCCGATCCACCTTAGGCGTGGCGAGCGCTGTTTTCTGATTTGGTACGCCGACCTGGATAGAACGAGCAACTCGGTCAAAAATGCCGCAGCATCAACTCATATAGACCTCCTTTTTGTGAACAGCATTTCCGGCGAGCTGCATTCACTAGATGGCTTAGCAGAACGAATCAGAACCACTGACAAAGAGTTGAGCCTAAGAATTTCGAGCTTGGAACGATCTCAGGGGATAGTGACAGTCGCAGCAAGTATTTTCCTCACACTAATTGCCGGCCTGACGATTAAACTTGCTGTTGATTTCTTCCTGGCCAAGCAAGGGACGAATGCGCCGGCGCCAACCGAACAAGTTCAGAAACCCAAGGCCGAATGAATGGGGCTCATTGGGATCGGAATAGACTTAGTCGATATCTTACCGTTCAAGTCGATGTACGACGCTGACGACACTGATCTGACGCGCGTCTTTTCCGAAGATGAGCTCTTATATGCTGGGAAGAGCGAAGCCCGCTTCATTCATCTGGCGGCGCGATTTGCGGCAAAAGAGGCTGCCCTAAAAGCCCTCGGCTGCGGCTTGCAGGACGGCATTTCACTCACTGACGTCGTAGTGATAAAGCTTCCTTCGGGAGCCCCGCAACTTCAACTGACTGGTGGCGCATTACGGGAAGCCGAGCGCCTGGGTGTAGTGGGCTGGATGTTAAGTCTAACTCACTCAGAAACAACCGTTGGGGCAGTTGCAATAGCGTTATCAGCTGATGGACCAAGGTAAGAGATCGAGTTGCGGGTAAGGTCTGCTTCTACGAAGCCGCCTCGGTTTTTAAGCACCTCTCGCCAAACCTTGAAGCCCTCAAGTATTGCTTTGCGCCACTGCCACGGCTCGGCCGTAGAGACCTCCAGATGCGCACTCATTCCAGAGATCGTATTGAGAAGCCTATCATCGACGTCCGTAACGCCATCAAGAAAGGCATGACGACGAGCGTAATCGAAGACTAGCGCCGCTATTCCTTCCTCTATAACTGCGGCCCGTCCGCCGTCTTCAACCTCATCGATCTTCGGTGAGCTTTTGCGCTTGCGCTTCATAGTCGAGCGAAGCACCGGTGACCAACCTAGTATGGCTGCGTACGCCAGATGAAAGACGTCATGGAATCGATAGCCGTCGCTCTGATATGCGTTATCTGTCAGCGTCGCTCCAATCTGATCACCGTTATGGAGCACTTTTACGAACGTGTTGCTACCTGCTGTAGTTTCAACCAGCTCTATAACGAATCTATCAGGAAACCGCTCTGCGTCGTCGAACACACGATCATAAACCGGACAAGCGACCTTCGATTCAAGATAGCGCTTCCGAGTCTTCCGAAGGTTCTGTTCCGCCAATTCATCCAAACTTAGATTGTACTTAGTCGCCAGATTAGCCGCATACCAAAGAATGTCTCCCAACTCTTCGGCAACATGGTCTGAGAACTCCTCGTGGCTCGGACCATCGCGGAGGCGCTTTTTGTATTCGGCGAGCAACTGGCCTGCTTCGCCCGCTAATCCGAGCAACGGAATCAGCAAAGCGGACTCCTGCGTTTCAGGCAGTCCATTTGGAGTTTGGTCTGTCTCCTGAGACAGGCGCTGATAGTCGGAAAATCTCACAGAGCAAAGCTCCCTTGTTGAGACTCAGGCGTCGCAGATGGTTGCGGCACCATGGTATTCAAACCCCACTTTGGAGGATACCAAGGTTGAAGCGGCGTGCCGTTCGCACGAAAGATTTGCTTAATTCGCGTTCGCCGGGCGATACCCAAGTACTCGGGATGGGCAACGCGAGCATATTTGCTGATCTCACAAAAAAGGTTCTGACAATCGATCAGCTGTAAACGGCGGCCCCAAAGCGAACGGAACGTGATACCAAGTCGCTCAAATTCCATCTCTTGGCGATCAAACATAAGCTCTATCAACGCCTCTGGAGCGTACTCGGTATAGTTCAAGAAGCACTTTGAAATACCGTCGCGGGCACCAGGACCTGCCACCACGAACTCATCCTCCGAATGATTGATGACAGTCGAATAGTTGATGTCGATGGCGAGCTGGAACGCAATAAAATCACCGATGGATGGGTACGATTTCAGTATCCAGAAGACATCGGACAGAGTCGCACTGTCTTCAATCTTCCTGACTATCCCGCCTTTCATCATCTGATTGATTAGATGTAAGTGGCCGACATGCTTAGCCTCTCCCGCTCCACGGACGGGTGGTATTATGTACGCGGCAGAGTAAATGCGGTGACCTTTCGCATGAGCCCGCGCTAGTACCTGACTGAAGCGCTTTGTGCTGAACTCCGCCCACGAGACCGGTCCGAGTTCACGATTGAGCAACTTCCATGTTTCAATCTTATTAAATAGCTTGAACAGCAATATGCGAAAGATAACCTCGGCGGGCTCGTTTGGCAGTCCTTTCCCGTATATGACCTCACGAATCAGATACTGGCTCACCCGGTCCGATGCACGGTAGGCGTTGGTAAACTTGTGCCGTTGAAGAATCTCATCATCGGTCCAAGGCCATCGTACTCCTTCAATCCTCTTGAAGAATATCGATTGTCGCTCAGCGGCAAGCCTCCAGTAGCTGTCAAAGACCGGGCTAACTTGGAGGCCAGCAAAACTATTGCTTCCGATCGAAAGCCGTTTCATGCGGCCTTCTTGCCTTCGTCAGCTGCGGACAACGCTTGCTTTACGAACTCGGCAAACTGCTCGATTTCAGGATCAGTCTTTCGAACATCCATTTTTGCGACACCCACATTAATGAAAACGCGGCCAAGCTTAAGACCCATCTCAGCCGCCATAAACGCCCCGAGCCGGCACAGCCCCAGATAATTTCCGTATCCCTTCCGGAAGATCTGCTGCGTTGCGTAGAATGCATTCATCGCTAGCGTGCCATCCTGCATCGGAACAAAACTTACGTATTGCAGGCAGGGAAATTCCAATTGCGCTGTCCGAGAGTGATCAAGCAAGGGATTGAACGTTGTGGCCTGAAACTGCGAAACCCGTTGCGTGGGGCTCCTAGCATACTCTTCCAGAATCCACTCCAACTGGTTATGGCCCTCGTCATTGCCTTGGTAGTCTACCAGGCGCTGAAAGTACGATCCGCGCTTATTATGTTTTGGGCTCCAATCCTGAATGCGCGTGAACGACTCGCGATAGAGACTGAAAAACTCGCCCCTACTTTTGTTTGCAAGTTCCCAATACTCCTGAGGAAAAATTGTAAATGCGACCGTTTCGGTGTCGATTGTCACGCCCTTTTGTTCGAGCAGGGAATCGAGGCGCTTCCTGATCTCGTCATTCTCCGTCGGGGCTCCATCATTTGAAAAGCCGGTTATGGAAATTGAAAGTGGCGCGATTTCTTTGACGCCCGACGACAAGAGCCTGAGAAATACGTCTCCCCACGCCAGGGAGAGATTATCTCGCTCGACGGCGAACGGACGGGCACTCGGGTTAATCATCATCGCTCTCCATGTATCGGAATTGAGCCAGCCCAATGTATTTCTTTGGCATTATCCGGATGTCGATAATTCGCGACTGCATTTGAACGCGGGTGAGGCCACGAGAGATTGCGCGAAAAAGATCACCACTGGCGATTCTCTTGAGAAATGTCAGTCCAACCCCCTCGACTTCGCTGCCAATTGGTACGAGGAGCCCGTGGTCACATTCGATTTCAGCGGTTGAAGCCTCACCAAGAGTGTCCAAAATCAGCAGGGGAGATGGATCAACATAGCCTAGCGCCATCCGCCTCAAATCGACGGGTTTCCATTTCTCTAGGTCCTGCTTCCGTCGAACACCGATTTCGCCGAGCGCGTAAGTCATATGATTCACTAGCGTTGTGTAACCGACACCAAAATCACAAGCGACTTTGTAGAAGTCGAGTGGGGATGCCGACTCCGATTCGATAGCCCGCCGATAAAACGCCCGCTGAATGGCAATTGCCGGCATTAGGACAAACCCGGCAAATGCGTTCGCTAAAATTTCTTCTGGTATTTCGGATTGTGGCGTAGTTGCACTTGACGTTTGCAGTTGATCCACCGTTGAGCCATGGCCAAAGCGGTGATGGCCCAGCTCGTGGGCACAGCTGAACGTTCGACGGACAAGTGGCCGGTACGGCGAGAGCAAAATTCTCGATGGAGGTCCTCGCTCATACATGCCTTCCATATCGACATCCACGAAGCGGACTCGTGCGTTCAGCTTGTGCGCGATATCGTAAACGCAGATCGGAAGGTCTTGGGTTGCCCCCGCTGCATCGCGCGCGTCGGCCGCCTCCTGTGCCGCCTCATAAGTCAACGCACGCTTACTCGACATTGCTTAGCTCTTTTGCTCGCCCGTGCGCATCGCAGACAAAATACGAAGCAACTTGTCCACTTCTTGCGGCTTCAGTTTTTGTAGCTCACGTGCAGCCAGCTGAAGCCTGGGGTCGTCGGTATTCAAACTCTCCGGGGCGTCACCGGTGAGAAAGGCGACACTTACATCGTACGTCTTTGCGAAACGGCTCAACTCTTCCGCAGACACTTTCCGGTTGCCTGCTTCAATCTCGCTCACCGTGGGCCTGTGCATATCCAGCAAATGCGCGGCTTGCCCTTGGCTTAGACCGGCCAGTTTCCTAGCCTCTCGAAGGCGGCTTCCTATGGCTTCTCGCTGATTCGCTTCGTTCTTCTTCATGCTTATTCCGCGGCCAATGCTTGGGCAGGTTTCTGTTCGCCTTTCTGGCAGACCAATTCGACTGCTTGGTCGATGGTCAAAGGCGCCGCTCCTTTTTTGACGCCGAATATGTGCACGTTCTTTGGAATCACGATATTCATCTCTCTCGCCAGCCAGCTAGTTGCCGCTGGCCAGATTTTACTGGTGAACTTCTCCAGCTCTTTTGCGGGGACTGTGTCACCCTTCAATAGGGGACATGGAAGACCGCGCCGTTCTTGGACGCGCTTTAGGATCGTGATCAGAGCACTCTTAACGGCGTTAGGGTCCATTACGTTCTCCTCTTACCGACACGTAAGATATTCTTACCGGCCTGTTTCCGCAAGGGGGGAGCCAACTTTTTTCGGGCTTCGTAGGCGACCCATCGCGATGCTGGCCGCCCTGCCCCAGCCAACCTTGAACAGCACGCTCCGATTCAGTCAGAAGGTCGACCGCTCCGGTCGAAATTCCACTTGGGGTGTCTTATTCGAGACGTAACCTCGTGGCGGCGGAATTGCGATTCCCCCCGTGCCGGCCGCCCGTTTTGCATCGAAGCTGAGAGTCTAAAAGCGTTCGGCAGGCCCGCGCTCCGCTGAGTCAATATGACTCACCGCAGAAGCATTGTGGTGAGATGCAGGGGAAATATGGTGACAACGCTCGTTGATTAGGTTTTTCACGAACTACCACAGAGAGAACGACAGTGAAGAGCCGAATTGCTCCCTGCTATTTGGGGGTCCACCTGCAAGCAAAAGCAGCCAGCACCTAGGCCTCGATGCACAGTGTGCCGCGGTTTCGAGCCTCTCGGCGAAGGGCTAGCGAGTGTCAACGCAGAGTCCACGAGGGGAGAGCGGGCCGCAGTGATAGGCCTGCCCTGGATGAAGCACTGATAACAACAGATTGCGCCGAGCAGCGTCTCCCGGCGCCATATCGGCCGCGAGCGCTTGATTTCGCTAGCCGGTCAGACGGCCTGAACGCCACGCTGGGCGTCACGAAACGGAGTTTTCGCCAAGCGGAAGCGCGTTCGAGGCGACCGCCTTGCGTCGGACCCTGGATTTATATGATAGCAAGAAGGGTATGGTGCCCCGGCAAGGATTACATTGGCCAGACTCCGACCTATTGATTCGCCGCCCGACGCCACGTTGTTTACCAGAGTTGTTGCCAATCTTAATGGTTAACGTTTTGTTACCGTTAAGCGGATAAGGCTGCCATCGAGGTGTGTCCTTGAGGTGGAACTTTAAGCGCCAATGAGGAATGCAGGAATGACCGCCACCGGAAGCACCACACCCAAGCCGCACGAGGACGAGCCCATCAAGGCCCTCTTCGACTACGCTAGCCGTTGGGCGACCATCTGGGGATTCATCGCGCTTTGCCTGTGGTTCGAGCATCAGATTCTCAACCGGCTGGACATCGAGTCGGGCAGCATCCAAGTCGCCATCCTCTTGGTCAGCACACCGGCCATCTTTTTGGCGACGGTCACTCGCGTTCAGAAGATCCCCAAAGCGCGGCTGATTTTGGAGCGGGCCCTTTACGTCGTGGTCTTGGTCGCTGCGGCCTTGCTCGGGGCCTATCTTCACGCAAACCACAAAGACGATTCGTATGAGAATGCCTTGCGGGATGGCGCCGTGCTGGCCTGCTCCAAGATGGCGGCCTGCAAAGCGGCAGCAATCGAATATGCCAACACGCGCTAAGAGCTAACCGATATCGGCCTACGGGCACAAACCGGCCATCTCCGCTCAATCTGACGCGGCCGCTTACGAGCCCAGAGGTCATTTTCAGGATCGCTAGTCGACGGCGGCTATTATCGCTGAAAGGGCGGCCAAGACTTCCCGCGTGCCGTCTGCTTCGCCCTTCTCGAAGTCATGACCGTCCTGCCCCATAGTGTTGGTGACGTGGGCGATGCAAAGAACCCGCACCCCGGCAGAGGCGGCAAATGTGTAAAGGGCTGCCGCTTCCATCTCCACCGCAAGAATGCCCTTAGCGCGGGCAGCATCGATGGCTTGGGCGGTCTCCCGAAAAGGTGCGTCAGTGGTGCGCATTTCGCTGATGGTGAGCGGCGATTTCAGGCGATCGTGAGCAGCTGTTTCGCGCGATGGTGAGCAGCGGCTTTGACCGACATGGGTGATTGGTTCAGGGGTTTGAGTTGGCGTCAAGAGTTTGATTGCGGGCGTTCTGCTTTCGCATGCTTTCTCCGGAGAGTTGCAGACGGTGAGCGTTGTGAACGAGGCGATCCAGGATGGCGTCGCCGAGGGTTGGGTCGCCGATAACGTCGTGCCAATGTTCAACAGGGACCTGACTGGTGACGATGGTGGAGGCGCGACCGTGGCGATCATCGAGGATCTCCAGAAGGTCGCGCCGTTCGGGCGGATTTAGAACTGACAGGCCCCAATCATCGAGGATCAGAAGTTGAACGCGGCCGATGGTTTTGAGCAGCCGGCCATATCGGCCGTCGCCGCGAGCCAGGGCGAGCGCCTCGAACAGGCGCGGGACGCGGTGATACTGGACCGAACGAGTGTCGCGGCAGGCCTTGTGGCCGAGGGCGCAGGCAATCCAGCTTTTGCCGAGCCCGGTTGCCCCTGTGATGAGCAGGTTCTCGTTGCGGTCGATCCAGTCGCCGCCGACGAGTCTGGCGAAGACGCTGCGGTCGATGCCGCGTGGCGTGCGCAAATCGACGTCTTCCACGCATGCGCTCTGGCGTAGCGCGGCGAACTTGAGACGGGTCGTGAGACGTTTGGTGTCGCGCTCGGCGGCTTCGCGATCGACGAGAAGCCCGATGCGCTCCTCGAAACGGCAGGGCGTCGAGGTCCGGTGATCGTCGCTGCTCCTCGAAGGCTTTGGCCATTCCGGTCAAGCCAAGCGTGATCAGCCGTTCATGGGTGGGGTGTGTCAGCATTTGAGTCTCCCTGGTTCAATGGAAATAGCCCTGACCGCGGATGTTGCCGTGGCGCAGGGGCTGGTGGTCGGACGTCTCGTCGAGGAAAGCGCGATCGAGGCCGCTCTTGAGGATCGAACGGATCGAGGCGACGGAGCGAGCCTTGATCAGGATGCCGCGTCGGCAGGCGGCATCGACGCGCGCATGGTCGTAGCTCCTGGCCAGCGACAGAATACCGAGGCAGGTGCGAAAGCCTTGCTCGGGGTGCGGCCGGGCTTCGATGACGACCTGGAAGAACGCCGCCGTCGATGGACCGATCTTCTCGCCGGCGGCGATCAGCCCTCCCGTTGTCCATTTGCCGTAGCGGCGGTGGGCGCTGGGCATATGATCGGCAATCGTGGTGTGGCCGCGCCGGTTGGGCGCACGGGCGTGGCTGGCGATCCTCTGTCCCTTG
>NZ_JADPJC010000123.1:0-939 GCF_023073215.1 Bradyrhizobium sp. 35
AGCACGGAAAGAGTGCCTACTGCTCCCTCGCGCCCTATTGCGGCGCTGGCGACCGTCTGTCCGTTGGCCATGTCGATCATCACAGAAATGGCGCCACTATGAGGAAAGAGGACGTGCTCGGTCTGGTCACCCGCCTGCGAGACGACCGCATCCCGATCGAGCGCTACCATCTCTAGCTCGGGCGCCAGCAGTTCGAGGTCCGCCGCCGGCAGTGTTGCCAGAAGTCGGTTGCCATTTCGGCGGGAAGCGTCACTGCGGCCTCCTCGAACGATCGCCGCATCGCATTTCGAGCGTCATAGGGCGGCCAACTCGAACTTTGTTTGAATCCGCCTACGCCTCGCGCCCCGAAGTCCAATTCAGCTGCGGAAGCTCTCAATCTCAAAAACTCCAACCACACGCGCCTCGGAGGCGAATTGTTGTCTCTCAGGATGATTTAGGAGTTAGGTCCCAGCGCCCCGCTGCACAATTGCGAAATGCGCATGGGTAACACCATAGGGAGTTCCGCTTTCCGGGACGCGGCAAGCGCTGCGGCGATCTCGGAAGTGTGGGGCTCGGCTTGACCTAGAAGCTCAACAGCTACGTGATGAAGCCGGGTCATTTCCGCCAGGACAAACGAGACAGTCTGCTTAGGAAGGCCCGGCAGAACGAATTCACGTCTCAGATAACCGAGTGGCTGACCTTGCCAAGATGGCAGCCACCGAAATAGGGCGCCTCCGTTGGCGCATGAGTGGCGGCTCAAACGAGCATCCACATCGTAAACGCGGCGCAGAGGCAGATCGTGCCCACGACAGTCATCCGGCAAAGAAGCGCTCGGTCCGGTCCATGTCGATCATCTTCGAGATCGATCCACGCCCATAAACGTTTAAAGCTGCACGCTGGCTCCTGCTTGCGCGCGTCGCAATCTGTCAGAGCTTACGTCCCATTAGACGGTGTGAGCGC
>NZ_JADPJC010000149.1:0-42959 GCF_023073215.1 Bradyrhizobium sp. 35
CATGACGAAGCAGGCAGCGCAACAGACCAACCTGTAGGGGGTCAATTTTGGACGCCGATCCCCCGGCTTAGGGGGTCAATATTGCAGGCCGAATGACACTCTGTAAGGAGCAGGGGGTGTAGCGCTTGGTAGGACGGCTTGGCGAACGCAAGGCGGACGTCGTCACACGTGCCCTTGCTCGCCGGCTTCATGCGTCGGTTGATCCATCGCGGCTGGGCGATCATGGCCTGGTACTCGCGATCAAGATCGGCCCACGTCCAGGTTGTCGGCTTGAGTGCCTCCGGTGCTGCCTCCGAAGGCGCCTCGTCAAGCTTGCCGCCAGCCATGTCGGCGTAGACCTGCTTGGCCTTCTCGCGGGCGTCCCGAAGCGAGAGATAGGTTGGGTCGACATGGATCCCTGTCGCGGATCCGATCTTGCGCGAGGCCGTACGCTCGCACGATCCACCGCACTGAGCGCCCGCGTTGGCGCAGGGT
Organism: Bradyrhizobium sp. 35; assembly: GCF_023073215.1. Classification (NCBI taxonomy): domain Bacteria; kingdom Pseudomonadati; phylum Pseudomonadota; class Alphaproteobacteria; order Hyphomicrobiales; family Nitrobacteraceae; genus Bradyrhizobium; species Bradyrhizobium sp. 35. The sequence continues at coordinate 475 of NZ_JADPJC010000149.1, forward strand.
CAGATAGCGCTGCTCGGTATCGTTCCAATCGGCGATCCGGCCGCTGTCCGTTGCCTTCTTGGCAGCGGCAATCGCTTCGTCGACGACTGCCGGCGTGATCCGCTCCCGGACTTGCTGTGCCTTCTTCTCTGTCGCTGCGTCGGCCAAAATGCCACCAATCCGTACAAGTTTCGTACAAACGATAGCAGGTTAACTTGGTCGGTGATGAGCGAGATCAAGCCATTTTTGGGCAATTTCGCCACAAAGAAGAAGGTGAAGTTACTGGGATGGCTCCATAATCCCTAAAACACGGGAATCATAATCCTGGGGTCGGGGGTTCGAGTCCTCTCCCGCTACCAAAAAATCAGGCACTTCCTGCTAACCTGCGATCCTCGGACTCTCTTGGTACCACATTAGTCCCACCAATTCGCAAGCTGGCGAGCATGAAGCTACGCGCTGCGGAGGGGAAGACGGCGGGGTACATTTAGCGGTTTAGCGCCCGGAGTCGAAGCGTGGCCGCTTCTCAGCGGGCAGAACCCTACGGCTGAGCCGTGCTGCAGCCGACGCGATTGTGCCAGAGCCGCGGAACACGGGGACAAACCTCAGCTCTGCGATTGCGAATCCCTGCTGCGTGCTAACCGCTCGGAACGAGAAGACGGGCCAAAGGATTCGTCCGGGCAGGAGCAAGCTCGATGCTGATGACGAAGGAAGGACGGCCGGCGATCCGAACGCTGCGCGGCTGGGCGCTCAGCGTGCTGCAGGAGGCGGGCGCCATCCACGAATGCGAGGAGCACGGCTGGGCGAAGGACCGGGCCGACCCGCATGCACGCGAGCACGCATTGGATATAGCCAGGCAGGAGCCACCCGAGGGCTTATCTCCGGATCAGGCCGTCGGGCAAGTGCGCGAGGTTTTGCATTCGATCGGCGATACGTGCCCGGAGTGCCCGCCACGTCCCGATTAGGTCCCCTGCGCTGTCGCGCCGCTCGAATGGCGTGCGAGCCTCAAACGCCTTTGGCAAACTTGGACGACGTAACGGATATCAGCGGACTATTGCCAAAAGGCCCTTCAAGCGAGCAAGTCTAGTGCGTTCTCGATCGCTGCGCCGGCTGCGGTGTTGTCGAAGATGCACCAGGTCTCACTAGATGACGACGCAGCACCGAGCCGCAGCTTCAGCGATCGCAGGAACGCCCCGTCGTACGCGGAGTAGTAAATGCGCGGCGCTCCATGCAATCGAAAATAGCGCAGACTAGGCCACCCGCCCGGCAGGTCGGCATCGGTCCCCCGCGCCGGATCCGCGGCGACACGGGCAATCCGACGTTCCCCGAGCCAGGCGCCGACCTCGGGCGTAAACCAGCTGACGTGACGCGGCTCGCACGCGAGAGCGGCTGAGGTCTTTTCCTGCAGCGCGCGGAACAGGAACTCCGCATCGGACGCAACGAACATTTTGCGAGGCGCAAACTGAACGAGCAAAACCCCGAGCTTCGCACCAAGTCCGGCGCTCTCTTCGATGAACCGATCGAGTTCACCCTGCGCAAGCTGTGACGAGTGAGTAACAGACTTCGGCACCTTTACCGAAAAGCGGAAATCATCTGGCGTCGCGTTCGCCCATTTCTCATAGGTCGAACGCCGGTGCGGCTTATGAAATGATGAGTTGATCTCGGTGGCGTTCAACACCCGCGCGTAGCGTTCAAGCTGGCTACCTACCCCGCCAACTCTTTCCTTGCAGACTCGCGGAACATTCCATCCCGCTGTGCCGAGCCGCAGCTCAGCCTTGACATGCGCGGCCTCTTCCATGTCAGTCCGAAACTGCCATCGGGTATCACCGGATGTTTCACAATCTCACGCCGACTTCCGCCGCGTCCCTGCTGTCGGCTTCTTCGCCGCCGCTTCCTTAGCCAGCTTCTTACCGGCGATCGGCATCAGCATCTCCTTCTGAGCCGCGGCAGCCTTCTTCGTCTTCTTGGCAGGCTTTTTCGGAGCCTCGGTCTTTGCTGCTGCCCCGCCGACGCTCTTGCGTAGCGCGTCCATCAGATCGACGACGTTCTCGCCTTTCGGCCGATCCTTCGGCACGATCGGCTTGCCGGTGCGCTTCTGGTTGATGAGCTCGATCAGCGCGCTTTCATAATGGTCCTCGAACTTCTCCGGCTCGAATGATCCCGCCTTCTGGTTCACGATGTGCCTGGCCAGATCGAGCATGTCCTTCGTCACTTTGACGTCCTGGATCTCGTCGAAGTATTCCTGCTCGCTACGAACCTCGTAGGGATACCGCAGCAAGGTGCCGACCAGACCCTTGTCCATCGGCTCGAGCGCAATGATGTGCTCTCGGTTGGTGAGCACCACGCGCCCGATCGCAACCTTGTTCATCTCGCGGATGGTCTCGCGGATGACCGCGAAGGCGTCGTGGCCGACTTTTCCGTCCGGACGGATGTAGTAGGGGCGAATTAGGTAGCGCGGATCGATCTCGGCCTTGTCTACGAACTCATCGATCTCGATGGTCCGCGTGGATTCCAGCGCGATCTCCTCAAGCTCCTCCTTGGTCACCTCGATGAACTGGTCCTTCTCGAGCTGGTAGCCCTTAACGATGTCCTCGTTGGGCACCTCGTCGCCGGTGTCGGCGTCGACTTTCAGGTACTTGATCCGATGACCGGTCTGACGGTTGAGCTGGTTGAAGGAGATCTTCTCGCTCTCCGACGTAGCTGGGTAGAGCGCCACGGGACAGGTGACCAACGAGAGACGCAAAAAGCCTTTCCAGTTCGCGCGGGGGGCCATGGTACGCAAAACTCCATAAGGGGACTTGGACTCAAGACGAACGGCGCGACACAGTTCCGACACCGCCCGCAGGTGTCCACCGCAAATTGATGCCAGATCCCGGTCAAGCGCCCGGAATAGATGGCTGGCAGTCTTAACCCAACGAACAAAATAAGAACGTGTATCGGTGACGCAATCCCTGGCACTCCGCGGTGATTAGACCTCTGTGGAAAACGGCCAATCCCTTGCTCTAGGGAAGCGGCAACCCAGCCCGTCGGGCAACACACCCTTCTCCCGTCAATCCCTCTCCGCAAAAATATTCCACTTTACCGAAATTCGGAAACGGCGTATGTGTCGCTCATCCCGGCTCATCCTTGAGGGGCGATCTCGTTGTCGTCTTGATTGCGAGCCGGGCTTGCGATGGACGCGGCAGCGTCGGTACGAGATGGTGCGGGCAGGGCGGGTAGACCCTGTGAGCCCGCAACCGCGTGCGGACGAGCGGCGCTGCTAGGCTTCGTCTCGCCTGTAAGGTTTCGGCTTCGTCGACAGGGCTGGAAAAACTGCGGCGAAATGGCGGGCCGTGCGTACGGCAAAACCGTGTGGTCCTGGCCGTCGTTTCTACGGTCAAGCTTTCGCGGAGGTGTGTGCGAGCCCAACCGGGCAGACAGCATCATCCAAATTCGCGAGGCGAGGGAGGCCAAAGAGAACTCGGCTCCCGGGAGAGCACGGCATAAGCCGTCCAACCATCGCGCAGGGAAGGCCGAGTGATTGGCTACACCTGTATGCTGCTGTGCGGTTTTCCTGCGTGTGCTTTTCGCGCAGCGGACCGCGGGTGCCAGCCGGCACCCGGCCTTCCCTGCGCCCTCTTGGATATGAGGGCGGAGTGACGAAGCAAAGCTCGGGCGAAACGCGCCGCGAGAACGAGAAATCATGTCCGCTGTTTGAATGCCTGGTCGCGTCATGTGCCGCGACGTCTCGGTGGCAGGCGCTCAGGATGAATTGCCGAAGCGATGCTCTGGAAGTCCCTGTGCAATGCCATCAATGGCCAGAACATGACCCGCCTGGGGTTCGCGGCCCAGTTGCTCGCGATCAAGAAACTTTCTCGCCGTCGTCACGAACAGGGTCTTCAGATCGGCTCCGCCGAAGCATACGCAGGTCGGATTGGTCGCCGGCACCGGAATGACGGTATCGATCCGGCCGTCCGGCCGATAGCGCACCACCCGGCCGCCGGAGAAGAATGCGGTCCACAGTCCGCCCGCAGCGTCGATGCACGCGCCGTCGGGCCTCTCGCCGGAGGCGCTGTAATCCGCGAACAGCCGTCTGTTGCTAATCGCGCCGTCATCGAGATCGAAGTCGAACTGCCAGGTGCGGTAACGCCTCGTGTCCGTGAAGTAGAGCGTGCGATTGTCGGGCGAGAACGCGATGCCGTTCGTCACGATGACATCGCCGAACATACGCGTTGTCCGGCCGTCCGCGTCCACCCGATACAGCGCTCCGTTCGGCCGATGCAGCTGGTTGTCCATGGTGCCGATCCACAGCCGGCCCCGCGCGTCGACGCGCCCGTCGTTCAGGCGATTGTCGAGGCCGCTTTCGACCTCGCAGAGCTGACCTGGAGGATCGTCATCGAACGCGCGGCGATAAAGCCTCAGATCCTGCGCGAGCAGGTGGGAGCCATCCGCCGTCAAGGCCTGACTGCCGAGGAAGTTGCATGCGTACGGAATAACCTGATGCGCGCCTGTCGCCGGATCGAAGGATTGATGCAGCCGCCGGTCGATGTCGACCCACCACAGCTTGCGGGAGCTGTCGCACCACAATGGCGTTTCGCCGAGGATGTCGCCTGTGGCGACCGCGGTCTCGACCCGATGCGCGGGAATCATGTCAGGAGTCATCCCGAAATCCGATTGCAGCGACGAGCGCTGTCTCCGAACGACGTCAGGCCGCGGACGATCAATCCTCGTTCCAGGAGGCGAGGGCGTGCGCGACGCACCCGTTGATGTGGTCGGTAAGCACGGTTTTGGCGCCTTTGATGTCGCGCTTGAGGGCGCATTCGAGCAGCGCCTTGTGCTGGTTGATCGTCTCCGCGCCGCGGTAGCGCAGCGCATAGCGGAAATATTTGTCGAACACGATCGCGTGGGTCTGCATCAGCTCGCGCGAGCCGCAACTCGAGATGAGAGCCTGGTGGAATTCGCCGTCGTAGCGTTTGCGCAGCTCGGGATCGTCCCCCTCCTTGAGGACGGTGCGTTCGGTGGCCGCCAGCTTGTGATGCGCGGACACCACGCGGCCCTCCCACTCGACGTCGCCGGCACGAAACGACTCGGCCATTGCATGCTGCTCCAGCAGGATGCGCAGGCCGGCGAGTTCACGCAGGTTCTGGATGGATATCGGCGCCACCTCGAAGCCGCGCTGGCCCTCCGCGACCACGAATCCCTCGGAGGTCAGACGATTGAGGATCTCGCGCAGCGTGGAGATGCTGACGCCGTAGTCCTCCTTCATGGCGTCGAGCTTGAGACGTCCGGACGGCGTCAGCACGCCGAAAATGATGTCAGATCGAATCCGCTGATAACCGCTGTCGCCCGCCGACAAGGGGCGCCCCTCGAGTGACGTCATGCTCTCCGATCCCGCAATATGCGCGCAACGCCCCGTGGTGGGCGGCCGAACCATCAATGTTACCAGCAATATAGCAAATCCATAACAACAGATGTATTCGAAAATCTCAGATGAACAGAGATTTATCATTTGACCGAGAAATGTAGTTATGTTTTTTGATTGACCTGAGGGTGCAGAAAAGAATGGCTCGAGCCGCCGTCGTGCCCCGATCGAACAGGGAGGTCAAAATGAGCTTGTTGGTACGGGCGCTGTCTGCGACGGCGATCTGCGTGGCGCTGACGGTCGGTGCATCCGCTGAGGACATTCAGGAGCGCACGATCAGGTGGGGACACCTGAACAACACCGATCACCCCGTCAGCGCGGGGGTGCAGAAATTTGCGGAGATCCTGCTGGCGAAGAGCGGGGGCAAGATGAAGATTCGTGAGTTCGCGGCCTCGCAGCTCGGCAACGAGCTGCAGCAGCAATCCGCGCTACGCGGCGGCACGCAGGAAATGCTGTCGGCCTCGACGACGTCGCTCGCAACCGTCGTGCCGGAGTTCGGCCTCATCGACTTTCCATTCATCGTGAAGACCATCGAGCAGGCGGATGCTCTCGGCACCGGCAAATTCGGCACGTCGATGCTCGATACGTTGCCGTCGAAGGGATTGATCGGTCTGGGCTATTGGGGCCTCGGCTTCCGCAACGTCACCAACAGCACGCGGCCGATCACCAAGGTCGAGGATTTCAACGGCCTCAAGCTCCGCGTCATTCCGAACCCGGTCTATCTCGAGACCTTCGGATCCTTCAAGGCCAATCCCGTTCCGATGGCCTTCGGCGAACTCTATTCGGCGTTGGAGACGCGCACCGTCGATGGCGAGGAGAACCCCTTCACGGTCATTCTCTCCAACAAGTTCTACGAAGTGCAAAAATACGTTTCCGCCACCAATCACACCTTCACCCTGAACATTATTCTGGTGAGCAAGGCGTTTTGGGACAAGCTCTCGCCGACCGAGCAGCGCCTGATGCGCGAGGCGTATGAGGAAAGCCGAGGCTATCAAAAGGAGCAGACCCGCCTTCAGACCGAAAAGGCCCTCTCTGAATTACAGGCGAAGGGCATGCAGTACAACACCGTCGCGCCGGAAGAGCTCGATCGCATGCGCAAGACCGCGCAGCCGGTGGTCGACAAGATTGCCGCCAATCTCAAGCCGGAGGCGGTCAAGCTGTTCAACGACGAGCTCGATCGCATCCGCAAGGACGTGAAATAGTCGACCTCGTCAGCATGCAAGAGGCAGAGCCGGCCAGTCGGCCGGCTCTGAACCCGACTTTGCCCGGACGACACGCATGGCGCGAATTCTCGACCTCTATTGCACCCTGCTGAAGGGCATCATCGCCGCATGTCTTGCGGTGATGGTGGTGCTGGTGTTCGGCAACGTTGTCCTGCGCTACGGCTTCAACTCCGGTATTGCGATTTCCGAGGAGCTGTCACGCTGGCTCCTGGTCTGGCTGACTTTCCTCGGTGCGGTCGTGGCAATGCGTGAGCACGCCCATCTCGGCGTCGATAGCCTTGTGCGGATGCTGCCGGCTTACGGCAAACGCATCTGCTTCATCGTCAGCTACGTCCTGATGCTGTTCGCCGACTGGCTTCTGCTCTCGGGAAGTTGGCGGCAGACGATCATCAATATCGACGACCGCGCGCCGGCGACCGGCCTCTCGCTCGGCATTTTCTATGGCGTCGGCGTGATCTTCGGCGTTTCGGCCGGAGTGATCCTTCTCTACGACCTGTTCCGCGTCGTTTCCGGACAGGCCAGCGAAGCCGACATGGTAGCCGTCAGGGAATCGGAGGAGCACTGATGCTGTCTCCTCGTATCGTGCCGCCCGGCGCTCACATCCTGAAAATCACCGGGATCATGCCATGACGATTGCCGTCTTCACCCTCTCGCTGCTCGGCGCCATGGCGCTGGGCATGCCGATCGCCTTTGCGCTGATCGTCTGCGGCGTGGCCCTGATGAGCACGATCGACATGTTCGACGCGCAGATCGTGGCGCAGAACGTCATCAACGGCGCGGACAGCTTTCCGCTCATGGCCATTCCCTTCTTCATGCTCGCCGGCGAGGTCATGAACAAGGGTGGTTTGGCCAAGCGAATCGTCAACGTTGCGCTCGTCGCGGTCGGCCATTTTCGCGGCGGCCTTGGTTACGTCACGATCCTCGCGTCCTGCATCCTTGCGTCGCTGTCGGGCTCCGCGGCAGCCGATGCCGCGGCACTGGCTGCCCTGCTGGTGCCGATGATGGTGGCGGCGGGCCACAAGAAATCCTATGCGGCGGGTCTGGTCGCGGCCGGCGGCATCATCGCGCCCGTGATTCCGCCCAGCATCGGATTCGTCATTTTCGGTGTCGCCGCGGGCGTGTCGATCTCGAAACTGTTTCTGGCCGGGATCGTCCCCGGGCTGTTGCTCGGGGCGGGGCTCTGCCTGGCCTGGTGGTGGGTGGTCCGCCAGGAGAACCTGACGCCCCCGCCAAGAGCATCGCTCTCGGAAATGGTGAAAGCGGTGGTCGACGGCTTCTGGGCGTTGATGCTGCCGGTCATCATCGTGGTCGGCCTGCGTTTCGGCATCTTCACGCCGACGGAAGCCGCAGTGGTCGTCGCTGTCTATTCGCTGTTCGTTGCGACCTGCATCTATCGGGAATTGAAGCTGTCGCAGCTTTACGAGGTGTTCGTCTCCTCGGCCTTGACGACGAGCATCGTCATGTTTCTCGTGGCAGCCGCGCTGGTGTCGTCCTGGCTCATCACCGTGTCCGAGATTTCGGCACAGATCGTCACCCTGCTCAAGCCTTTCATGGGCAACAACACGCTCCTGATGCTGGCGATCATGGTCGTGGTGGTGATCGTGGGGACGGCTCTCGACATGACGCCGACCATCCTCATCCTCACGCCGATCCTGATGCCGATCGTCAAGGCGGCGGGCATCGATCCCGTCTACTTTGGTGTCCTCTTCATCATCAATAATGCGATCGGCCTCATCACGCCACCGGTCGGTATCGTGCTGAACGTGGTTTGCGGCGTCTCCAGGATCAGCATGGAGGACATCATCAAGGGCGTCTGGCCCTTCTTGATTGCGCAACTGATCGTCCTGTTCGCGATGGTGCTATTCCCGGGGCTGGTGACGATCCCGGCCAAGTGGTTCAGCGGCTAGACGCGTCGGCAACAAAAGAAGGACAAGCGAAAATGGCCGCAAGGATCATGATCCTCAACGGACCCAATCTCAATTTCCTCGGCATCCGCGAGCCCCACATCTACGGCTCGACGACGCTCGGGGAGATCGAGGCGAGCTGCAAGGCGCTGGCCGACCAGCTCGGGGTTTCGATGTCGTTCCATCAATCGAACATGGAGGGCGAACTCGTCAGCCTGATCCAGTCCGCCCATGGCAACGCGGACGCCATCATCATGAACCCCGCGGCCTATTCATTCACCTCGATCGCGCTGATCGATGCGCTGAGGATTTTCGAGGGTGTAAAGATCGAGGTGCATATCTCGAACATCCACGCGCGGGACGAGCTGCACCGCCACTCGATCACGTCGAGCGCCTCCACGGCAGTCATTTGCGGCCTGGGTCCCTATGGTTATCTCGCCGCGATGCTCGCGGCGGTCCAACGGCTAGGGCAATTGCCTGCGACCATCGCGCCAGCTCTGCACGGGCTTGCGGCCGGTGGCAAGGCGTAGGCATGGAGGGCGGGATGCGCGGCACGGGATTTCTCGCCATCTGGAGCGACGTCGAGGCTCACGACCTGACCGACTACCGGCACTGGCTGACGCGTGAGCACACGACCGAGCGCGTGACGACGAAGGGCTTCCTGGCATCGCGTGTCTTCCGCGCGGCAAGGGACGACATCAACCGCTTCTTCATTCTGTACGAGCTGGGGACGCCGGAGGTCCTCGACGGCGAGGCTTATCTGGCGCGCCTCAACGCACCGACGCCGTGGTCCCGGCGCATCATGCCGAAGCTTGGCAATTTCATGCGGGGCGGCGGCGTCATGATTGCGCGGGGAGGGCGGGGCGAGGGCGCATCGATCGTGGCGCTGCGGATCGAGACGTTGCCGAAGGATCCCCAGGGTCTGGCTCAGGCGCTCGTTGCGTGCGACGGGGTTGCCGCGGTGCAGATCGGCGCGACCGACGAGGCGCGGACATCGGTGCGGACGACCGAGAAGGGCATGCGGAAGAACGAGGGCTTTTTCGCCGGACTTTTGCTGATCGAGGCGCTCGACGTCGCGTCGTTGCAGGGCGCCTTGCGGAAAGCCGCGGAAATTGCCCCCGACGTCATGGCCGGGGCGAGCGAGCCGGAAGTTTTTCAAAGCATGTTTGCGCTCGACGCCCGTATCGCAGATTTCGGCTGATGACAACGTTCTCGCTCGCCGCGGTGACTTGCTCGAGCTTGCGCCGCCTGCTGCCCGACGTCAGATTCGTCTGGATTGCTGGCTGACGTGGCATCCCGATACCTGAGGAACGCTCCGCGTCAGGAGTGCACCGCTCCATCCCGGGGCCTGTAAAAGGCGGCGAGAGCGGGCTTCGTTCGAGCTCGCGTGTTCGCCGCTCCGGGCTAGGAACTCTTGCGCACCATCGAGGCTTGACTCAGCGGGCCAGCGTCGCCGCCGATTTGCTGGCCTGCACGGCCCCGCCTCCAAGCCCCCATACCCCCCAGGGTGGGGCCGTGTCTCTTCGCAGGAGATGCAATGCCGGAGCCGACCGATCACGACATCAGAGAACGCGCGCACCGCCTGTGGGAACAGGCGGGCAAGCCGGAAGGCCGCGAGGAAGAGTTCTGGCATGCGGCCGAGCAGGAGTTGCGCAACGAGGACAAGTCGAACCCCATGCGGACGCCGGATACGCTGTGACCAACAAGGGCTGCCCATTCTGCTATGGTCTGGGATGGGTCTGCGAAAACCACCCGCTCCGCGCCTGGAGTGAGGAACTGGGCGGCTGCCGCTGCGGTGCGGGCATGCCCTGCACCTGCAACACGACGGAAGATCCCGAAACAAGGGCGGTGATCGTCGAAGCGGACACGACGTGGCATTGAAGGACCTGGCATTGAAGGCGGAACAGAGCCTTCCAGCAGGAATTGAGGATGTGAGCAGCACGGGCTGCGACGCAGGCCCGTGGCTACGGCGGGGTTTGCGGTGGACGAGCGGCAAAAGATAGAGCACCAGATCGAACTCGCAACGCGAGCGGCTGCGCTCGTCAAAGACGAAACCACCGTCCAGCGATTCAGGAGCTTCGCCGAGGAGCTGAAGCAAAAGCTTCTTCGCATGATGCGGCGCGGCAAGGTGCGAGCGCGCGCGTACGAGCTCTGGGAGCAAGCCGGTCACCCGGCCGATCGCGATGTGGAGTTCTGGGTCGAAGCGGAACGGCAGATCGAACAAGAGCGCGATCAGCGGAAGCTCTCGGATCCGCCAGAGAAACGATAGAAGCTGGCGCTGCCGGTAGCCACCTCGGCAGCGAACAAGGTTCGTCCGCGCGTTCGCCGGACAGAGAAAAAGCCGCCGAGTTCTTCACCCTGGCGGCCTCAAAAGTTCGTAGCTGTTGGTCGCCTCTCCAGCCTGGTGCGTACCGCCGTTACCTTGTTTGCGGCCATGCAAGTTCAGTCTAGGCCAAGGCGCTCGATTCTGCTGTGACCTGAAGCACACATTGGAAGGACGATGTCGGGAAGCTTGGGAGGTGACCGACGTTGACGGGACTGCTCCGTCATCGCGTTACGCGCCAGCCGCGACACCCAGGCGGCCTATGCCGGGAAGCTTCAGCGCGGGGCGGCGGATGTCGAGGCCGAGCACCGCGCCGAGGAAATTGATCTCGACCCCTTCGACCCAGCCGATGGTCATGCCGAGATAGCCCGACAGCGAGGCGTAGAGCCCGGTGCCGGACGCCGTGATGCCGGCCCAGCGTCCGCTGTAGGGAAAGTCCTTGCCGATAGCGGTCGGCGGCAGCACGGCACGCAGCTCGGGAACAGCATCCAGCGCCGCCTGCACGAAGGTGTTGGAATTCGGTCCCGGCCAGGCGCTGTAGTCGCCATAGGCGCGGAACTTGTAATTCTCGATGACGGCACGGATCTTCGGAATCAGCGCTTCGGCCCGCGCGCCATCGACGGCGACCACCGTTTCCGGGAGGGCTCCGAACCAGCGGCCGTCGGGCGGAAAGCCGTTGCTGCGAACAGGGTCGCCCCAGGCCGTGTAGTCGTATCGGCTATAGGTTGTGGCGCCCTTCTCCTTGACGACGATCCAGGTGTGGACGGCAAAAATACTGCGCCAGCGCACGGTGCGCGCGGCGAACACTCGGATCAGCGCATCCGGATTGGCCGATGCGGGCGGCAGCAGGCCGGCGCTGGAGCGATCCGCCGTCTGCCAATTGCCGCGGCCGTCGCCGCGCAAATAATAGCGGCCGGCCGACACGCCGATCGGCAGGAAGATCAGCAGCAGGAACAGAATCAAGGATTTCCTCAAGGGCAAACGGCGATCAGGCGGGACGATGCCACCAATATAGTTCGCAAGGCACGCCGCGCCAGCGCTCTCCTGCTCTTGCATTCGGGTGGTGCGGCCATATGTTGCGTCCATGAGGAAGTTGTCGCTCGTCGAGGACCAGGCCATCCAAGCGCGAATCGCGTACATCGCGGGCGCCGAGATTTTCGATCGCCTCTTCGCCGGCATCCGGTTCGACGAAATCGACGGCAATCTGCTGTTTGCCATTGCCAGCGACGAAGACTGCGCGGCCGAGATCGAGGACGAGTTCTCGCACCAGCTCGCTGTGGTCGCCACGCACATCCTCGCGCAGAGCGTGGACGTGGTCGTCGTGCTGCCGAAGGTTCTGCAATAGCCGCCTGCCCGTTAGCCTTCTGCCCGTTCAGGCCGCTTGCCTTTGCCCCCTGTCTCTGCTTTTCAACGCAATTGCAAAATTGTAATGACGTCAGTGGGCGCTCAAGCCCGAAGGCGCGTTATCGACGGAGCTCGACGGGAGGGCTCGTCGTCGCTCGCCTCTATTTGCGAAACAAAGTTGGATACACATTGGCGCCCACCAGCAAAGCCCGGGCCACGACCGGCGCGATAAAGACAAAAAGCAAGAGCTCGAAAAGCGTAGGCTCGATAAGCAAGAGCGCGAAGAGCACGAGTTCGAAAAGCAAGAGCTCGAAAAGTACCAGCTCGACAAGCAAGCGCCCGGACAAGAGCGCCTCGCGTTCCGCGGTCGCCTCCTCATCGCCGCTCGGCATGCTGGCGCTGCATCTGCTCGAGCAGTGGGAGAAGTCCGGCCGCGACGGCCTCGTCTTCCTCTGCGACGACGAGAGTAGGGCGGAGCGGCTGGGCGGCGTGATCCACGCCCTCGATCCCTCGGTCGACGTGCTGGTGTTTCCGCGCCTGAACACGCTGCCCTTCGACGGCCTCGAGCCCTCCCGCGAGATCGCGGGCCGGCGCAGCTCGGTGCTGCGGCGTCTCGCCAAGACAAAGAAGCCCGTCTTCCTGGTGTCCACCGCGGAAGCCATCATGGAACGGCTGCCGCTGCCGGCGAGCTGGTCGCGGTCGAGCCTCACGCTGAAGGTGGGCGCGCCCTATTCCGAGACCGAGCTGGAGACGCGGCTGGAAGCTCTCGGCTACGATCTCGACGAAGAGGCGGAGTATCCGGGCGGTGTCCTGTTCCATGGCAAGACGTTCGAAGTGTTTCCCGCCGGCGCACTCGCTCCCTTCCGGATCGAGCATTCCGGCGACACGATCCGCAAGATCGTCGCGGTTGATCCCATCGAGCACGAGGTCGTCTACGAGACCCCGGAATTGATCATAGATCCCATGTCCGAGCGGATCGCTCTGGGAGCTACGCGCGGACAGCGGGCGACACTGCCTGATTATTGCAGCCGCGCGCGATGGATCGCGGATGCCGGGGTATCGGCTCACGCCGAGAGCTGGCAGGGCACGATCGAGGACGCTGCCGGCCGCAGGGATGCGGAACGCGAATATCTGGGGCAGGCGGACTGGAAGCAGCTGAAGAAGCGCATCAGCGTGCTGCCGCGCAAGGCGGCCTTGATCTCGACGCCGGAGTTCTCGAAGCTGGCCTCGCCTCGCAAGGCGCTTCGCGCCTTCGTCGCCGACATGCAGCGCGGCGGATCGCGGCTGCTGTTCGTCGCGGCCGTCGAGGACGACCTTCGCGCGATGGAGCGCATGAGCGGCATCAAGGCGGAGCGCCTGGCCGATTGGAGCGAGGTGACGAAGGCACGGAGCCGCGAAGGCGCGCTGCTGGCCGATTTCGACGCGGGGTTCATTGGCGCCGGCCGCAAGCCGCTCGTCGTCGTGACCGCGTCCGACGTGCTCGGCAGCCGAGCCCATCATCCGCAGCCGATGGCGCGCGCCTGGAATCCGGCTTTCGATCATCCCGACGTGCCGGAAAAGGGCGCCGCTATCGTCCATCTGCAACGCGGGCTCGCCGTGCTCGATGGCTTGCAGACCCTGGATATGGGCAAGGGATCGCGACGCGAGATGATCAGGCTCAAATTCGCGGGCGACAATGCCGTGCTCGTACCGCCCTCCGATCTTGCCGTGATCTGGCCTTATGCCGGCGAGCCCGGGAAGCTGACGCTGGACAAGGCGGACGGCAGCAGCTGGTGGGCGCGGCGCACCGAGGCGGAAGCGGAAATCCAGGTCGCCGCCAAGGCGCTCGCCAAACACATCAGCCAGCGCCTCCGCCGTCGTGCACCCAAACTGGTGCCGCCGGGGCCGGCTTACGAAAAATTCGTCGCCCGGTTCCCCTATTTCACGACAGTGGACCAGGCCCAGGCGATTCAAGACGTCCTAGACGATCTTGCGGCGGGCCACCCCATGGACAGGGTGATCTGCGGTGACGTCGGCTTCGGCAAGACCGAGGTCGCGCTGCGGGCGGCGGCCGCAGTGGCGCTGTCCGGCAAGCAGGTGGCGATCGCGGCGCCGACGACCGTGCTGGCGCGGCAGCATGTCGAAACCTTCCGCAAGCGGTTCGGCCCTCTCGGCATCGAGGTGGGAAGCCTGTCACGAGCCAGTTCAGGCCCGGAGACGCGAGAGACCAAGGAGGGGCTGCGGCGCGGCATGCTGAAAGTCGTGGTCGGCACGCAGGCGCTTGCGGCAAAGGACGTGAAGTTCGCCGACCTCGGCCTCGTCATCATCGACGAAGAGCAGCACTTCGGAGCGGCCGAGAAGGCGAAGCTTTCAGGCCTCGCCAAGGGTGCCCATTCGCTGTGGATGAGCGCCACGCCGATCCCGCGCACGCTCGCGGCGGGTCTTGCCGGCTTCAGGGATCTTAGCGTCATCGCCTCGCCGCCGGTTCATCGCCTTCCCATCGTGACCAGGATCGCGCCGCTGTCCGATGCTGCCATTGCCGCAGCGCTGCTCCGCGAGCGCAGGCGGCACGGTCAGAGCTTCCTGATCTGCCCACGCATCCAGGATCTGGAGCCGATGCTGGCGCGGGTGCAATCGGTGGCGCCGGAGCTGCGCATCGTCTGTCTTCACGGCAGACTGCCCGTGGACGAGATCGACGATCGCATGATGAGTTTCGTCGATGGCGAGGCGGACGTACTGCTGGCGACCAATATCGTGGAAAGCGGTCTCGATATTCCGCGCGCGAACACCATCGTGGTGTGCTGGCCCGAAAAGTTCGGACTTGCGCAGCTGCATCAGCTCAGGGGACGGGTGGGACGCGGCGGCACGCGCGCCTTTGCCCATCTGCTCACGGAATCGACCTCGGAGCAGTCCGAGAAACGTCTGGCGGTATTGGAGGAGTTCAGCAAGCCCGGGGCCGGCTTTGCGATCAGCGAGCGCGACCTCGACCTCAGGGGCGCCGGCGATCTGTTCTCGGAACAGCAGTCCGGCCACGTCCAGGTGTTCGGACCCGTGCTCTACAGTCATCTGCTGAAGCGGGCGTCCGAGCGAGGCAGCGATACCGGGGCCGATCTGTGGGTGCCCGATCTCAATATGCCGCTGGCCGACATGCTGCCTGAAGGCTACGTGCAATCGGAAGCGGTCCGGCTCGAGATCTATGGCCGCGCTGCCAGGTGCCGAAGCGACGACGATCTGGAAGATCTGGAGGAGGAGATCTCGCGTCGTTTCGGCAGGCTGCCGCCGGAGGCCCGCGACTTCTTCGCATCCGCCAGGCTCCGGATCGATTGCAAACGGCGCGGCATCGTCAGGCTCGATGTCGGGCCCGAGGCCGTCGCCGCGACATTCCTGCCAGGGCGGCTGCGGAAATTCAGGGGAAAGTCCGAGGCACGATCGCTGCAGCGCGACGGCGACCGCGTTGTTCACGCCGGCCGCCGCGACCAGGATCCGTTCAGCCGGGTCGAGGAATTTCTCGACCTGCTGGACGGCTAGGGATCATTCGGTCTGCTCGACTGCCGCGGGCATTTTCGCCACCGACATCAGCGAGCGAGCCACCTGGTTGAGAAGCTGATCGGCGTTCTCCTCCTCGGCGAGCGATTTCGACAGCAGGGCGACAATGGCACTGTGGCGAAGCTGCTGGGCGAGGTTGCGCGCCGTGGTGTAGCCCGCGATCTCGTAATGCTCGACGCGCTGCGCTGCGCCGATCAGGGCGAGGTCGGCCGCCGCGTCCTCCTTGTCCTCGCCCTCGGCCATGATCTCCTGGCCTTCCTCGACGAGGCCCATCATGCCCTTGCAGGGCTTGGCGCGGGGGGATTTGCCGAGCATTTCGAAGCATTCGTTGATGCGCTCGACCTGCGCTTCGGTCTCGGCGAGGTGCTGCTCGAACAGCTCGCGCAACTGATCGAAGCGGGCGGCCTCCGCCATCTTGGGAAGCGCCTTGGTCAATTGCTTCTCGGCATGCAGGATATCGCGCAGCTCGTTGATGAGCAGATCGCCGAGACCCGCTTCGTCCGCGGGCGGCGAGCTCTCGGTGACGATGGCCGAGGCCGGACCCGGTTCGCCCGCCTGGATCGCCGGCGACTCCGTGAACACCCAGTCGCCGCCCTCGTTCCACGGGCCGCGCGTGTCGATCTCGCCATGGTCGCCGGCGCCGGTGGAATCGTTGAAGAACTGGTCCACGAGGCCGGGCGTCGGCGCGATGCGGCCGATGCTGAACGCTGGCTTGCCCATGCTCTCGAGCGCGAGCGCGAACGCCTTCATGTGCGTGATCTCGCGGGTCATCAGGAACTGCAGCGCGTCCTTGCTGCCGGCGTCGTCGCAGAAATTGATCAGCCGCTCGTAGACGATCTTGGCCCGCGCCTCCGCGGCGATGTTGCTGCGCAGATCGACGTCAAGCTCGCCGGTGATCTTCAGATAGTCGGCGGTCCAGGCATTGCCCTGGGAGTTGAAGAGATTGACGCCGCCGCCGCCGGCGATGGCGATGAGGGGATCGGCTTCGGCCGCCTGGCGGTCGAACTTCGACGGCTTGAGATGCATCCGCGCCAGCGTGCCGACCACTTCCAGATGGCTGAGCTCTTCGGTGCCGATGTCCATCAGCAGGTCCTTGCGATCGGGATCCTCGCAGTTCAACCCCTGGATCGAGTACTGCATCGCGGCGGCGAGCTCGCCATTCGCGCCGCCGAACTGCTCCAGCAGCATGTTGCCGAAGCGGGGATCCGGCTCGTCGACGCGAACGGTGAACATCAGCTTCTTGACGTGGTGATACATGGTGGGGACTCTCGTATTGGGAGGACAGGAACGAGGATGTCTTCCGAACGGGCGGCTTTAGCGTTCGTTCCTCGCGAAACGACCTGCGCCGATGATATCGGGCGCAGGTCGTTCGAAGTCGATCGGCAGGATTGTGGGCGTATTCGTTTAGCGTTGGTCCGGACGCTTGGCGGGCGGCCCATTCTTGTTGCCTGGCGCGCCCTGAATATTCGACGGGTCCTGCGACTGCACGGCGGTGTTGCCAGTGGAGCTCGTCGAACTCGATCCAACGGTCTCACCAGGCTTTGCGGCCGGCCCGTTCTTGTTGCCGGGCTGCCCGGCAATGCCGGCACCCGAATTCTGCGCGCTCGGCGCGGACGAAACGTCAGGCTTGCTGGCCTGCGCCCAGGCTGCTCCAGGCAGCGCGAGAGCGGCGAGGATAACGGCACCTGTGAACTTCATCTCGGTGTTCTCCGACTGATGCCCCATCTACTCGAACGCCGATAACCTGCGTGCGTTCCCTGTCGTCATCAACTCGAAAGCGTCGGCTCACCGTGTCACGACCAACTACCCCGGCAGCGGCGCCTCCACGACGTCCAGCAGCGCGCCGAGGCCCTGGCGCAGGCGGCGCGTGGCGATGGTTTCGGTGGCGAGACCGAACACCACGAGGGATCGCCCCGTCATCGCATAAACGTGCCCGAACTCGAATGCGGGCATTTGCCCCTCCGGTTGATTGGTGTCGATCAACCCGATCCAGCTGCGTCCCTCGGCGACTGCGGGCAAGGTGAAATTCACGACGTCGTAATGGGCGTTGTAGATCAGCAGCATGGTTGCGTCCGAGCCGCGGCGCTTGATCCCGGTCTCCTGGGCGCGGCCGTCGAGCAGCAGGCCGAAACATTTGGCGTTACCGTCCTGCCACTGGTCCGTCGTCATTTCCTCCCCGGACGGCGCGAGCCACGTCACGTCCTTCACGTCCAGCTCTTCATTGTGGGAGCCGACCAGGAAGCGGCTGCGGTAAAGAATCGGAAATGCCTTGCGCGTGGCGATCAGCTTGCGCGTGAATTCGCGCAGGCTGCGGCCATTTGCGGTGATGCGGAGCCAGTCGAGCCATGTGGTCTCGTTGTCCTGGGCGTACGCGTTGTTGTTGCCGTGTTGGGTGTGTCCGAATTCGTCGCCGGCAAGCAGCATAGGCGTGCCGTGCGACAACAACATGGTCGCCAGCAGATTGCGCTTCTGGCGCTCGCGCAGCGCCGTGATGTCCGGATCGTCCGTCGGTCCCTCGGCGCCGCAATTCCAGGAATGATTGTCGCTGTGGCCGTCGCGATTATCCTCACCATTGGCTTCGTTGTGCTTGTCGTTGTACGAGACGAGGTCATTGAGATTGAAGCCGTCATGGGCTGTGACGAAGTTGACGCTGGCCCATGGCCGGCGGCCGCGCTTGTTGAAGAGATCGCCGGATCCGGACACGCGCTTGGCGAAGTCCGCGATCGATCCCTCATCGCCCTTCCAGAAGGCGCGCACGGTGTCCCTGAACTTGTCGTTCCACTCCGCCCATCCCGGCGGAAACTGACCGACCTGATAGCCGCCCGGACCGATGTCCCAGGGCTCGGCGATCAGCTTGACGCTGGAAAGCACGGGGTCCTGCCGGCAGGCATCGAGGAAGCCGCCGCCTTCATCGAACCCGTAAGGTTCGCGCGCCAGGATGGTGGCGAGATCGAAGCGGAAACCGTCGACCCGCATCTCGGTCGCCCAGTAGCGCAGGGAATCCGCGACCAGTTGCAGCACGCGTGGATGCGACAGGTTCACCGTGTTCCCGGTACCGGTGTCGTTGATGTAGTAGCGCTGCTGGTCCGGCAGCAGGCGGTAATAGCTGGCGTTGTCGATGCCCTTGAACGAGAGGGTTGGGCCGAGCTCGTTTCCTTCAGCGGTGTGATTGTAGACGACGTCGAGGATGACCTCGACGCCATGGGCGTGGAACTGGTTGACCATGGCCTTGAATTCGTTCGCGAACGGCGTCCTGAGGTAACGCGGCTCCGGCGCGAAGAAGGCAAGGGAGTTGTAGCCCCAGTAATTGCGCAAGCCTTTCTCGACCAGATAGCTGTCGTCAACGAAGGCATGGATCGGCAACAATTCTGCACTGGTAATGCCAAGCGAGCGCAGGTAGGCCGGAACTTCCGAGTGCGCGAGACCGGAGAACGTGCCGCGGTCTGCGTCGGGCACCAGCGGATGCAACTGGGTAAACCCCTTGACGTGCATCTCGTAGACGATCGTCCGCTCCCACGGCACTTCCGGCTTGCGCGCGGCGCCCCAGGTGAAGGCCGGGTCGATGACACGGCATTTCTGCATCAAGGGCGCGCTGTCGCGTTCGTCGTAGGAGAGATCCTTGTCGGCATGGTCGAGCTGGTAGCCGAACAGCTCCGGTCCCCAGCGCAACCGGCCGACCAGCTGCTTGGCGTAGGGATCGAGCACGAGCTTGTTGGGATTGAAGCGGTGTCCAGCGTCGGGTTCGTAGGGGCCATGGACGCGGTAGCCATAGACGGTGCCGGGGCGGGCCGAGGGCAAATAGCCGTGCCAGACTTCGTCGGTATATTCGGGGAGTTCGATCCGCTCCAGTTCGGTTTCGCCGCTGTCGTCGAACAGGCAGAGTTCGACCTTGGTGGCATGGGCTGAAAACAGCGCGAAATTGACGCCGAGCCCGTCCCAGGTGGCGCCGAGCGGAAACGGCTTGCCCTCGCTGATGCGGGAGCGGCGCAGGCTCGAGGCCGCCCGCGTCAGGGTGTCGTCTGAATGTACCGTTTGATCCATCGCTGCCCCCGAATAGCCCCTGAAGAATTTGGTGAGGTTGCCGTCACTTCCGCGTCGCCTGCTCGCCGACGGTCGCAGAAGTAATCACCGCGACAGGAGGCACATCGTCCGGCTTCGGCAGCGTGGTTGCCCTTTGCAGCGCCGCCTCCTTGCTGATAGCCGCAATCGAGTTGCCAATCCGCTCGACGATGCTGGTCAGCTCTGCGTCGGATAGTCCGAGACGCTTTCTGACGAGGCGCACCTGAGTACGGTCGGCCAGGTCGAGCTTGTTGCGGATCGGCTGTGGCTTCGAGCGGCGCATGACGAAAACTCCCGTGTGGAGTTGCAACCGTCGCCCCGGCGATTCCGTTCCCTGTTTGCAACTTGATCTTCCCCAACCCATCGTCGCCGCACCTCGGCCCAAAAGTGCACACAACGCACATGGCGCATCGGTGTGGCGCCGGCCTGAGGAACGAATGCCCACATCTCGGCTTCTCCCGTTGAGCATGCTCAAGCGATCGTAAAATCGAGCCTCGCGAAGCGTGCCGTAACTTCCAGCCATGCACGCAAAGGCGGCCAGGTTTGAGTCACAGTTTGGGAATGGCTGGGCCAGCGCGACACCACGGCCCTCGATGCCTCGACCACGGGGTCTGCTTCAATCTGTGGGCGCCGACGGCGCAATCGGTCGAATTGCTCGAAGCCGGCCGGCCGCCACTCCGGATGATGCGCGACCACGATGGCTGGTACCAGGCGTTGAGTCCCGCCGCGCATGTCGGCACGCGCTATCAGTTCAGGATCAACGAAGACCTGGTCGTTCCCGATCCCGCCTCGTTCTTCCAGCCGGACGACGTCGGGGCCCCGAGCGAGGTGGTGGACACTGCGGCGTTCCGAGACTCGGTGCTCTATCCCGGCCGCCCTTGGGCGGAGGCCGTGATCTACGAGTTGCACGTCGGCACCTTCAGTGAGGAGGGCACCTATGCCGGCGTCGAGAAGAAGTTGCCCTATCTGCGCGATCTCGGCATTACCGCAATCGAGCTGATGCCGCTCAATGATGTCCCCGGCCGGCACAATTGGGGCTATGACGGCGTGCTGCTGAATGCGCCGAATGCGCGCTACGGCAGGCCGGAAGACCTCAAGCGGCTGTTACGCGCGGCGCATGCCCTCGACATCATGGTCTATCTCGATGTTGTCTATAACCATTTCGGACCGCAGCTGAACTATCTGCACCTCTATGCGGAAAGTTTCTTTACCGCGCGCCACAGCACCGGCTGGGGCCCTGCCGTCAACCTCGAGGGACACGACGGCGCGTTCGTGCGCGAGTTCCTGATCGAGAACGCGTTGATGTGGCTGCGCGACTACGGGTTCGACGGCTTGCGGCTCGACGCCGTTCACGCCCTGAAGGACGATTCCGACCGCCATTTCCTGATCGAGCTTGCCGAGACGGTTCGCAGTCAGCTGCCGGACCGGCGCGTGCATCTGATGCTGGAGAACGAGGCCAATCAGGCCCGCCTGCTCGACCGTGCTCAGGGGCGAACCCGGCTCTATGACGCGCAATGGGGCGATGATTTTCACAACGCGCTCCACGTCCTGTTGACGGGCGAGGACGAAGGCTATTATCGCGCGTTCGCAGACAGGCCGCTTGAACATCTCGCGCGAGCGCTCACCGAGGGCTTTGCCTACCAGGGCGAAATCTTTCCGCTGCATGACGAACCGCGCGGCGAGCCGAGCGCGCATCTGCCGCCTGATGCCACCATCTTCTTCGCCCAGAACCACGACCAGATCGGCAACCGCGCGCTCGGGGAGCGGCTTTCCGCGCTGGTCGGTCCGGAGAAGCTGGACCAGGCCATGGCACTGGTTCTCTTGAACCCGCATATTCCCCTGTTGTTCATGGGTGAGGAAGCCGCGGCCGAGACGCCATTCCTGTTTTTCGCAGACTGGTCCGGCGAAGCTGCCGAGCTGACGCGGGAAGGGCGGCGCAAGGAGTTCGCGCACTTCAAGGCGTTCTCGACGCCCGGCATGCGCGCCAGGATTCCGGATCCGTGCGATGAAAAAACCTTCGGGGCATCGAAGCTCGACTGGGCCGGCATCGACCGCTCTCCCGCCAGCGCCAGGTTTCGCGGCCTCACAGCCCGATTGCTGAAGATAAGGCGCGAGAAGATCGTTCCGCTGATCAAACGGGGTTTCGTTTCGGCTCATTGCAGGTTGCTGGGGGAGAACCAGCGTAAGGGCGGCCTGGATGCCCGTTGGCGGACGCAGAAGGGAGACATCTTGCAGATTCTTGCCAATTTCGCCGACCACGAACTGCCCATGCCGGCGCTGGTCGCGGGCGAGAGCCTATGGCGATTGGGCGCCGCCGACGCGCCAGAGCTGTTGCCGAGCGACATCATCGTGCGGCTTGGCCACGAGGCGTGATGGAACCGCGAGGAACGCTTCCGAAAGCTTTCCGTTAGCGGAGTAAATCCCTGGAGCCACTCCATGACCGAATATCCAAAGCCGCCTTATCCGTCCCAGCAGCAATCGATGCCCGGTTCGACCCGCGCGATGAATCCACGACCGGATCACGGCGAAGAGAGTTACAAGGGCTCCGGGCGACTGTCCGGAAAGAAGGCAATCATCACCGGTGGCGACAGTGGCATCGGCCGCGCGGTCGCGATCGCCTATGCCCGGGAAGGTGCCGACATCGTCATCGCCTATTTGAACGAGGACGAGGATGCCGCTGAGGTCAAGACGCTGGTGGAGCGCGAGGGACGCAAGGTCGTCCTGATCCCCGGCGACATCCGCAATCCCGATCATTGTCGCGCGATCATCCAGCGCACCGTCGAGGCGTTCGGCGCAATAGACATCCTCGTCAACAACGCGGCGCATCAGGACACGTTCAAGGAGATCGCTGAGATCAGCGACGAGGAATGGCAGCGGACGTTCGAGACCAACATTCACGCCATGTTCTATCTCACCAAGGCTGCGGTCCCCCACATGCGCCCGGGAGCGGCGATCATCAACACCGCGTCGGTGAACTCCGACATGCCGAATCCAACCCTGCTGGCCTATGCCACGACCAAGGGCGCCATTCAGAACTTTACCGGCGGCCTTGCGCAGATGCTGGCGGCAAAGGGCATTCGGGTCAATGCGGTCGCTCCGGGTCCGATCTGGACGCCGCTGATTCCGTCGACGATGCCGGAGGACAAAGTCAAGAACTTCGGCAAGCAAGTGCCGATGCAACGGGCCGGCCAACCGGCCGAACTTGCGACCGCCTATGTCATGCTCGCCGATCCACTCTCGAGCTACACGTCGGGAGCGACCCTGGCGGTCACCGGCGGCAAGCCGTTCATCTGACCGAACCTGCAACGAGAACGTGGCAGCCCCGCGGGTGGGGCCGCCACGTCTAGTACGTCTTCACCAGCACGCCTTGACCAGCAGGTCTCGATCAAGCCGCGCTGGACGCCTTGGCATTGACGCCCTTGCGAAGCGCCACGGTGTTCAGCTTGGTGTTGGCGGCCTTCTCTTCGTTCAGGTTCGTCGTGAGGAAGCGCACGATGTCGTCGTGCCCGAGTTCCTCCGCCCATGCGATCAGCGTGCCGTAGCGGCACATCTCATAATGCTCGACGGCCTGTGCGTTGGCCACGATCGCGGCATCGAGCACGGCCTTGTCCTCGATTTCGCCCGCGGTCTCATCGGCCTCCTTGATGAGGCCGTCGATGGCGGGACAGTGTGTCCCGCTGGGCTCCTTGCCGAGCTTCGCGAATGCCTTGCCGAGCCTGTCGACCTGCTTGTTGGTCTCCTCCAGATGGGCTTTCAAGCCGGCGGCAAGGTCCCTGTTTGTCGCCTTCTCGATCATCTTCGGCAGAGCCTTGAGGATCTGCTGTTCCGCGTAATAGATATCCTGCAGGCCGTGCAGCAGCAGGTCTTCCATCGATTTGATGTCCTTGGTGAAGAATCCCATAAACGACGTCTCCTTTGACAATGATGGAACTGGAACGCTGCACAGCCCTAGCTGTTCCATTCCCGTGATCAGATCAGGAGAGCCGAATGAGCGATGGTGCGGATCATCTTGCGGGCTTGCTCGGACGAGCGGCCATGGACGTGTGGGGTGACATGCCTCGCGACATCCAGGAAGCGCTGTTCGAGACCGCCATGAAGGGGCGTCCTGCGGAGCGGGAAGAGCTCGCGCGACTGCTGCACGAGCGGCATCCCCGTACGCTTCATCCGGCACGGCCTGGCTGAGCCGCGGCAGGAACGATTGTGTCAGAAGCCGATTTGTAAAATGGGCGAGGCGCGGTGAATGGGATTGACGAAGCCCGTGAGCCGTAGCTCGCCCAGGATCAAATCGGTGAGTCGATCGGCGTGACTGAAATGATGATCGGAAAATGGTACGACCCGATCTCCCAGCGATGGATCGTGCCTCGCGAGGAACGTCCGGTGGCGGACTATTCGCAGTCCAACCCGGAGAAGGGGCCGGAAAGCAGCGCATCGCGCGAGGCGCAGCGGATCTGGGACCTGTTGGTCGATTGCTGCGCGCGCGGTTGATGTCCGAGCCGCACCATCATTCGCTTCTACTTGGCAATTCAGAGAGTGATGACATAGACCGCGAAGGCAATGATGAGCGCCAGGCTTACGACGGCGGTGCTGATCAATATCTTGCCCATGGCGCGTCCGTGCTGTCTCGCCGCGTCAATGTAACAGCCGCCATTTTCGTTCCGGAGCGGCAGGTGAAGGTGGCTCCCACTGTTCACATGTGAACAAAGGGTGTCGGCACCAATGGCGTGAACTATATCATTTGATACAGACATGGCTGCGCTCGCACTTATCATCGGCAATCCGGAAAGGCACCGCATGGTGCCATGAGATGGAGACCCGATCGTGCTCAGGCGGCGTCGCGTTCAGCAAACCACCACTCTGCAAGAACGGCTTGCGGAGTTCACCAGGACCATCCGTGAAAAGGCCGAGGCGTTGCCCGACGGCAAGGAGCGGGATGAGCTGATGAAACGGCTCAGAAGCGCCGACGCGGCGTCAAACCTCGACCGTCAATTCGCCGGCAGGGATTGAGCTGGTGGTCTGCCGAGGCGGAGTTTGCGCGTTCAGCCTCTCCGGCGTCAGCTGCGATACCAACTCGCCAGATTCCAGGTCGTGACGTCCCATCCCGACATGTCGACCATGAGGTTGTTGACCCCTGCGTTGACGATGTTGCGGGATAGAAGCGGCAGGAACACGTTGGCCTCGCAAAACGTTTCGTCGACCTTGATCAGCAGCGCGGCCCGCCTGACCGGATCAAGCTCGTTCTGCGCAGACTTGTAGGCCTTGTCGGCCTCGGGATCGGACCAGCGCGAGACGTTGCGGCCGAGCCATTTGTTTTCCTTGTTGGAGATCTCCCAGGAGACGCACTGGTTCAGGAAGCGCTCCGGGTCGGGCTGCGGCTGCGTGGTGTTGTACATCTCCATGTCGGCATAGAACTTAGAGTAGGTGTCGGGGTTGCCGACGTCGGACGAGAAGAACACCGATGCCGTGACCGCCTTGATTTCGATCTCGATCCCGGCCTTCTGGCAGGCCTGCTTGATGATGGCCTGCGTCTTCTGACGCGGCGCATTGGTCGAGGTCTGGAAGACGAATTTGAGCTTCTTGCCGTCTTTCTCGCGGATGCCGTCCGCGGCCTTGGCCCAGCCGGCCTCGTCGAGGATCTTGTTCGCCTTGTCGACGTCGAACTCGTATTTCAGCTTCGGCGACTTGAACTGTTTGGGCGCGTTGACGAAGCTCGCGGTGGCGACGCCGCCGCGCCCGTAAATGAATTTCTGAATCGACTCGCGGTCGATCAGCAGATTGATCGCGCGGCGAACGGCGGGATCGGACAGCGTCGGGTGCTTGGTCTTGGGGCTTGAGCGCTCGCCGTCCACCTCGGTCCAGGGGTCCGTCGTGTTGAGGATGATGAATTCGACGTTGCCTGATGGCGTGACGTCGAGCTTGCCCTTGCCGCTGGCCTCCATGCGTTTGAGGACCTCCTCCTCCACCTGCATGTTCCAGGCATAGTCGTATTCGCCGGTCTGCAGCACGGCGCGAGCCGCGGACACCGCATCGCCACCGCCCTTGATCTCGAGCGTGTCGAAATGCGGCTGGTTCTTGACGTGATAGTCGGGATTGCGTTCGGCCCGGATCAGGTCACCCGGCTTGAACTCGACGAATTTGTAGGGACCAGTGCCGACCGGCTTCAGATTGCCGGGCGCTTCGCGCGACTTCGCGCCGACATAGTCGCCGAAATGATGTTTCGGCAGGATCGGACCGACCGAGCCGACGAAGGGATCGGCCCAGAACGGCGTCGGCGCCTTGAACAGCACCTTGACGGTGTGGTCGTCGATCTTCTCGACCGTGATGTCTTTGTAAGACCCCGTAGTGTACGCCGCCGTGGCGAGATCCGAGGCGTATTGCCAGGTGAACACGACGTCGTCGGCGGTGAAGGGCTTGCCGTCATGCCATCTCACGCCCTGCTTCAGTTTCCAGGTCACGCTCAGGCCGTCCGGCGAAAGGCCGCCGTTCTGCTTGGACGGAGCCTCGGCCGCGAGGCAGGGGACGAGGTTGCCGTCCTTGTCCCAGCCGGCGAGGGGCTCGAAGAAGACGCGCGAGGCGATCTGGTCCTTGGTCCCGAGCGCGAAATGCGGATTGAGCAGTGTAGGGGCCTGCCAGAGCAGGATTTTGAGTGGGCCGCCGCCGCCGGCCTTGGTCGGCTTGTAGGGCAGGGTGGCGTCCGCCATCGCCACGTCGTTCCAGACCAGGATCTGGCTCGCGACAGGCGCCGCGATCCCGATCGCAGCCATCGTCTGCATGAACGAGCGTCGCGACAGGGTGCCCTGCTGCACCTCAGTGATGGACTTGCGGATTTCGTTCTCGTTCATCGGATGATCCCCCACTTCAAGGACAAGTCGTCACCGGCCAAGGCCCATCATGTTTGATCATGGGCGAGGCGGCAATGCCACCAAGGTCAGAAAACCCTGCGGCGAAATGACGAATGTGCGGGGAGAGGTCTGACGCCCGGATGGAGCCGAGCGCAACCAGGATAAGTCCAGCCGCGCTGGCGGCGCCCCGGATTGCGCATCGCTCCATCGGGCTACGGGCAACGATCCGTGGGTTTTGTCGTGACGCGTCTCACGCTTGCGCAGATGCATTCGTTCCCCGCATGCCGTCGAACGGAGAAGCGTCGTCCGCGTCAATCGGTCAATATGGATTTACATTTCATTGATTTCGCGCCGCGGAGAAGCGAATACGGTTCCAATCATTGCCGAGTCATGGAGACCAAGATGTCGTTCTGTTCCACCCTGATCCTTGCGACCGTGCTCGCCGTCTGGTCGGCCGCCGCTTCAGGCGAGACCATCAAGATCGGCGTGACGCCGGGGCCGCACGCCCAGATCTTCGAGGCGGTGAAGCCGATCGCCGCCAAGCAGGGTCTCGACATCCAGCTCATCGAATTCTCCGACTACGTCGTGCCGAACGCAGCGCTCGATGCCGGTGAGATCCAGGCCAATTCGTTCCAGAACCAACCATATTTGGACAATCAGAAGGCGGACCGTGGCTACAAGATCGAAGCCGTCGGCCTGACCGTGAATTTCCCGATCGGCGTCTATTCCAAGAAGCACAAGGCCTTCGCCGATATCCCCGAGGGCGGCAAGGTCTCGATCCCGAACGATCCGACCAATGGCGGCCGCGTGTTGCTGCTGCTGCGCGACCAGGGCGCGATCAAGCTGAAGGACGGCACGGGTTTCAAGCCGACGGTGCTCGATATCACCGAGAATCCCAAGAAGCTGAAGTTCATCGAGGTCGACGCGGCGCAGGCGCCGCGCGCGCTCGACGACGTCGACGCCGCCGCGATCAACACCAATTATGCAACCCAGGCTGGCCTCGATCCCGTCAAGGATCCGATCCTGCGCGAGGACCCGAAGGGTCCCTACGTCAATCTCATCGCCGTTCGCACGGTCGACAAGGACAAGCCCTGGGTCAAGATCCTGGTGGACAGCTATCACACGGCGGAGGTCAAGGAGTTCATCCTGACCAAGTTCAAGGGCGCGGTTCTGCCGAGCTGGTAGGCAGTCTGCCCAGCCAAAGTTCAGCTCAGGGCGATCCCGGCGGGCGGGCTTGCGTACTAGCCCTGCGCAATGCCCGCTTGTCTGGAGCTGCGGCAACCGACATCATCGGGACCTATCCTCGTCCGACAGGGGTCGTATGAAACGCTTAGCAAACCTGAAACGCCTGGGGTTTTTCACACGGCTTCTCGACGAGGCCCCGCCGGCCGACCGATATCGCTTCGCGGCCGAGCAGATCGTGCGCGCCGAGACGGCGGGCCTCGATTCCGCGTGGATCGCGCAGCACCATTTCCACGAGCGCGAGGGCGGCCTGCCGTCCCCCTTCACCTTCCTCGGTTATGTCGCAGCCCAGACCTCGCGCATCAGGCTCGGCACCGGCATCGTCACCTTGCCGCTGGAGAACGCGGTGCGGGTGGCGGAGGATGCCGCGGTGCTCGATCTGCTCTGCAACGGTCGCTTCGAGCTCGGTGTCGGCACCGGCGGCAATCCCTCGGCCTTTGCCGCCTTCGGCCTCGACAGCGCCCAGCGCAACGAGATCTTTGCGCGCAATCTGGACGTCGTCCGCACCGCGTTGGTCGGCAAGCCGCTCGAAGGTGGTGACACGCTCTATCCGCAGCGGCCGCAATTGGACGACAGGATCTGGCAGGCGACGTTCTCTGTCGCGGGCGGCGCGCGTGCCGGCAAGGCAGGCGATGGCCTGTTGCTGTCGCGCACCCAGCCTCGAACCAAGGAGGCGCCGA
Organism: Bradyrhizobium sp. 35; assembly: GCF_023073215.1. NCBI lineage: Bacteria > Pseudomonadati > Pseudomonadota > Alphaproteobacteria > Hyphomicrobiales > Nitrobacteraceae > Bradyrhizobium > Bradyrhizobium sp. 35. The sequence goes on from NZ_JADPJC010000149.1 coordinate 28,991, forward strand.
AGGCAACGCTCGCCGAGATTCAGAATCCGGTGATCGATGCCTATCTCGAGGCGCTGCCGCCGGGACGGGAGCCCCGCATCATGGCCTCGCGCACCGTCTTCGTTGCCGACGACCGGACTGAGGCGATGCGTCTTGCCGATATCGGCCTGCGACGCGCGCTCCCGCAATTCCTCAAGGGCGGCCACGCCAAGCCAGGCGAAACGCTCGAGGAGATGATCGTGGCGTTCGACACCCATGTCGGCGCGGCCGACGACGTCATCGCTTCGCTCCGCGCCGACGCCACGCTGGAGCGGGTGACCGATCTCGTCTTCCAGGCGCATTCGGTCGATGCCCCGCATCCCCACATTCTGCGCTCGATCGAGCTGGTCGCGGAGAAGGTCGCGCCGGCGCTGGGCTGGGCGCGGACGGCGCCCGACGTGGCGCTGGCGGGATAGTCGGAATGAACGGAATCGCGTTGCACGAGGCTGCAAGAGGCTGAATGATGGCTACGAAAGATATCATCGACACGCTCGCCGGGATCGAACCGGGTTCGGCTCTGGACGGCATTCGGGCCAAGCGCATCCAGGCGCGCGACAATGCGCAGAAGAGCTATCTCTCGCTGTTGGAGCCGATCGACGCCGGCGATGTCTCGCTGGTGGAGCGCGCCGCGGTCGCGCTCTTCGTGATCGGCCTTCACCGCGAGCCCACGATGGCCGGCTTCTATCGGGCGAAGTTAGCTGCGACCGCCGATGGCGCGCGCCTGGTCGAAGCTGTCGATGTCGAAATCGCGCGGGGCGAGACCTCGGGCCCCTACGGTGCCTTTCCAGCCGGCCCCCTGTCTGTCGAAAACAAGGCCGGCCTGATCTATCGCGTCGGCGCGGAGCGCAAGCCCGATCTCGGAGACCGGCTCGCTGCAGCGTTCGAGCATGCGCATCTGCTGGTGTTCCGCCCGCGCGATGCGGCTGCAGCCGACATGAAGGCGCTGCTCGCCGCCGGCTGGTCGAACACCGGCATCGTCACGTTTTCCCAGCTCGTTGCGTTCCTATCGTTCCAGGTGCGCGTCGTCACGGGACTGCGCGTGCTCGGTGCCTCGCTCGGGCGCACCACGAACGCCGCGGCCGGCGCGTAAGGAGGCTGCATCATGAGCGCTGCAAACAATGCCGATCCGCCCGTCGTCTTCACCCAGGACGAACTGGGCTGGGTGTCCTGGATCGACCCGCTGCTCGAAGCCGAGCTGACCGAGCGGCATTTCGCGGGCCTCGTCGATCGCTCCCGTTCCAAGTCCGAGTATTTCCGCCTGCTGGTGCGCGACCCTGAGGTGCTGGAAGCCCGCACCAAGACGGACAAGGACATCTTCTACAACGTCGCCGACGGCCTGCCGCGCGCCGAGCGCGAGCTCGCGGCGGCTGCGACCTCGCGCTACAACGGCTGCATCTACTGCGCCTCCGTGCATGCGCGTTTCGCCAGCACTTATTCCAAGCGCCGCGACGATGTGCAGCGCCTGCTCGACGAGGGCGTCGGCGCCGATCTCGGCGAGCGCTGGAATGCGGTCGTCAAGGCCTCGGTGGCGTTGGCTGCGACGCCGATCGCGTTCAGCGCCGACAATATCGATGAGCTGCGCCGCGCCGGTCTCGACGATGCCGAGATCGTCGACGTCATCAACGGCGCGTCGTTCTTCAACTGGGCGAACCGGCTGATGCTGTCGCTTGGCGAGCCCTCGAAATAGCCAATCTCACCGGCATGAAAATTGCTAGTTGTTTCAACGCCTGACAGGATGGAGCCGTCCATGAGCAACATCGATCGTCGTACCCTGGTCAAGGGCTCGCTTGCCGCCATGATGGCGGGGGCAGCCTTCTCGCGCGCCGCGCTTGCGCAATCGTCCGAACCGATTTTGCTGGGCGTCAGTGGTCCGTTGACCGGGCCGAACGCACAATATGGCACGCAGTGGAAGCAGGGCTTTGATCTCGCGCTCGACGAGATCCAGGCCGCGGGCGGCATCAACGGTCGCAAGCTCGCCTATAGTTTCGAGGACAGCCAGAGCGACCCGCGCCAGTCGGTGGCGATCGCCCAGAAGTTCGTCTCCGATCCCAGGATTGTCATGGAGCTCGGCGACTTCTCCAGCCCCGCCTCGATGGCGGCCTCGCCGATCTATCAGCGCGGCGGGCTGGTGCAGTTCGGATTCACAAATTCGCATCCGGATTTCACCAAGGGCGGCGACTTCATGTGGAGCACCTCGGTCAGCCAGGCTGACGAGCAGCCGCTGCTGGCGGCCTATGCCGTCAAGCGCCTCGGCCTGAAGAAGCTCGCCGTGCTGCACCTCAACACCGATTGGGGCCGTACCAGCCGCGACTATTTCGTTAAGGCCGCGAAGGAGCACGGCGCCGAAATCGCCGTCACCGAAGGCTACATCGCGGAGGAGCGCGACTTCCGCTCCACGCTGGTGCGTGTCCGCGACGCCAATCCCGACGGGCTGATCCTGATCTCCTATTATTCCGACGGTGCGCTGATCGCGCGCCAGGCGCGCCAGGTTGGGCTGAAGCAGGTGATCTGCGCCGCGAGCTCGGTCTACTCGCCGAAATTCCTGGAGCTCGGCGGCGAGGCCGTCGAGGATGTTCATGTCGGCACGCGCTACTTCCCGGAAGACCCGCGCCCCGAGGTGCAGACGTTCATCGCCGGCTTCAAGAAGAAATACAACGGGGTGGAGCCCGACGCGTTCAACGCCTACGCCTATGACGCGATGAACATGGCGGCCGCCGTGGTGAGGATCGGCGGCGCCGACCGGCGCGCGATCCGCGATGCCTTCACGAAAGTGAAGGACGTCTCGAGCGTGATCTTCGGCAAAGCGACGTTCGACGTCGAGAGCCGGCGCGTCAAGGGCGCCATGAATGCGGAGCTCGTCGTGCGCAAGGGCCAGTTCGCCCTCTGGGACGGCAAGCCGACCTGAGGGGATCTCCTGCGTGTCTTCCTGGCTCGACTACACGATCAACGGGCTGATCGTCGGTAACGTCTACGCCCTCGTTGCGGTCGGGCTCGCGCTGATCTTCGGCGTCAGCCGGCTGATCAACTTTGCGCAAGGATCGATCTACCTCGTCGGCGCCTATATCGGCTGGGTCGCGGTGGTGCAGCTGCATACGCCACTGCCGCTCACCATCATCCTGGTCGCGGTGGCGGCGGCGCTGGTCGGCTTGATCATCGAGCGGTTCGGCCTGCGCCCGCTGCAGAACTCGGTGCGCATCGCACCGCTGCTGGCGACCATCGGCATCAGCTTCGTGCTCGATCAGCTCGTGATGCTGACTTTTTCGCCCAATCCGCGCGCATTGCCGAGCCAGTTGCCGGATGTCCGCTTCCAGATCGGCGGCGGCACGATCGGCCCGCTCGATCTGCTCATCGCCGGTGTCGGCCTCACCAGCGCGTTGCTGCTGTTCGTGTTCCTGCGCTACAGCAAGCTCGGCTGGGCCGTGCGTGCCACCGCGCAGGACCGCGACGCCGCGATGCAGATGGGCGTCGACGTCAACCGCGTCAATCAGGCCGTGTTCGGCATTGCGGCTGCGCTCGGCGGCGTCTCCGGCCTGCTGGTCGGTATGTACTATAACCAGATCGACACCGCGATGAGCCTGCAGGCGACGCTCAAGGGCGTCGTCGCCGAAGTCGTCGGCGGTGCCGGCAATGTGCCGGGTGCGGTGATCGGCAGCCTGCTGCTGGGATTGGTGGAGAGCTACGGCGTTGCCGTGTTCGGCACCAGCTACCGCAACCTGTTCGCGTTCCTGCTGCTGGTCGTGGTGCTCGTGCTGCGCCCGAACGGTCTGTTCGCCAGCGCACGGCAGGCGCCGCCCGAGCCGCTCACCGGCACTTTCATCGCGCCGAGCCGCCCGGTCCGGATTCCGCGCTGGGCTCTGCTGATCGCTGCCATCGTCTTCGCGATCCTGCCGCTGTTGCCCGTGTCGTTCTACGTGCTCCAGACCCTGATCAACGCCTGGCTGCTCGGCATGCTCGCGCTGAGCCTCACCCTGGTTGCAGGCACGATTGGTCAGGTCTCGCTGGGACACGCCGCGCTGCTCGCGATCGGCGCCTACACCTCCGCGCTGCTGTCGCTCACGTTCGCTGTCCCGGTCGGCCTTGCCATCATCGGCGGCGGCCTGATGAGTGCTGCGCTGGGCACGGCGCTGATCTCGCCGTCGTTCCGGCTGCGCGGACATTATGTGTCAATCGCGACGCTCGCGATCGGCGAGATCGTCTCGCTGGTGATCCTGAATTGGGAGAGCGTCACGCGCGGGCCGATCGGCATCTCCGGCATCCCGCCGCTGTCGCTGTTTGGCTATGAGCTGGTCAGCCCGATTTCGATCTACTGGTTCAGCTTCATCGTGATGGTCGTGCTGGCGCTGCTGCAGGGACGCCTGCTCGGCTCGCATCTCGGCCGCAGCTTTCGCGCCATCCGCGACGACGACATCGCCGCGCGGGCCTATGGCCTCAGCCTGAATCGCTACAAATCGCTGGCCTTCATCTTCGGCGGCTTTGCCGCGGGGGTCAGCGGCGGCATCGCCGCGCATCTCTATTCCTATATCAACCACGAGACCTTCAACACGCAGCAATCCATCCTGGCGCTGACCGTCGTCATCCTCGGCGGTCTCGGCAATGTCGTCGGGGCGATTCTCGGGGCGGTCGCGCTGGTCGGCCTGCCGGAAGTGTTCCGCATCGCGGCGGAGTATCGCATCCTGATCTACGGCATCGTGCTGCTGCTGCTGGTGCGGTTCAGGCCGCAGGGCCTTTTGGGGACGGTGTGATGATGGACGCACACACGGCGATGCTGTCCCTGCGCGGGCTGACGCGGCGCTTCGGCGGCCTCACCGCCGTCGACGCCATCGATCTCGATCTCGCCAAAGGCGAGCTGATCAGCATCATCGGCCCGAACGGGGCGGGCAAGACAACGCTGTTCAATCTCGTGACCGGGCTTGACCTTCCGGACGCCGGGACGGTTCGCTTCGAAGGTCAGGACATCACAGGTTTCTCGCCGGAACGGCTGGCGGCCGGAGGCATCGCGCGGACGTTCCAGCTCGGCCGCGCCTTCGGCAATCTCAGCGTGATGGACAACGTCCTGATCGGTGCGCATACGCGCTTGCGCGCGGTGAAACCGGCAGTGCCGGTGATCGGCCCGCTGCTGGAATTGGGTCTGGCGCTGCTGCGCCCCGCCAGCGTCAAGGCGGAGGAAGAGCGGCTGCGCGAGGAGGTGAAGGTCATTCTCGCGCGCTTCGGCGAGCGGTTGCTGCCGCGTATCGATCAGCCGGCCTACAGCCTCTCTTACGCCAACCGCCGCCGCGTCGAGATCGCGCGCGCGCTCGCCTTGAAGCCGCGCCTGCTGCTGCTGGACGAGCCGACCGCCGGCATGAATCCGACCGAGACCACGGAGATGCAGGGGCTCGTCGCCGAGCTGAAAGCCGAAGGGCTGACGATCGTGCTGATCGAGCACAAGCTCGAAATGGTGATGCGCCTCTCCGATCGCGTCATCGTCATGGACGAGGGCAAGAAAATCGCGGAAGGCCCGGGCGAAGCGGTGCGCGGTGATCCCAAGGTGATCGAGGCCTATCTCGGCCACGGCCTGACGACGAAGCAGGAGAGCGCGGCATGACGAACCCGCCTCCCGATGCGCTGCTCGCGATCACCGACGTCAATACCTTCTATGGTCAGGCCCAGGTGCATTTCGACCTGTCGATATCAGTTCCGCGCGGCCACATCGTCTGCCTGCTCGGCGGCAATGCCAGCGGCAAATCGACCACGATGAAGATCATTCTAGGCCTCGTGAAGCCGCGCTCGGGCGACGTGACGTTCGACGGCACTTCGCTACTGGGACTTACCACGCCGCAGATCGTCCGCCGCGGCATCGCCTCGGTGCCGGAGGCACGGCGGCTGTTCGCCGACATGAGCGTCCGCGAGAACATTTTGATGGGCGCCTTCGTGCGCGACGACCGCGAGGCGATCGCGCAGGATCTCGACAAGATGCTCACGCTGTTCCCGAAGCTCGGCCAACGGCTGTCGCAGCGCGCCGGCTCGCTCTCGGGCGGCGAGCAGCAGATGGTCGCGATGGCGCGGGCGCTGATGAGCCGTCCCCGGATGATCGTGATGGACGAGCCGACCATGGGCCTGTCGCCGCTTTACGTCGACCGCGTGCTGGAGCTGATCCGCACCATCAACCAGGAGGGCGTCTCGGTCTTCATGGTCGAGCAGAACGCCAGCCTCGCGCTCGAGATCGCGCACGAGGCCTATGTGCTCCAGACCGGCAAGATCGTTCTCTCCGGCTCCGCCCGCGCGCTGAAGGACGATCCCCGCATCCGCGATGCCTATCTCGGCGGCTCCGAGGCGGCGTAGCGCCATCTCGGCCTGCATGGTTCGAGACGCCCGCCCTCGGCGGGCGCCTCACCATGAGGGTCTGGCAACCTCGCGGCGAAGCAAGACCTCATCCTAAAGGAGCCCGCGCAGCGGGCGTCCCGAAGGACGCCGCAAGCACTGCTGCAGAACCGTGCCGCCCCTCCGGGATTGCACTGGTCAGTATGACCACCTTATGAAAAGATCATACCGCTCGTGCGATGGGTCGTGCAGCGGACGGAATGATTGGCGTGACGAAATTATCTTTGCGGGCGGTCGACCCCGGAATGATGCTGCTGTTCGGCGGGTTGATCGCGGCCAACATCGGGGCGTGGGCTTGGGCGTTCGCGGCGTTCGGTGACCGGCCGACGGTGATGGCGACCGCGCTGCTTGCCTGGGTGTTCGGCCTGCGCCACGCCGTCGATGCCGACCACATCGCGGCCATCGACAACGTCGTGCGCAAGCTGATGCAGGCCGGCGATGCGCCGCGCAGCGTTGGTCTCTATTTCGCGCTTGGTCATTCCACCGTGGTTGTGGTCGCGACCATGCTGCTCGCGCTGGGCTTGGTGAGCCTTGGCGGCGACAGCCTGCTCAAGGACGTCGGCGGCTTCATCGGCACGTCGGTGTCGGCGCTGTTCCTGCTGGTGATCGCGGCCATCAACCTGGTCATCTTCGCCGGCCTGTGGCGGACGTTCCGGATCGCGCGCGCGCAAGGCATTCACGACGCCGCGCAGCTTGATGCGCTGCTCGCCAGCCGCGGATTGCTGGCGCGGCTGCTCGGCCCGATGTTCCGCCTGGTGACCACGCCGGCGCATATGTACCCGCTCGGCTTCCTGTTCGGCCTCGGCTTCGACACCGCCACCGAGATCGGCCTGCTCAGCATCTCCGCCAGCGAATACGCGCTTGGTGCATCGCTGGCCGACGTCATGGTCTTTCCCGCGCTGTTCGCATCAGGCATGGCGCTGGTCGATACCGCCGATTCCGCGCTGATGGTTAGCGCTTATCGTTGGGCCTTCGTCGATCCCTTACGGAAGCTCTGGTACAACCTCACGATCACCGGTGCCTCGGTCGCGGTGGCGCTGTTCATCGGCGGCATTGAGGCGCTTGGCCTGATCGGGGATCGGCTCGGCCTGTCTGGCGGTGTGTGGACGCTGGTCGACGGCCTCAACGATTCACTCGCGAACGTCGGCTTCGCCGTGGTCGCGCTATTCGCGATTGCATGGCTGGTTTCGGTCATGCTCTATCGCAGGCTATTCGCGCTCGAGCGGCGGCGCACGCCCGATGTGCTGGTGGGCGCCGATGCTACCGAGACAGCGTGAGTCAATCGTGGGCTCAAGCCGAAGCTGCGCTCTCCGCCGGCAGGTCGTCGGCATTGGGATCGCCCGGCGCGGTGGCCCACGCCAATTCCACCAGCGTCACGAACCTGCGGCCGGCGCCGTCGAGCTGGCAGACGATCAGGCCCTGCTCTTCCATGTAGCCGAGCAGGCGCTGAGCCCGGCGCAGCGAATGCGAGCCGTAGGCGCGGGCGATCGCGGCGTCGCCGGGGCAGGGCCAGCCTTCTTTCGCCGCGCGCGCGATCATCATGAACACGCCTTGCATGTCGTCGGGCAGGATCGAGGCGCGCAGCGACACGTCCTGCCAGGCGTCGTCCTCGGCATGCTCGGCGCCGAGCCCGGCGCGTGCGCGTGTCAGCATGCGGCGGAATTCGGTGAGGTCGGGCACCGCCGAGCCGAGTCCCTCGATGCGGCAGCGAACCACGAACTCCTGGTACAGCACGCCGACCGCGCGGAAACCGGCGTCGGGCGCGGCGAGCACGGCACGAAGGGTCCGATCCACGCGTTCGCGCCGTTCGGCAAGCTCTTCGGCACTAATCGGGACCTCGATTATTTCGGGGCCGATCTCTGGTGCCGCAGCCTTCGCGGCGCGGAGCTGCTCGAGCAGATCGGGCGCGGGCCGGCGCTGCGGCCGGCTGGCATCGGGCGGCGGCGCGGCCAGGATCACGGCGCGCATATTTTCGAGTGCGGCTTCGGGCATCGGCATCAGCCGCGGCGTGGAATTGCGCGGCTGGGTTTCGGTCGCGCCGATGTTCAAACGCAGCGGCCGGCGTGACAGCGCGGGGCCGAGCGCCATGAATTGTCCGCGTTCGAGATCGCGAAACGATTCGGCCTGCCGCCGCTCCATGCCGAGCAGGTCGGCGGCGCGCGCCATGTCGATGTCGAGGAAGGTGCGGCCCATCAGGAAGTTGGACGCTTCCGCCGCGACGTTCTTGGCGAGCTTCGCCAGCCGCTGGGTCGCGATGATCCCGGCAAGCCCGCGCTTGCGGCCGCGGCACATCAGATTGGTCATCGCGCCGAGCGAAAGCTTTCGCGCTTCGTCCGAGACTTCGCCCGCCACCGCAGGCGCAAACAGCTGCGCCTCGTCGACCACGACCAGCATCGGATACCAATGGTCGCGGTCCACGTCGAACAGTCCGCCGAGGAAGGCCGCGGCGCGGCGCATCTGGTTCTCGGCGTCGAGCCCTTCGAGGTTGAGCACGGTGGAGACGCGATGCAGCCGCGCGCGCTCGCCGGCAACCTGAAGGCCGCGTTCGGTGTGATCCTGGGCCTCGATCACGAGATGGTCGAAATGCTCCGCCAGGGAGACGAAATCGCCTTCGGGATCGATGATCGCCTGCTGCACCCAGGGTGCGCTCTGCTCCAGCAGCCGCCGCAACAGATGTGATTTTCCGGAACCCGAATTGCCTTGCACCAGGAGGCGGGTCGCCAGCAGTTCCTCGAGGTCCATGGCCGCCGCGGCGCCCGCCGTGGTCTGCCCCATCTCGATCGCAACCGTCATGCCCGACTCAAGTCCCATCATTCGCGGACAGGGGCTTATCAATCCGGCCGTGGCGCGTCGAGCACCATGGCGTAAATCATGCGTTGTTGCCCACGGCGGATTTCAGGCGCGATTCGATTGCCGTAGAAGTGCGGGCCGATAGGGCGCTTGCGGACCGGCGTCCTGGGGTATCACTTGCGCGAGTTCCCCCCTTGATGTGCGAAACCGCCATTGCACCGTGCGCTTGGCATGCGCCCAGCCAATGATGGGTGCGGGGCAAAGGGGATCGCGGCCCGTTACAGCGCGCCCGATCCGCCCTGCACGATCTTCTCGTTGAGCTTCAGGTCCACGGTCTCGACCGTGCGGTCGATCTCTGCATTGGGCGCGCCGAGCTGATGCGAGATCAGCTTGACCAGCAGGTCGACGCGCTCGATGAAGGGCGCGCCGCCGGCCACTGCGCGTGCGGCCGATGACGGCTTCAGCAGGCTCTCGGCAGCCTTGGCGTATTTCGCGAACGGCACCTGGTCCTGCGGATCGGCGCCGAGACGCCTGGCGATGGCGTCGACATGCTCGTAGATCGTCTGCGAGCGCGCGAGATCACCGTGCACGGCGTCCCGGATCGACTGCGGCTCGTGCGGCGTGATGCAGCGGTAGTTGCCGGTCAGCAGCATCGACCATTTGGCCAGCGGCACGAACAGGGAATCGAACACCTTCAGCTTCACCGGCACGTCGTGGCCGTCGAGCGTCACCGCGTCGATGTCGGCTTCGAGCTCGCGCAGCACCTTGTTGTGCTTCTCGTCGGCGAACACGGATGCCTTGAAATTCGTGGGCAGACCGACGTGCAGCACGTTCGCAGCCTCTTCCGGCGGACGGAATGCCTGCGGGTCGGGCGAGCACAGGGTCACCAGCCCCGGCTCGAAGCGCTCCCACACCTGCGCATTGGTGTAGGCCTCCTCGAGATCCATGTCTGCGAGCGAGGGGATCCGCTTCAGATAGGGCAGCGGCGGCATGTTCATGATCGAGAGGCACGGCAGCTTCGCCGCGGCGATCCTGACCATGAGAACGCGCACCGTATGGTTGGTGTATTGCGGCTCCTGCATCGCAAGGCCGACCATGTCGTAACGCGACAAGTCCACATTGGCCGGCGTCACGGCGTCGAGCTTGCCGGGCAGGTCGCGCGAGAAGATGGCGCGGTGAACGGCCTCGTCACGCAACTTGATTCGCACCTCGGTCCCCTCGCGGTTGATCAGCTCCGCGGTCTTGGCGCGGCAGACCAGGGTCACATTGTGCCCCGCCATCAGCAGCTTCGTGCCCAGCAGGGAACCGTAGGAAGCCCCGAGAATCAGGATGTTACGCGCCATGTCTCGTCCCTTTGACAATTTGTGATTTTTAAGACCCGGCCGTCATCCGCGGGCGAGTTTGGCGGGCATGTAAGGCAAAGTGCGTGCGGATGGCAACTGGGATATGGATACAAGGCGCGGATCAGCGGGCGGCCCGGCGTGTTGCTTGACGCCGAAAGCAAGACGACGCCAAACCGGCGGCGGTTGTGCAGGGTCGTTGAGTTGCTCAAATAACTGGCTTACCGAAGTAAGAAATGTTGCACATCTCGATCGCCCAGGCTCTCCCAGAACGCGATCATACCTCGTCACGTCTCGCGCGCCGGGTGCGGATGAGCGACTTCGAGGATTTTGTCGCGCCGGTTTTCCTGCGACATTGACTAGCGGAAAGCCCTTTGGCGAAGGCCATCGGCATCGATCAGGCGGTAACCCGCCGCATTTTTATCGCTGGCGTGATTGGTGGCGCGCCGGATCGGCGTCATGAGGAATCATGATGGAAGCCGACACAGGCGATGCCTTCTCCCTCGTTAAATGAGCTCCAATTTTAGTCGTCCACCGCAACAAAAAACTGCAAACGCGGGACAGCAAAAAATGGCAGAGTGGTGCGGGGCCTAAACTGTGTATCAGCAACGGAGCTGAGACGTGACGATTGAGTTGGAGTCGGCGTGCGACTTGTTTTGCGACCGGTTCGTTCGGACTGTAGTCCGTCCGGTCCAGTGCCCCCGCCCGCGAAGGGAAAACGGAACGATCATCGGGACGGCAGACGCAAGCGCGATCACGCACGCATGACATCGCCTCGAGCAGACATGCAGGGCGTTGCGCTGACAGCGCTGCGCCGAGTCCAAGCAACCGCCGACGCGCCGTTCGGGGACGGGCATGGAAGATGATCATTGGCCTCACGGCACGTGCGACGGCGCCGGTCGAAGCCTGGCGTGCTTGCGAAAACGCGCGTCCCATTTTTTCGAAAGCTTGTCCGTCGCGGAACTCGTGCGCGAGGCGCACAGGCATCGGTGGATTTCGGAGTGGTTGAGGATCTCAGGCGAGTACCGGATATTCGCCGAATCGGCGCGCGTAACCAGTTCAGCTCAGATCGCGCGGGAAGCGTGGCTGTGCTCGCTGACGGCCCTTGAAGTCGCGAGGAACCTGTCTTGGCCCGGAGATCCCGGGGGTACCGACCTCGTAGACAAGGTCAGACTCTGCCTGAGGGGCTTCGAGGAGGACGCCGGTTCGGCGATCGAGCGTGTGGAGATCGACTGCTTTGATCAAGGCTCGCTTGCGGGCTACTTTCTGCCGGCGTTCCCCGATCGGTCTTTCGCACCCGCGGTTATCTGCGTCAGCGACGAGGACATCACCCTCGGCTCGATGATGAGCAGGCTGTTGCCGGCTTCAGGGCGACGGAACGTGTCACTCCTGCTCGTTGATGCCGGCGATTCATCCGGTCGTAGCCCCTTCAAGCCGGCGCATATTCTTCAATGCTGGCTGGATTACCTGGAAGCTCGTCCGGACGTCGATTCGCAGCAGATCGCGGTCTACGGCGAGGGGGCGGCCGCCAGTCACGCATCCCGTCTTGCCCTCGTGGATCGCAGAATGGCTGCCGCCGTGTGCGACGGCGGCATTGCGACGCCGGTCATGCGCCGGGCATCGCTGCGCTGGATGATCGGCGTCGAGCAGGCGGTCCGTGACGGGCCCTCGACGGGTTCGTTGCTGCCGTTGTGTCGGATACCTGCGTGCCGATGCGAACCTCAATACCAATTCGGACTTCAACCCGAACCAGAGCGGTGTTGCCGGTGCACGCAACCGCCTGATGAACTACTACACCTTCCGCGCTCGTGAAGACCTCAACATCGACACCCGCACCGCGACCGAATACGGCGTGGTCCGCACGTTCTTCGACGGCGTCTTTACCTGGACGACCGGCAACTATTCGGGCACCGGTTCGGCAACGGGTGGCACCCAGTACAGCGGTACGCTCGGTCTCAACGCTGCGGGCACAGGCCTCGTCGGTTCGGGGTAGCGGCAACGTCAACGGCACCGACGGCAATACCTCGGCCGGTGCGCTCGGCGTATACTACGCCTTCATCCAGTTCGCCGGCTTCACGATGGGTAAGGCCGTGTCGCAGTTCGACGCGCCCTGGACCAACTATCCCGGCAACATCACCGACAACCTCGTCGGCGGCAGCGGCACCGTTACTGGCGTCACCCAGTTCACATACACCGCCGACTTCGGCCAGGGCGTCACGGCATCGTTCTCCGCTGAAGATGCGACGGCCTACTATCAGGCCGGCAACCTCAACATGACCGGCGCGACCGCAGGTGGCATCATCGGCGGCTCATACGGCACCAACGCCCTCGGCGGCTCGCGTTCGCCGAACCTCGTCGGTCAGGTGCGTGTCGATCAGGCCTGGGGTCTCTTCCAGGCGTCAGTGGCTGCGCATGACAACCATGTCGCCTATTACGGCGCGACCGAAGCCACCGGCCATCCCGACGACAAGTGGGGTTGGGCGGTTCAGCTCGCTTTGTCGATCAAGAACATCCCGACCGGCGCGGGTGACACGATCAACATCCAGGGCGTCTACACCGACGGCGCGACCCGCTACAACTTCCAGAACCTGTCGGGCAGCAGCTACTCGCTGTTCGGTAGCTCTGGTGTTGCCTACCAGAGCGTTGGCTTCGCCAATGCTCCCGACACGGTGTACGTGACCGGTAGCTCGCAGGAAACCGTCAAGACCTGGGGCTTCCGTGGCGCTTACACCCACAACTGGGATCCCAACTGGAACTCCTCGCTGTACGGTGCTTACGCTCAGGCCCAGTTCGGCACGCTGGCCAAGACCACCATCTGCGGCGCCGGCGGCGGCGCCGGTGTGTTCGGAGCCCTGGCAGGTGTGACGGGTTGCAACCCGGACTTCGCGATCGGCCAGCTAGGTGTCGTCACCCGGTGGACCCCGGTCAAGAACCTGACCTTCTCGGCGGACGTGTCCTGGACCCATCTCGACCAGAAGTATTCTGGTACGGTTGGCGCCTCCCCGAGCGTCGCGACCGCCAAGCCGAAGGCGGCCTACGAGCTGAAGGATCAGGACTCGGTCGCCATGATCCTCCGCGCTCAGCGCAACTGGTAAAATCTATCGAAACACATGAACGAACACCCGGCGGGAAACCGCCGGGTGTTTTTTTGCGCAAGGCAGATGATATAGGGCGGCGAAGCCCCGGTGCCCGGATGGAGCGCAAGCGTGATCCGGGGGCTGCTCGCGCTGCGTCCGGCACCTTCCCGGATCACGCTTCGCTTCATCCGGGCTACGGGACCGCGCCTGTGTCGCCCCCGTGTCAATCCGCCGCCGCAAAAAGATTCCGCTTTACCGAAATTCGGAAATGGCGTATGTGTCGTGCATCCCGGCTCATCCTTGAGGGGCGATCTTGTGGTCGTCATGTTCGCGAGCCGGGCTTGCGGTGGACGCGGCAGCGTTCGGGTGCGAGAGGCCAAGGGC
>NZ_JADPJC010000061.1:0-42845 GCF_023073215.1 Bradyrhizobium sp. 35
ACCGTGACGCGCTTGAGGTCCTGGCTGCGTAAGGCGCCGGCTTCGTGCGCCACCCGCAGGCTCTCGGCCAGCAGCAGCTCCAGCTTGTCGCCGAGCCGCTTGCGCCAATGGCTCAGGTCCGAGCGTTCGTGCGGGAAAGCGTGCTGGAAAAACTCTTCGCCGGTGAAGAACTGGAAATAAGGGTCGTGGACCCAGCGCTCGCACACCCCCTCATCGGACAGCCCGTAGATATGCTTGAGCAACAACAGCCCGATCATGAAGCGGGTCTCGATCCCGGGCCGGCCGTTCTCGCTGTAGAGCGGCGCGATCTCGCCGTCGATCCAGTCCCAATCGATCTTGCCGGCAAGCAGAACCAACTCGTGCTTCAGATTGATGATCTGGTCCAGCCGCGCCCGGAACAGATCGTTCGATCCCGTCGTCCTGTGCTTCTTCGGTCGCATCGGCCCCTCCGATGCACCACAGAATCATGGTCCGCAGCGAAAGGGAATCCACAAACGAAAATTGCAAGGTTTGGGGGCCTCAAGCCCCCAATCCCTGCAATCTCAAATGCCGCCGCAACCGGAAAACTGACTCCTGCTCAATCGCTTAGTGCCTTGTTCACGGACGACGACGTCAGGGACGATGAACGGCCCTCATGATGGTTAATCCGCACCACCACTTTGGCAGTTCAGTCGGGCGGACCAAAACCGTTTGAAAGCGCAAAGGCCACCAGGAGTCCGAAAACGACCAGTACTCCCGTGAGTTTGCGATCGCCCTCGACCGCCTCGGGGATCATCGTATTGACGACCATCGTCAGCAGTGCGCCCGCTGCAACCGCGTCGACCGTCGCCACAACTGCCGGCGGCGCGCCGCCCAGAAACGCAGCACCAGCCATTGATGCCAACCCGGAAAGCACCGCAATAGCGCTCCACAATCCGAAAATGTAGCCGGCCGACCTTCCGGCAGATCGCATTCCAAGCGCGCTGGACAGCCCTTCGGGAAAATTCGAGAGGAAAATTGCGGCGAGCATGGCGATGCTGACGCCTCGGCCGCTGAGTAGCCCGAGGCCGAGGACAACACTTTCGGGAATTCCATCCAGTAGTGAGCCGATGGCTATGGCGAGGCCACCTCCTTCGCCCGCCTTTCTCTGCTCGTTGCCGGAATGTTTACGGCAATGGCCGCCTTGCTGGGAGACGATCCAGTCGGCGACAGCGTAAGAGACCGATCCAGCGAGTGCGCCCCCCACGATTGGCCAAATACCGCCCTCACCGAAGCCATCCTCCAGCAGATCGTAAGTCACGGCCGATATGAGAACTCCGCAACCAAACGACATGATTCCGGCGGCAACAGTTCGGGGCATCTTCAGCAGAAAGGCTACTGCAGCACCTGCGATCAGCGACGAGGCTCCCAACAGTCCCCACAAGCCGGCGGTGAGCGCTAGGGACATCGAGGAATCAAGCCTCTCGCGTTGGCGGAGCCACCACTGGACGTCCCGCGACCGTCGACCGCTCGCCGGCCTGTTCGACGCCACTCCGAACGCAACGCCACCTGAACAGCCGCGTTCCTAAGCAGATCTGGCTGAAGCGCACCTAAGAAGCAGGCGGGGCGCCGAGACGAGCATCGGCCGAGATCCGCAAAGCTGGCATTCCCACAACGTCATAAGTTGCGGACGCCACGGAGATTCCCTCTTCATCCAGGCCCGATAAGATGTCCCGGCTGATTGCGTCTTTCAGCTCGCGAACACCGTGCACGGGAGCGAGAAAGCGAAGCGTCAGCTCAAGCCAATTGTCGGTCAAGCGCCAGTAAACGCAGGGCTCAAAATCCGACATCGTGTGCCCATAGACGCGCTTCATCTCGTCGGAGAACTCTTCCGCCCTCGACTTGAAACCTGCGGTATGTGCCTGCGCGGCATCGACCAGCAACCGCTCGACCTTTGCTCGGTCATCCTGGTACCGCACCGGCAGTTTAATCTCATCCCAAATGAACGGGAATTCGCGGGTGTAGTTGTAGACCGGCTCGTCGAACACCTTGCTGTTCGACACAGTCACGATGCGCCCCGTATATTGCCGGCTTCTAATCCACATTGCAGGCGAATCCGACTGGACGGGTGGGGGTTGCCCCATTTCAAGAATGGTAGTCTGCATGAAACTCAGCGCGATCACGTCTCCGCGGACGCCTCCCATTACGATGCGATCACCAAGGTTGAATGTTCTCCCCCTTAGGATCACGAAGTATCCTGCCGTTGCTGTGATGACCTTCTGCAAAGCGAAAGCGAGCCCAGCCGATAGAAGGCCAGCGGCCGTAGCGAGTCGCGCGGGATCATCAAACCAGATCGAGAGCACACCGAAAACGAGGGTCACAGCAAGCACGAGATTGATCCCCTGCCGTACCCAAAACAGGACTCCGTGCCAATTGACCAGTCCTTGCCCGAGCGCGATGACCTTACGCAGTCCCCACCCGAGCGCAAGCACGCACCCTACCAGACCTATCGTCAAGAGCAGCTTATGTGCGTTTTCGGGCGTCGCGCCGATCAGAGGGACACCGAAAAGCCTGAACCCAGGTGCGTTTGAGGACTCCACCTCTGCTCTCATGGCGAATTGAAGACGCTGTGACGACGCCCCGGAAGCCGCTGGGTTCCTCGGGAGCTTGTCGGCCACAATCCGCAACTGGAAACTTCAGGAAAGCTAGGGACGAACGAGCGGAGTTCATCCTTTAGCGCCCTACATGCGTTCCTTGACGCCTGCCTCTACAAGCCACCAGTTTACCGGGTAGCTCGTGAAAAATCCCGCGATCATCGCAATCTGCATCATGAACCAAAACTCTGGCATCGACGGCTCGAGCCTCACCCCGAAGAGATTCCTGAAGATCGCGAACTGCGCGATTGCCATAAAGCCGTACATACCGATCTGCCAGGCAGTCAGTGAGAGAGTGTCTGCCTTCACGGCCTGAACGATTCCTGCGCCCGGTGACAAGCCGCGCATCGGTTTGATCGTGAAGTACTGAAATGCGACGCCGAGCACGAAGGCGAACAGGTAATCCACCACCCAGATGGCGAACATCTTCTCTGAAAAGAGGCTTTTCCATCCGGCCCAGATTGCAATCACCGGAAACGCAAGCGCAAGGGTTTCAGCGATGATGTCCCCGAGAGTACATCCGGCTCCGCAGTGCATGGCACCTTTTGCAACCATGACAGGGAAAGGAGTGCCCTTCTTGCTATCGGAGTGCTCATTTATCTCAGCCGCATCACGCGCTGCAAGCCGCCCAAATTGGTAGTACATCCACAAGGTCAGTACGGTGCCGAACAGACCGTTGACTGGCCAGACGACATTCATGATCCACATGCGCTGTGGATGCCGGATCAGGTCGATCACGATTACGATCGCGCAAACAAGTCCGACGGCCAGACTAGCCAGCGCCATATCTCTAAGCCAAATTGGAATCATGGCTCCTCCGTTGCTCGGAGAAGCAAACGTTCTGAAGATCGCTTTCGTTCAAGTCGAGCCTTGGAGTTGGGCAGGATCAAGAGCTTTATCGCGAGCGAGCTCTCTGCAGAAGTCGTATTCGATGTTCAACTCCGCAGACGGCGGCCGATCTGCCTATCATACTCGCGCTGTATCAATCCAGAGCACGAACAGGCAAAATGCTCCAGTCGAGCCCGGTCGACCAGAGCTATCGCTGCTCGGGTGTTGCGGATGATGCCGGCCTGTTCGAACGTCTCGAGACATTCGCTGACACTGGCCCGACGAATCCCGAGTAATTGAGCTAAAACAGCATGCGTGATCGACAGTTCTCCAGAGTCCATTGCGTTTGCCGCGACCAGAAGCCAGCGGGCAAGTCGCTGCTTGACGGAATGGAGCGAGTTGCAGGCTCCCACCTGTGACGTTTGAAACAAGACAAGATTGATGTAGGAGAGGATCACTCCACGAAGGGCCCCAAGATCGTCAAGCGCGGCGAGAAAGGCCGGCGTCGGAATTCGCAGTGCCGTTCCGCCCACCTGAACGACCCGACGGTGCGGCGGCATCGGATCCTCCGGCGCCAAAACGCAGGGGGCGCCGATCATTCCCTCGGAGCCAACCAGCCAAGCCTCGACGAAGCGCCCGTCATCGACCTTCGCCGAGACCGATACCAGACCGCTGCCAAGAAAGTAGACATATTCCATCGGCAAGCGCCAATGGTGAAGGACCTGACGCGGCTTGAGTTCGACGTCCATCCCGATCGACCGGAGCACTGTCAGCTCCATTTCTGGGATGCAGCGCAGCAGCTTGTTACGTGCTGCCAAGGGGCGAACGCGGCCTTCAGGTGCAGTCGATGTCGGAACTAGGCCTGTCGCCTGACCGTCCTGCATTGCTGTGCTCCCCGCACCCCGGGATCGATCGGAACCGTCCACAGGTCTGCGAAGAATACGCATCGGGTCATCGGCGGTTCCTTTTTCAGGATTACAACTATTGTCCGTGTCCATCACCCCGGTTTGAGGCCTTCTGCTCGAACCGAAGGGCTGCTCGGACCAATGCCAAATGGCTTAATCCCTGCGGGAAGTTGCCGGCAAGGCGTCGATTACGAACGCTGAACTCCTCGGCCAGAAGTCCCAGTTCGTTTCGCGCCCGCAAGAGGTGCTCAAGGGTGCGCTCCGCTTCCACCCGCCTGCCTTGCATAAGCTGACATTCCGCAAGCCATCCGCTGCATGTGAGGAATGCTCCCTCACGAATCCCATCCGACGTCCTGCGGTGGACGTAGCCCTCATGTACGAGCTCGCGCTCGATCGTCGCGATGGTCTTGTCGATGCGACGGTCCGTGATTGGTAAAAAACCCACAAGCGGAAGATTGAGCAAACTCGGATCCACTCCGTCAGATCCGTAATACTCCACGAACGCCTGTCGTTCAGAGTCGAACGCCTTCTCGCATATTTCGCGATGCATCCGGTCCCGAAGTCCATTCATTCGCCTAACAAAGCCGCCGTCTGCCGATTGGTAGAGATCCCCACGGCGGACGAACCGATCCACCGCGGCCCATGCAGAGACTTTGGAATAGGTGTAGTGCTGCGGATTCCCTCTCGATTCCCACAGACCGTGGTCGGGCTCGTTCCAGACCCGCTCGACGTGAGCGATCACGGCCGCAACCAGATTGCCTTCACGGTCGGTCGGGGCAATGCCTGCCTTCGCCGCCGCAGCCACCGCATCCAGCAGTTCGCCGTAGACGTCGAGCTGCCGTTGGGCGGCGGCGGCGTTGCCAATTCGGACCGGCCTCGCTCCTCTATAACCGGGTAGCCAGGATGCGGTCCACTCCTCCAACCGCCGCGAGCCGTCCACCCGGTACATGATCCTGATCTTCTCGGGTTCGCCACCAGCGGCCCGGAGAAGCCAGTCGCGGAATGCCTTGGCTTCCTCGTGATACCCCGCGTCGAGCAGAGCGGTTATCGTAAACGCCGCATCACGCAACCAGCAATAGCGGTAATCCCAGTTCAGGTCCTCGGCGGGCGCCTCTGGAAGCGAGGTAGTCGGAGCGGCAATGATGCCGCCTGTAGAGCGATAGATCATCGCCTTAAGGGTCAGGAGCGAGCGCCTGACGGCCTCGGGCCATCGCGTTTTGATCGTGAACTTCGCGATCCAGCTGCGCCAATATTCTTCTGTCGATCGCAGCGCTGCGTCCGCCGCAATCGGCGGAGGTGGTGCCGCAGTTGCGCTGCCATATCGCAGACAGAACGCGATCTCTTCGCCTTCACTCACCTCCACTTCCGAAACGATGCACGTGCCCCGCTGCGAAACCCGCGTCGGCGCGTGTAGAACGACAAGATCGGGACCCACGAACGCCACGGCTCGATCATGACCGATTTCCAGGGCAGGTCTCAACGACCCGTAGTCGAAGCGAAGATCCAGCTCGCTGCGCAAGCTGACCATCCCGGCAAGGCCCCGAACAATCCGGATTACGGCAGAGGCGTCGTTCTCAACCGGCATGAAATCAATCAGCCGGACATGGCCCGTTGTCAGCACGAAATCCGTCTCCAGGACGAGGGTATCGTCTCGATACCGACGGCTGGATGAAGTGATGGCATCGACCGGTGCGAGCTTCCACCATCCGTGTGAGCTCGTACCGAGTAGCGCCGCAAAGCACGCATCCGAATCGAAGCGCGGCCAACACAGCCAATCGATCGAGCCGTCACGGTGAACAAGGGCCGCCGTCTGGCCGTCTCCGATCAGGCCGTAGTCCTCGATGAGCTTCACCGCCACGGGAAGCACTCATCCAAACCGCACATTGCGTTCACGCCTGCGAGAGGCGCGCCTCTGTGCAGTCAGAGCCAGTGCAACCGTCCCCAGCAGCGCCGCCAATGGAGCAAGTCGCAGCATGCTCGCAGACCCGACGAACGCTCTGTTGGTCGCTTCCGAATCGAAGCTGCCCCTCATACGATGGAGACCATGCAGCGGCCGGTCGAGATTGTCCGGCCGGCTTCCGTCTATTGGGCGATCCGTCTGTTGACCGCTGATACAGGTTTGGGCGAGATAGCGGTCCAGCAGCCCTGGCAGGATCATGTTGCCGAAAATCACCTTGAGAGTGCTGAAACCGATCCAATACTCCCTGGCGGGCGTTTGAGCCGCATCATATACGACATTCGCGATCACCTCGGGCTCAACCACGGGCGCCACCGGCCGGGGGGAATGAGACATATGCGCCCTTGCCCAATCGAACTGCGGTGTATTCACCGCCGGCAGCTGAAGCATCACGAGGTTGATCCTGCTCTGCTCGTGCCTTAGCTCGCTCCGGAGCGAATCGGTGAAGCCGCGAATGGCGTGCTTGGCACCGCAATAGGCCGACTGCAGCGGGATCCCACGATAGGCCAGCGCCGATCCGATCTGGATGATCGTGCCCCTATTGGCGGGCCGCATGTGGCCCAGAGCCGCCATCGTGCCGTGCACGAACCCGAGATAGGTGACATCGGTGACGCGGCGAAATTCATCCGGCGTCATGCGCCAGACCGGCGAAAACACCGTCACCATAGCATCATTGATCCATATATCGATCGGACCGAGCGTCGACGCAATACGATCTGCGGCCGCGAAGACAGCGCTGGCATCCGCAACGTCGAGAGGCATCACGACAGCCCGTCCACCCACGCCCTCGATCTCGCGCCGCACCTCTTCGAGAGCCTCCGCATCTCGGGCGATCAGACCGATGGCGTAACCGGCGCGGCCGAAACGATGGGCGATGGCCCGTCCAACCCCGGCCGATGCCCCGGTAATCACGACGACTGGGCGTGATCGGCCTGGTACCTCACGCCCGCTCTCTTCGCTTCGCATTGGTACACCTCTTCATTGCGGCACGGCCGGGTAGGCAATGGTCGAGAGTAGCGCCATCCCGGGTTGGCGCGACTCCAGTCTGGTATGCTGGACGATGAGCGGCGCACTCGCTTCAATCAGGGAGGCGTAGCTCGTGTCGCGTGGGACGGGCGCCGGATCCGTCAAGTCGTTGAAGCGCAGATGCAACGTCCGCCGAGCTGGCACCTTCACCCGGTAGGGGCCGACCGGATCTCTGTTCTCAAAAAACAGAGTGATCTGAACGTCGGCATCTTTCTCGCCAACGTTCAGAAAGCAAGCAGCTTCGTGAGACACGAGATCATGCGCATCGCTTACGCTGTCGCTTGGGATATAGCCTTCTGGGATGGCCCACAGCGTGCGTCCGATACTCTGCATTGTCATCGCTCCAGCTTGATCAACGCCAGCCCGGTCACAGGGTCGCGCTCCTTCTGAAGATGCGTGGGGCTTTCGGTTACGATCACCTCGAGGGTGGGACGCACCCAGCCCGATCCCAGATGGCCGGCGAGAGCCGTACCGTCGCGCCGGCCGACGACAAGATGAATGTGCACGGACGGTTCGCCCGAAGGCGAAACCGCGACATCACCGACAAGCGAGGCAACTTCTACCTGTTCGTCCACACGGTTCTCGAGGTAAGATTTACTTTCCCAATCGAAGTATTTCAGCATCAGACCGCTGAATGCTCCGATGCCGGTCACTTGCGCTGCAGAAAGCCGCTGCTCTGCCGCAAACGACTTGAGGCTTTCCATCGCCTCATCGCCGCTGTCGAGGACGACCGCAAAAGTTCGCTGCGGGCCGTCATTGAGAAGCTTGTGCCTCATCCTCATCCTCCTAGTTCAATCTGATCTCTCCCAGTCGGGACAGGGTACGGATTCGGTCTGCCGTGCGGCATGCAATTGCCTGGATCGTGAGGGAAGGATTCGCGCCGCCCACGGTGGGAAAAACGGAGCCATCGCAGATCCACAGATTGGGGATGTCCCAGCTGCGGCAATCTGCGTTGACAACGCTGCTGTCCGGTCGATCGCCCATCCGGGCCGTTCCATTGAGGTGACAGGTGTCGTCTTCCTGGACCCAAATGTTTCTGGTGCCAATTGCGCCCAGAGCTCGGCTCATGAAGGCGATCGAATGATTGATCAGGCGCTTGTCATTGTCGCACCAGGAATAGGTCACGCGCGGAATTCTGAGCCCGTACTGATCTAGTTCGTCCGCCAGAGTGACGCGGTTGTTTTCTTGGGGCAGCATCTCGCCCACGATTTTCAAGCCGACAACGTGATTGTAGCGCTTCATCTCCTCGACCAGCCGTGCTCCCCACAGACCGTGCGCCGTTGCCTGTGTGTTGGCCCAGAGCTGCGGCAAAGGGCCTTGGCTCATGTAGGCGTAACCGCCAAAGAAGTCCTTCCCTTCGTCCTCGTAATTCCAGTGCTCGGTGATTGCCAGGGACGGAGGTCCCTTGTACGAGCGAACTTCTTCGTCCATCTCGCCCCACACGGCCTGGTTTGCCTGTGCCATGAGGTTCTTGCCAACAAGTCCGGTACTGTTTGCCAGGCCGTTAGGAAACTTGTTGTTTGCCGAATTCAGCAAGAGCCTCGGCGTTTCGATCGCATAGCCAGCCACCACCACGTTGCGTGCCTTTTGGAAGTGCCACTTGTTTTGACGGTGATAATGGACACCGGCGGCGAGGCCATCCGCGTCGGTCTCGATCCGGCCGACCATGGCGAGATCGCGAATCTCGGCGCCGGCAGACAGAGCGCGCGGAATCCAGGTCACAAGGGCACTTTGCTTAGCATTGGTCGAGCAACCGGTCACGCAGAAGCCGCGATAGACGCAGGGATGCGCGAGACCACGCGGCGCAGAGAGGGTTGCAAGCGGTGTTTCCGTCCAGGCAATACCGAGGGCTTCACAGCCGCGCGCGAGCGCGCGGGCTGCAGCGTTGAGCGGATGGGCGCGATAGGGATAGCGCGGACGCGGCGGCCCCCAAGGATAGCTGACAGGTCCGGATATTTTGAGGGCCTGCTCGACCTCCGTATAGTAAGCCCACATCTCGCGCCAATCGATGGGCCAGTCCGCACCGTATCCGAGTTTGGTCCTTGCTTTGAACCATTCCGGCCGGAACCGAAGCGACACCATTGCGAAATGCACCGTCGAGCCCCCAACGGCCTTGCCGCTGTTATTGCTTCCGAGCTGCAGGGGATTGTCGCCATCGACGATACGATCATCGGTCCAATAAAGCTTGGTTTGCTCGGACTCGTCGGAGGCGAAATCCTCCAAAGGGCGAAAGTAGGGTCCGGCATCCAGGGCAACCACCGAGAAGCCGTATTCGGCCAGTTTGCAGGCGAGTGTCGCACCGCCGGCGCCCGTCCCGACGATCACGAAGTCGACCGTTTCGTGGTCGGCATATCCTTTCATGCTCACCCAGCCGCCGGGCCGGAAGACGTCGGGCGCGCGACCGTGGCGTGCGCGGGGAGTGTGCCGGGGATCATCGGACATTGCGATTGACCCTCAGAGCGTCAGCCTCGCGACCCGGCTTTGCTTCGGCCGCCTCCCACGGATCCCGATCGTTGAAATCGAGGCGCACGTAGCCGCGCGGACTGGCCGGTCCGCCCCAGCCAATCTCGCTCCAGGAGATCGGGTGTGCGTAATACGCCAGAACGATGTCGCGCAGAAGTCGGTGCTTGAAAAAGGTTCTCGACGGCATGCCCGCCCATTCGGGTGATTTCAACTCCCCAGCTTCGCAGAAGCGCAGCAAAGAGTCTTGCTCGGGGTCATCGATTTCCGTGAAGCGATTCACATAGCGGGCCCGCGCCTCCGCATCGAGAGCTTTCAGCCCGGTTCGCCAAGCTTCGTCGTCGCGTGGCAGACCGGCGGTCCGATAACCGTCCATGACACCATCGTCGAGCTTTCGGTCAAGCAGCGCAGCAACGGGAATCGGCGATCTTGATGAAGGTTGCGGTACGACGCGGTCGGCGACAGCGGCGAGGGTTTCGAATTCTTCCCTGGTGAAAAAGCGCGGCTCGTCAGCTACCCTCAGGCGAGCTGCCACCACCTGCCGGGTCTTGTCATTCCAGGACGGGCTCCGCCATTTCGCAAGGACGTCGTAGCCAGGGTAAGGGTCCCCAGCGCGGCGCTCCGCCTTCCTGTCAAGCATCCCGCGCCTCTCTCATCAGTTCGAGCGCCGCGAGCCCCGCCAGTGCAAGGCCTAAAAAACTGGGGGGCGCCGGCAAGGGCGGTCCATTGAGAATGTTCTGGCTCCAGTTGCGCCAGCCTCCCATGTTTCGTGAGATTCCATACGCGTGGAAGCCAACGCCGATAAAACCCATTGCGGCAAGCAATCGCATCCACCATCGCGCGAGGCCGCGCGTCCGCCCTCCGCCGTTTAACACGGCACCGGCGAGCAAACCGGCCCCGATGGGCGGGATAGTGACGGGAACGGCCATGAAGGGGTTGTGAAAGGCACCGCGAAAATGGAGCAGACCTGCTTCTCCCGTGGTGCCGAGCAGGCCCAGCGCAGTTACGGTAGCGACCGTCTCGCCCGCAGGAAGGTTGAACACCCGGTGAGGTCGTTGACGTCCATTGGCGCGCACCCGTTCCGAGCAGAAGCCCAACAGCCCGGAAAGCAGAATAGCCATGGGAGCTCCGAGGGGGGCCCCGTAGAAGACATTTTGCCAGCTAAACCCGCCCACCTTCTTCCTCACGTTGTAGATGTGAAAGCCGGTTCCAAGCAGGCCAGTGGCAGCTGCCAACAGATACGATGTATCGCGTGCTCTATGCGCGGCCGGACGCATGTCAGCCGTGCCGTGCAGGCTCATGGCCAGTGTCAGCCCGGCAACGACGAGCGGGGTGAACATCGCCTTGTTCTTGAACGACCCCCGGTAATGCTCAACGGCACTGTCTGCAAGCACCGATGCAGCCAGCGTACCCGCCGCTCGATTCAACCGCCGCGCCGCCATGACGGTCTCTGTCTCGCCCCATCTCAGACGCGAGGCCGGACGAGTTAACGACGATTGCACCCGTGCGCGCTCTGCTTTGCTTCCCGCGACGTGGGGGACACGGCGCGCTCTCTCAATTTCGGCTCGGTTAGATCGCATAGCGTGCAGCGTCCGCTTCCTTGAATATCAAACCATTCCCTGGTCGCGCCAGGTCGGGCTCGATCGCCCCATCACGTGGCGTCGGCGCGCCCTCGAAGAGCATGTGCTCGATGCGAACGTGGTCGTGAAACCATTCCAGGTGCCGCAGCCGCGGCGCCGCGCAAGCGGCGTGAAGATGCAGAGCGGGTGCGCAATGACCTGACAGGTCGATGTGGTGCGCCTCGCAAAGCGAGGCTATCTGCAGGAAACCCGTCACGCCGCCACACCGTGTAATATCCGCTTGCTGCACGTCCACGGCGCCGGATTCGAGCATCTCGCGCACATAGTCGGTCGTATAGGCATACTCGCCTGCAGCGACTTCCATGCCTGCCGGGGCACGGGCGCGAACCGCGCGCAGACCTTTGAGATCGTCGGATGACACCGGCTCCTCGATCCATTTGACGCCGTGCTGCCCGAATGCATCCGCAAGCTGAAGCGCCTGCTGCACCGAGTAGGCGCCGTTTGCATCGACGAAGAGATTGGCGCGCTCGCCAATCGCGCGGCATGCGACCTGCACGCGGTGCGGATCGAGGTCCGGCTCGGAGCCCACTTTCATCTTGACGTCCTTGCACCCTTCGTCGGCAACCCAGCTGCCGAGCTGCCGGGCCAGCTCGCCGTCAGAGTAAGTCGTGAAGCCTCCGCTTCCATAGATCGGGACAGTCGTACGGTAGCTTCCGAGCAATTGAACCAACGGCACATCCAGGAGCCGCGCCTTCAGATCGTAGAGAGCTAAATCGACGGCAGAGATCGCATTTGCAGCCAGACCGTCGCGACCCAGGTTGCGGACCGCGCGCTGCATCGCCCTCCAGACGGCCTGAGGTGCCAAGGCATCCTTGCCACGGACGATCGACGCGAGCTTGCCTGCGATCAGCGCGGCAATGCTGCGATCGGAATACGTGTAGCCGATCCCTGACTTGGCGCCGGCGGCGATTTCGACCACGACGAGAGTCGTGGAATTCCAACTCATGGTCCCGTCCGCCTCGGGCCTATCGGTTGGAACTTGGAAGGTGCGCGCTTTTACAGCATCGATGGAGAGATCGGCCATCATTCCTTCCCGGGTAGGACGGTCGTCAGCAGCTCCTTGGCGCTGTTCTTCAGAACGCTGCCAAGCTCCGGTTCGGAAGGAATCATTCTTATGAAGTTCTTGGCATCCTTCAGGGTGATGTGGGGCGGCAGGGGCGGCACGTTTGGATCCGTGTACGCCTCGAGCACGACGGGACGATCCGCCGACAGCGCTTCATCCCAGGCGGCACCGACGCGTTCCGGATCGTCGACAAAGATGCCTTTGAGGCCGATCAGCTCGGCGTAGCGGTGATACGGAAAGTCCGGAATACTCTGGGTCGATAGCGTCTTTCCTGCCCCGAGCTGAATCCGCTCCTCCCACGTGACTTGATTGAGATCGCGGTTGTTGAGAACAAGGACGATCAGGTGTGGATTTGACCATGTCTGCCAGTATTTCGAGATCGTGATCAGGACGTTAAGTCCGTTCATTTGCATGGCGCCGTCGCCCATGCACGCGATCACTGTCCGGTCTGGATAAGCCATCTTGCCGGCCATGGCGTAAGGTGTCCCCGCACCGAGAGAAGCCAGACCTCCGGAAAGCGACGCCTTCATTCCCCGGCGCATTTTCAGATCGCGGGCATACCAATTTGCGACCGACCCCGAATCCGCGGTTATGATCGCGTTCTCAGGCAGACGGGGCGAGAGTTCCCAGAATACACGTTGCGGATTGAGGGGCTCCGCTGAATCCATGGCGCGCTTCTCGAGCGTGCGCCACCATTCTTGCACGCCTTCCTCTATGGCCCGTCGCCACGACGAGTTTTGCTTCTGCTGAAGGTGTGGCAGCAGTGCCTGTAAGGCTTTAGAGCTATCTCCAACGATGTTGATCTCCATCGGATAGCGCAGGCCCAACCGGGCGCCGTCGATATCGATCTGAACGCCGCGCGCCGATCCGGGCTTCGGCAGGAACTCGCTGTAAGGAAACGCCGAGCCGACCATCAGGAAGGTGTCGCAGTTCTTCATGAGGTCCCAGCTGGGCTTTGTGCCGAGCAATCCGATGGAACCCGTCACAAAGGGGAGATCGTCCGGCAGGACTGCCTTTCCAAGCAGGGCTTTGGCCACCCCGGCCTGGAGGCGCTCGGCCACCGCAATGACTTCATCGGTGGCATCCAGTGCCCCCGCGCCAACCAGCATGGCAACCTTACTACCGTTGTTCAGGATCTCGGCGGCCGCGCGTACCAGATCGTCTCGCGGCTGCTTCGCCGGCTCGGCATAGCCGATGCCGGTGTGGGTCGCACCATGTGCGAGAGGCGGGTCCTGGTAGTCCAACTCTTGCACGTCCTTGGGCAGGATCACGCAGGTGACGGCGCGCTTGTTGTCTGCAATGCGTACGGCCCGATCGATCAGGTGACGTACTTGCTCGGGGACGCTTGCCTGCGCGACGTATTCGGCGACGTCCTGAAACAGGACTTGCAGATCGACTTCCTGCTGATAGCTCGCCCCGATTGCACTCCTTGCCTGCTGGCCGACGAGCGCAACCACCGGAACGTGGTCCATCTTGGCGTCGTACAGTCCGTTGAGAAGGTGAATTGCGCCAGGCCCAGAGGTCGCATAGCAAAAGCCCACCTGCCCCGTGAACTTCGCGTGAGCGGAAGCCATGAAGGCCGCCATCTCTTCGTGCCGGACCTGCACGTACTCGATCTTGTCTTTCGCGCGTTCGAGGGCGACATCTAGTCCTCCGACGCCGTCACCCGGGTACCCATACACCCGGCTCAAACCCCATTCCGAGAGCCGATGCCAAACAAATTCGCTGACGTTCATTGGATTTTCTCATGGCCTTTCGCGCGCTGCGCTGGAGCAACGATCAGACAATCAGAACGTTTCGGAGCTTGCCTGATCGTGCCCTGGATGTTCGTACGCTCGCGTACGCATCAGCTTTGCTCATCGATGCTCGCACCACCTGACGAACATCGCGGGCTCGTTCTGGTGAACCGCAATGTTCGGCGCGGGTGCGGGAACCTATTTTGAGTTAGCGCCATCGTTCGACGGACTGGAGCCGGTGGTGCCCTGAGATTTGTTTGCCGAGCCAGATCCAGTCGTGGTCGTGTTCATCGCTTCAAACACCGACATGCCATGAGGACCGATGGTCATCACCATGGGGTTGCCATCCTTCGTCTTGGCCTGAACAACGAAGGATTCGGCCACGACTTTGATGTCGGTGAAGCCTGCCTTCTTAAGATCATCCTGAATTTTCTGTGCTGCCGTAGTCTGGGCCGAGGTTGCGGCAGACTGCGAGGTACTCGTGGAGTTAGTGCCACTTTGCGCGAGCGCCGGACCGGAAACCGTTGCGGCGAGCAACAGGGCCGCCAAGAGCGTGGTCTTCATCGCTGTCTCCTTCGGTTTTGTTGGACGGAATACCACCACAGCGCCGGAGGGCTTCAGACGTTCCGACCCAAGGAGTTGGAGCGATGCGATGTCGGTACGAGACCGGACGAAGGCATACGACGTTCTTTGGGACGGAGCTGGTTCTTAAGGTCTCGCGGAAAGCAATTCAGAGCCGGCCAGCGCGGCGGACTCCAACTCTTCCTCTCCAAAGCTAAGTCGGCCTGCGTGGCTAAATATTTCGTAGCCATCATCGCGCGCGACCCCGACGAGCGTTACGCCGGCACGCTCAGCGGTCTCGATCGCCAGCGAAGTCGGCGCGGACACGGCGATGAGCAACGGCACGCCCATTCGGGCCGTCTTCTGGACCAGTTCGACGGAGACCCGACTGGTTATGAGGACAGCCCCCCGGGACGTTTCGAGGCCGGCTCTGGCCGCCGCACCAGCGAGTTTGTCCAGTGCATTGTGGCGTCCGACATCCTCCCTTACCAATCGGATGTCATGGCCGTCCCAGAAGGCCGCAGCGTGCATCGCGCCCGTCGCCTGGTTATGATGTTGGAGCGGTCGCAAGGAGCGCATCGCCTCCAGAAGGTCGAAGGGGCGAAACCCGCCCTCGCTGACCACGCGCGTCGGCCGCGGGCAAGCCTGTTCTAGGCTTTCAATTCCGCACAGGCCGCAGCCGACCGGCCCGACCATCGCCCTCCGCCTGTTGGCGAGGAGGTCACCATAGGAATCGTCTAGCCAGATCCGCACTTCGCAACCGAGCTCGAGCTCGACGACTTCGATGCTGATGATGTCCCCACCATGCTCCACAATGCCCTCGCTCAAGCTGAAGCCTACGCCGAAATCCACGAGGTCAACGGGAGAGGCCATCATCACCGCGTAAGTCGAGCCGTTGTACGTGAGCGCTATCGGCCGTTCCTCTGCGACCTTGCGAGAGGATGGAATCGGGCTACGCCCGCGCCACACCAGCTCTGGTTTGTCGCGCGTACAACGATCCTGCATATCCCGCTCCGAGGTTGGCTTCTGGCAACCTCAGCCATCGGGCCGCGTTCCCTGGCCATCATCCATTGTCGGGCCCCGCTCCCGCTGTTCAACATCGCGCGATCAAAACCATTCCCTTGGTACGGCACCGCGCACAGATTTCCTGAGCGGAGAATGCGTGTGTCGCCCGTCCGTCGATGGTCTTGCAGGTGCTGAGTTTTTTCACGCGCTTGCCGCTCAAGCCGCCGTCCCGCCGAGAAGCCGCTGCTCAGGAACCCGCGCGGGGAACATACGTTGCCGATGCACAGGCTGGCCGGTTCCCGAAGAGAAGCAAGATCATGGCGCGACCCAACGAAGCTGGTGACCACACTCCAGACACGGTTGAATACGACGGCCCAGCTGGCGGATGGGGGTCCCTGAAAGGAATAGCGCGGATCTTCGGCAAGGAGTGGGATTCGCCCGCGGCCTTGAACACCCTCCGTCGGCAGAACAAGCCGAAAGGCTTCATGTGCGTTTCCTGCTCATGGGCCAAACCTGCGGATTATCATGCCTTCGAATTCTGCGAGAACGGCGCCAAGGCGACCCTTTGGGAGCTGACGTCGCGCCGCTGTACGCCGGACTTCTTTGCCGAGCATACCGTGACCGAGTTGCTGTCATGGAGCGATTATGACCTCGAGCAGCAGGGGCGCCTGACACATCCACTGCGTTACGACAGTACCACTGATAAGTACGTTCCCTGCTCCTGGGACGAGGCATTTCATGCCATCGGATCGCAATTGAGGGCGCTCGATCCGAAATCGGTCGTATTCTATTCATCGGGCCGCGCAAGCCTCGAGACCTCCTACCTCTATGCCCTGTTCGCGCGGGTTTATGGCAACAACAACCTGCCAGACAGCTCCAACATGTGCCACGAAACGACCTCAGTCGCTCTCAAGAAGCTGATCGGGGCGGGCGTTGGGACCGTGGTCTTCGACGACCTCAGCAACTGCGATGCGATGTTCTTCTTCGGGCAAAATACCGGGTCGAACAGTCCACGCTTCCTTCATCCCCTACAGGACGCTGCCAAGCGCGGCGTCCAGATCATTACGTTCAACCCCGTCCGCGAAAAGGGTCTCGAAGTCTTCATCAATCCGCAGAATCCGACAGAGATGCTGACGGGCAAGGCCACACAAATCAGCAGCCAGTACCATCAAGTGAAGGTGGGGGGCGACATCGCGGTCATTGTGGGAATCTGCAAGCACGTCTTCGCGGCCGACGACGCGGCCAAGCAGCAGGGCAAACGTGTGATCGACGCTCCCTTCGTCGAGCAGCACACACATGGCTTCGAAGAGTTCGAAGCCAGGGTCCGGGCGACGTCCT
Source organism: Bradyrhizobium sp. 35 (assembly GCF_023073215.1). Taxonomy (NCBI): domain Bacteria; kingdom Pseudomonadati; phylum Pseudomonadota; class Alphaproteobacteria; order Hyphomicrobiales; family Nitrobacteraceae; genus Bradyrhizobium; species Bradyrhizobium sp. 35. The sequence continues at coordinate 17,132 of NZ_JADPJC010000061.1, forward strand.
GGGACGAGATCGAGATCGCATCCGGTCTGAGCCGTTCGGTTATCGAGGGCGCCGCGCAGGTCTACGTCGAGGCTGATCGCGTGATCGGGATCTACGGCATGGGCCTGACCCAGCACGTACACGGCTTCCAAAACGTGGCGATGCTCGTCAACATGCTGCTTCTAAAGGGAAACATCGGGAGAGACGGCACCGGCATCTCGCCCGTGCGTGGACACTCGAATGTCCAGGGTCAGCGCACCGTGGGCATCTCGGAAAAGCCCGAACTGGTTCCGCTCGATAAATACGCCAAGCAGTTCGGGTTCGAACCGCCGCGCGAGAAGGGCATGAACACCGTTGAGACATGCGAGGGCGTTCTCGCCGCCAAGGTCAAAGCGTTCGTCGGCCTCGGCGGAAATTTTGTCCGCGCCATTCCGGAGCGATCGAAGATGGAAGCGGCCTGGCGAGGGCTGGAGCTGACGGTCCAGATTGCCACCAAGCTCAACCGCAGCCACCTGGTGCACGGCAAGGCCGCCTATCTGCTGCCGTGCCTTGGTCGAACCGAAGAAGATGTACAGGCAAGCGGCCAGCAGGCGGTTACCATGGAGGATACGTTCAGCTGCATCCAGGGCTCGATCGGGTTGCGCAAGCCCGCCAGCGAGCACTTGAGATCCGAGGTGGCGATCGTCGCAGGTCTGGCCAAAGCAACCCTGCCCCCCAATCCCAAACTGAAATGGGATGAATGGGTCGGCAACTACGATCTCATCCGTAACGAGATCGCCGAGACCTATCCGGACGAATTCCACGACTTCAATGCGCGGATGTTCACGCCGGGCGGGTTCTATCGTGGCAATTCAGCCCGCGAACGGATTTGGAAGACCGAGAGCGGCAAGGCAGAGTTTACAGCGCCCGAAACCCTCACCTCGACCGGCTTTTCCGATGCGCCCGGCCGCTTCCGGCTGCTGACCATGCGCAGCAACGACCAGTTCAATACGACGATCTACGGCTACAGCGATCGGATGCGAGGCATTGAGGGCACACGGGACGTATTGCTGATGAATCCCGATGAAATCGCACGCGCCGGACTTCAGGAGGGCCAAATGGTTTCCCTCGTCAGCGACGCGGAGGATGGCATCCTGCGCGAGGTGGGTCCTCTTAAGGTGACCCCGTTCAAACTGCCGGATGGCTGCGTCGGGGCCTACTACCCGGAAATGAACCCCCTGATCCCGCTCTCGCACCACGACATCCATTCGAAGACGCCGGCCGCTAAATCGGTGCCGGTCCGAATCCGCGCGTGAGCGATGGCGCGGAAGGGGGCCGATGAATGCAGGTTTTCCGCCCCGGCGCGAACACGATTGCGACGGTGATGATCGCGGCAATTGGAGCAGCGCCGGTGCTTGCAGTTGGGTTGTCCTATGAGGTGATGCGATCCCCTTACGTGACCAACCAGAACATCACGCGAAATCAGCCGGTGCCGTTCAGTCACGAGCATCACGTTTCCGGTCTCGGCCTGGACTGCCGCTATTGCCACACCTCGGTGGAGACGGCGCGCTTTGCCGGCATCCCGCCGACCGAGACCTGCATGACCTGCCATTCGCAGATATGGACCAACGCGCAAATGCTGGCGCCGGTGCGCGAGAGTCTTGCCAAGAACCAGCCGATTGCCTGGGAACGCGTCCACCGGCTTCCCGACTACGTCTATTTCGATCATTCCGTCCACGTCGCGAAAGGCGTCGGATGCACGACCTGTCATGGCGACGTCGGACGGATGCGGCTGATGCGCCAGGCCGCGCCGCTGACGATGCAATGGTGCCTCGATTGCCACCGCTCTCCTGAACGTTTCCTGCGTCCACGCGAAGCGGTTTTCGATCCGAACTGGCAGGCGCCCAAGAATCAGGCCGAGATCGGGCCCAAGCTTGCCGCAGGCTATCGCATCAACACGGGTCATTTGACGGACTGCACGATATGCCACCGCTGAAGGAATTGCCGACGCGGCCAAGTCCTGCCGGACGTAGCAAGCTCAATCGCCGTCAGGCCCTCAGCTTGCTGGCAACCGGCATGGCGGGTGGACTAGCGGCCTGCAGCAAGCCGGACGAGCAGATCCTGCCCTATGTCAGGATGCCCGAGCGGATCGTCCCCGGCGAACCGCTGAAATTTGCGACGACGCTCGCATTGGCGGGGATCGGTCGCGGCGTGGTCGTGACTTCAATTGACGGCAGGCCGATCAAAGTGGAAGGCAACCCGCGTCATCCGGGCAGCCTGGGTGCCACCGACGTTTTCGCTGAAGCAGCCGTTCTTTCGCTTTACGATCCCGACCGCTCGCGCACGATCCTGCACAATGCCGCGATAGCGCCGCGCGAAGCGTTGAACCGAGCGCTGGTGACCGAACTCTCCGAGGCCCGCAGCAGCCAGGGTAAAGGCCTGCGCTTGTTGACCGGGCGCACCACCTCCCCGACTTTGCTGCGCCAGATCGATGCTCTGCTTCAGGCGTTCCCGGCCGCATCGTGGCACGCGTACGATCCAACGGACGACGACAACGCGCACCAAGGTGCGCAGCTCGCTTATGGCCAGCCTGTGCGCAGCATTGCCGATTTCGCAAAGGCCCGGGTGATCGTCGCGCTCGATGCCGATCCGCTCGGGCATGGCCCCGATCAAATACGCATTGGCCGTGGTTACGCAACCGGCCGCGGCGACGCGAATGCCTTTTCGCGTCTCTATTGTCTTGAGAGCGCACTCACTCTCACGGGAGCAAAGGCGGACGAGCGTCTGGCGCTTCGTCCCGAGGCGATCGAGCGGTTTGCAGCGAGCCTCGCGCGGGAGCTCGGCGCGAGTGCAAGCGTCACCGAACTTGCCGAGCGCGAGCGTCTGCTCCTTCGGAAGATCACCGCCGACTTGAACTCGCACAAGGGTGAGGCGCTCGTTATCGCGGGCCCGGCAATGTCCCGGGAAGTTCACGCATTGGTGCATTGGATCAATGCCCAGCTCAATGCGTCCGTTCGGCTCATCGATCCCATTGATCGTACGCCGTCCGGCAAGCAGGCGGGAACGCTTGAACAGCTCGCTGGTGATCTGGACTCCGGCCGCGTGCGTCAGCTCGTCATGATCGGCGTCAATCCCGGTTATGACGCACCATCCGATTTGCACTTCGGGGCCCGCGCACAGAAAGCGGCCTTTCGCCTTCATATGGGCGAGTACGCGGACGAAACCGCGGCTATCGCCAACTGGCATGTCCCGCAAAGTCATCGGCTCGAAACGTGGTCGGATCTGCGGGCCGGCGACGGGACGGCAAGCATCTCCCAGCCCCTGATCAATCCCCTCTACGAGAGCTTCAGCGAGCACGAGCTTCTCGCCTGGCTGAACGGCGCAGATGACGCGCGCGCTTACGAATTGGTGCGGCAGACCTGGCGGAGCGCGGCCGCTGCGGATTTCGAGGGATGGTGGCAGCGCGTGCTGCACGAAGGGATCATTGCGGGAAGCGGCGCCACTGCTGCTTCGACGGCTGCTCCGCTTCTACTGGCGCTCGCGGACGCCGAACCTCACGATCTGCGTGATGACGAGATCAGCCTGGTTCTGCGTCCTGATCCTTGCCTCTGGGATGGCTCATACGCCAATAACGCCTGGCTCCAGGAGTGTCCGAAACCGCTCAGCAAGCAGGTCTGGGGCAATGCGCTCGCGCTGCATCCGGATGAGGCAACCCGCCTCGGTCTCACGTCCGGCGACGTCGTCACGATCGCCGCGAACGGCCGATCGATCGAGGTACCCGTTCTGACTGAACCCGGGATGGCCATGGGCGTCGGCGCGCTCACGCTCGGCGGGGGGCGGCAGAAGGCCGGCGCGATCGGCAATGGCGTCGGTGCCAACGCCTATACACTCCGGACATCCGGGAACCGATGGCACCTTCCGCAGGTCTCGATCCAGCCGACGGGGCGCCGCGAGCCGGTCCTTACGACTCAGAACATCGTCCGGTCGCCGGAAGACGTGCGCGAACTCTATCCGCTGTATCGGCTCGGCCAGCCGCTGCCAGGGCCAGTCCACCCGGATCCATCCAGCCTGATGCCGCCCAGCGCGAAGCCCGGCGACGGGCACGCCTGGGCGATGGTAATCGATACCTCGGTCTGCATCGGCTGCAATGCCTGCGTGGTCTCCTGCCAAGCCGAGAACAACGTCCCTGTGGTGGGTCCCGAGCAGGTTGCGATGGGGCGCGATATGCACTGGATGCGCGTCGATGGCTACGATCATAGCTCGGCGAACAGTCCGCAGATCGGCTTTCAACCCGTACCCTGCATGCATTGCGAGCACGCCCCGTGCGAGCCTGTCTGTCCTGTCGCCGCATCCGTTCACGACAGTGAGGGCCTCAACGCGCAGGTCTATAATCGCTGCATCGGCACCCGCTTCTGCGAGGCGAACTGCCCTTACAAGGTTCGTCGCTTCAACTTCTTCGGTTATGCCGACGGCGAGGAATACGGCAATCTCGGCGCGGAATCCTATCGCGGCCAGAAGAACCCGGAGGTGACCGTACGCGCCCGCGGCGTCATGGAAAAATGCACCTACTGTGTCCAGCGCATCAGCGGCGCACGTCGCGCCTCGGAACGCGAGAACCGGCCGCTCGGTCCACACGAGGTGCAGACGGCGTGTCAGAACGCGTGCCCGACCCGCGCCATCAGCTTCGGAGACCTGAACCAGGCTGACGCAGAGATCAACCACAGGAAAGCCGACCCGCGCCACTATGCCTTGCTCGGCCACCTCGGCACGCGGCCGCGCACCACCTATCTTGCCGATGTGCGCAATCCCGCACCTTCGGAGCCGGAGGGGCGGACATGAGCGAAGTTCTCCTTCCCCAGCATCCCCCGGCGCACCGCTGGATCTCGGCCGCGCGGGCAGGAGACGCCGCAGTTACCCAGGCCGTGGCAGATCCGCTCTTCACCGGGTTCGGCAAAACATGGTGGCTGGCCCTGCTTATCACCCTGCCGTTCGTGCTCTGGCTGTTCGTTGCAATCGCGTGGCTGTTCTATGAGGGCATCGGCATCTGGGGCATCAACTCCACCATTGTCTGGGGAGTCGCGATCGCCAACTACGTCTGGTGGATCGGAATCGGCAATGCCGGCACATTGATTTCGGCGATGCTGCTATTGACCCGGCAAAGATGGCGCGCCTCGATCAACCGCTTCGCGGAAGCCATGACGCTGTTTGCGGTTGCCATCGCCGGGCTGATGCCGATCGTTCACCTCGGTCGGCCGATCTACGCCTATTGGCTCGCGCCATATCCGAACACCATGGCGCTTTGGCCGCAATGGCGCAGCCCCCTGGTGTGGGACTTCTGGGCCATCGTCAGCTATCTGCTGTTCTCTATTCTGTTCTGGTATGTCAGCCTGATCCCTGATCTAGCGACCATGCGCGACCGCATGCCCTACCGTGCCGGCCAGCTGCTCTACGGCGCCTTCGCGCTGGGATGGCGCGGCTCGTCGCGCGAGTGGTCGCGCCTGCAGACACTGCATACCACGATGGCCGCCCTCGGCGTGCCTCTGGTCTGCTCGGTGCACTCGATCGTCGGTCTCGACTTCGCGGCGAGCCTGATGCCCGGTTGGCAGGAGAGCATCTTCCCACCCTATTTCGTGGTCGGGGCAATGTATTCCGGATTCGCGATGGTCGTGGTGCTGGCCGCCGCGATCCGCTGGGGCCTCAGCCTTCAGGCGATCATCACCCGCCGCCATTTCGACGTCATAGCCCGCATCCTGCTGATGGCCTCGATCGTCATGTTCTATTCCTATGCGACGGAATGGTTCATGGGCTGGTACGGCGGTGAGCATACCGACCGTGAGGTGGTTCGCTTCGAGTTCACTGGAACGTACGCGCCGCTGTTCTGGGCGTTGCTGGCCTGCAATTGCCTGATCCCGCAGTTACTCTGGTGGCCATTCGCACGGCGATCGCTGCTCATCCTGATTCCGATCGCGATTGCGATCAACATCGGAATGTGGCTGGAGCGTATCCTCATCATCTGGAACACGCTTTCGCACGGTTACATGCCGTCCCTGTGGCGCACGTTTCACTTCACGTTCTGGGACTGGAGCTTTCTTGTCGCGCCGCTCGGTTTTTTTGCCTTCCTGTTCCTTATCTTCGTGAGGCTGGTTCCGAGCATTTCAATGTTCGACGTGCGCAAGCTCGCTCATCAGGAGGCCGCGGCATGACGGCAAAGCTTGTGGGCGAATTCCTCGACGGTGAAGCGCTGAAGGCGGCCCTGCAGCGCGTGCGTACGGCGGGACACGCCGCACTCGAAGCATTCGCGCCGTATCCGATCGAAGGGCTTGCCGAACAGCTTGTTGAGGGCCGATCCGCAATTCGCGTTGTGATGCTCGCCGGCGGCCTCGGAGCTGCGGCATTCGCCTTCGTGCTGCAATGGTACAGCGCGGTGATCGACTATCCCATCAACAGCGGCGGCCGGCCACTGAACTCCTGGCAGGTGTTCCTGCTGGTGCCGTTTGAGGTCGGTGTCCTCGCGGCCGCGCTCGCCGGCGCCATCACCTTTTTTTGGTCGTGCCGCCTGCCTCGTCTCCACGATGCAATGTTCGAGATTCCGGGCTTCGAACGCGCAACGCAGGATCGCTACTTCCTGCTGGCCGCTTCTGACGGCGACCCGAACGAGCTGAGGACGGTCCTCCGCGACGCCGGCGCCGTCGCGATCACGGAGCTGCGCACGCCATGACCGCCCGCGCGCTGCCATGGCTGCTGTTGCTATCATCGGCGCTCACCGGCTGTGGCGATCATTCCATGTCTCAGCAGAATCGCTACGGCACGTTCTCGAAGGCTGCGCTGTTCAAGGATGGCACCGAAGCCCAGACCTTACCGGAAGGGGTCGTTGCACAGGGCGATCTCGACCGTTTGCAGCAGATCACCAAGCCGCCCGCGGTCGACATGGCGCTGCTGGCCCGCGGCCGCGAGCGCTACGATATCTATTGCTCCCCGTGTCACGGGTTCTCCGGCCACGGCGACGGCATGATCGTGCAGCGTGGCTTTCCCGCACCCCCGTCCTACCATTCCGCGCGCCTCCGCTCGGCCGATGCTCAACACTTCTTCGACGTGATCACTCATGGCTACGGCGTGATGTATTCCTACGCTGCGCGCGTCGAGCCGCGCGACCGCTGGGCGATCATCGCCTATATCCGCGCGCTGCAGCAGTCGCAACACGCCGACGTCGCCGACGTCCCGGAGCTGAGGAGCAAGCTGCCGTGACCGCCGTGCTCCGCCGCCCTGCCCTCAGAGCAATTTGGACGCCGCGAATTGCAGCGGGCCTCGTGGTGATCTTGCTCGCCTCTGGCCTCGTGCTCGCGGCCGGGAGACTCGGCCCCTATCCGAGCCTGCTCCAGGGCTGGCTCTTTGGATTTGCGATCTGGAGCTGCGCCCCCATCGGCAGCATGACGCTGCTGCTGATTCATCGCTTGACCGGCGGCCGCTGGGGCTTTGCGGCCGGACCGGTGCTGCGACCCCTCGCACTTATGGTGCCCCTCGTCGCCATCGCCTTCATCCCCGTTCTCGCCGGACTGACTGACATCTACCCCTGGGCCGCGGATGCCAGCCAGATCAAGCCCGACATTGCGCGCTGGTACCTCAGCCAGCCGTGGTTTGTCCTGCGTGCCGTGATCGCATTGATCGGATGGTCCGTGCTCGGAGTGACTTTCGGTCTTAAACGAGGTGGACGGCTACTGGCCGCGCTCGGACTTGCGTTCTTCGGGCTTACCATCAGCATGGTTGCGGTCGATTGGTTCCTCTCCGTCGAACCGCATTACGTTTCCACCGCCTTCGCCTTCATGATTGCAATACAGCAGCTGCTCGCCGCGCTGGCCGTTGTCGCCGTGCTTGCAACGTCGAACGTCGATGGCAAAGCGCTGAGCGATATCGGCAGCCTTTTGATCGCAACGCTGCTGGGCGTCGTCTACCTCGAATACATGACATATGTGGTGGCCTGGTACGGCGATCTACCTCACAAGGCCGAGTGGTTCCTGAGGCGCAGCACGGACGTATGGACCAACATTCTGCTCGTGGCATTCGTCACCGGAGCCGTGCTTCCGTTTGCGATGTTGCTGTTGGAGGACGTGCGCCGCAGCCCTGCAGGCTTGCGCATCGTCGGCTTGTTGCTGTTCCTCGGCACTGTCATGCACTTCGCTTGGCTCCTGGTGCCGGCATTTTCCGCGCAAGTTCATGTTGCACTCACCGCTCTCGGCGCCCTCCTCACCTTGACCGTTGCTTCGGTACTCTTTGGGCAGGGCACCCCATTCGCAGAGGTGCGCCATGCCGAATGAGGAGATGGGCAGCCGCGCGCTGCCAGAAACGGCCGGCATAGACAACCGCGCCGTTCTCGCCATCGTCGGCAGCTTCTTGCTCTTCGTGGGCGCCGCGATTGCGGGAATTCTGCTGTTCCTGAATAGCGAGGCGCCGGGCGCATTCACGCCCCGCGCAGAAAGCCGGTTTCCCTCGCCCGAGCTCCAGACCTCGCCGGAGGACGACCTGACCCGGTTCGAGGCCGCCCAGCGAGCGAGGCTCACCACTTATGCCTGGGTCGATCGCGACCACAACATCGCCCACATCCCGATCGATCAGGCGATGCAGCTGGTCGCAGGACGGGGCCGGCACGCCTACGACGCCCTTCGACCCGCACCCGCACCCGCACCTCCGCCAGGTGCGAGTGGAGGCAATCCATGAGGCGGTCCATCTTCATCATGGCCCTTGCGCTCTGGCCGGGGCTCGCGCATGCCGGTTTGACCGAGGAGCAGATCGGGCGCGTCGGGTTCGATCCTCCTCAGGGCGCCCGCGTTCCGTTATCCCTGCAGTTTAGGGCCGTCGGCGGTTACACCGTCACCCTTGGCGATGCCATCGACGGACGTCCGACCCTGCTCCTTCCAGCGGACTTCACCTGCAAGCAGATTTGCGGGCCTGCGCTGACGATCGCAAGCTCGGCGCTGCAGCAGACCGGGTTTATCGCAGGACGCGACTACAGCCTCGTCGTTCTCGGCATCGATCCGCGCGACACCATTGACGACGCCCGCCGCTTTACCCAGGGACAGATCGGGGGCACGGGAACATCGGTCCTGACAGGATCGCAGGAGACTGTTGCCGCGCTGCTCGGTGCAATCGGATACCATACCGAAACCGACGACAAGCATAACGCGATTGCGCATCCGGCAGCCTTCGTCACGCTCGCGCCCGACGGACGGGTCGTCCGCGCGCTGTCCAGCCTCGCGCTGCAGCCCGGTGACCTTCGCCTCGCTCTGTTGGATGCCAGTGACGGGCGGATCGGTGGACTCTCCGGACGCATCGCGCTGCTCTGCTATGGATTTGACGCGGTACACGGAATCTACACCCGCAGGATCACAACGGTCCTGCAGATTTTCGGAGCATCCACGGTTGCCGTCATGGCCGCCCTCGTCGGGCTGATGCTGGTCCGCAGCAGGCGTCGGGGAGCCTCGGCATGAATTCGTTATTCAGGCTGCCGGAAGCGAGCACACACGCCGTCACGGTTGATCACATCTTCTATCTTCTGCTCTTCCTTTCCGGGGCGACCGTGGTCCTCGTCTTCGGGCTCATCCTGCTGTTTGCCGTTCGATATCGGCGCGGATCTCCCGCCAAGCGCGGCCCGATGCCTGAGATTCTCAGCCGTGAGTTCGAAATCGGTTGGACGGTCGCGACGTTGCTGATGTTCGCCTTCCTATTCTGGTGGGCATCTTCCGCTGACCTCAGCAGCCTTGCCGCGCCCACGGGCGCACTTGAAATCCACGTCATCGCCAAGCAGTGGATGTGGAAGACGCAACATCCGAACGGCGCGCGTGAGATCAATGCCCTTCACGTGCCGCTGGATAAGCCCGTCCATCTCCTGATGAGCTCGCAGGACGTGATCCATTCCTTCTTCGTCCCCGCGTTTCGGGTCAAGAAGGACGTGCTGCCTGGCCGCGACACTGACATCTGGTTTCAAGCCAGCAAAACCGGCACCTTTCCACTGCTCTGCGCTGAGTATTGCGGCACGAACCATTCCATGATGCGCGGCAAGATCGTGGTCATGCGACAGGATGACTATGCCAAATGGCTGGTCCAGCAGCCGGAGGGCGACGATCTTGCCCATGAGGGCGCCAGGCTGTTCGTGTCGCGGGGATGTTCGGGCTGCCACGCCGTCTCCTCGAACGTCCACGCGCCGCGCCTGACGGGTCTCTACGGCCGCGCGGTGCAGCTGGCGGATGGACGCACCGTTTCCGCGGACGATGCCTACATCCGCGATTCGATCCTGCAGCCGAACCGCGACGTCGTGGCCGGCTTTGAGCCCATCATGCCGAGCTTCAAAGGGCTGCTCGACGACGGAGAGATCCAGAGCCTGACCGCCTACATCCGCTCGCTCAGGGAGGAGCAGCAAAATGACTGACGCCCTGCTCGCCGGGGAGCTGCCGCTTCCGCCACGCCCCGATTATCTCCGCCACGGCTCGACGATCTCGTCCTGGCTTGCCACGACCGACCACAAGCGCATTGCAATCCTTTACGCGATCACCATCACGTTCTTCTTTTTTCTGGGAGGAGCCGCAATCACCGCCGTTCGGCTCGAGCTGTTCCAGCCGAACGGATGGCTGTTGACGTCGGACACTTACAACAAGCTGTTCTCGTTCCACGGGATCATCATGGTCTGGTTCTTCCTGGTGCCGTCGATCCCGAATACGTTCGGCAATTTCCTGCTGCCGCTGATGATCGGCGCGCCCGATGTCGCGTTTCCGCGCCTCAATCTTTTCAGCTGGTATTTGACCGTCGCGGCCGGGGCTTTCACCGTTTATGCCCTCGTCGCCGGAGGCGTCGACACCGGCTGGACGTTCTATACGCCTTATTCGTCGATGTTCTCCAACAGCCACGTCTTCGCTGCGGCCGCGGGCGTGTTCGTTGTCGGCTTTGCCAGCATCGCCACGGGAGTGAACTTCATCGCGACCACCCACATGCTTCGTGCTCCCGGCATGACCTGGTTCCGGCTGCCGCTGTTCGTCTGGGCGATCTACGCGACGTCGCTGATCATGGTGCTTGCCACCCCGGTGCTCGCCATCTCGCTCCTGCTCGTGATCGCGGAGCGCGTGCTGGGCTTGCCGATCTTCGATCCGGCTCGCGGCGGCGATCCGATCCTGTTCCAGCACCTGTTCTGGTTCTACTCGCATCCGGCGGTTTACATCATGGTCCTGCCGGCGATGGGCGTCGTGTCCGAAATAATCCCATGCTTCGCGAGGCGGCGAATTTTCGGATACGACTTCATGGTCTATGCCATGCTTGCGATTGCGGGCGTCGGATTCTTCGTCTGGGGCCACCACATGTTTGTCTCCGGACAGTCAGCCCTGGCCAGCCTCGTGTTCTCCTTCCTCTCCTTCATCATCGCCGTGCCGTCGGCAATCAAGGTTTTCAACTGGACCGCTTCGCTGTATCGCGGTCAGATCAGCTTCGAATCGCCGATGCTGTATGCGCTTGGCTTCGTCGGTCTGTTTACGACCGGCGGGCTCTCCGGGCTGTTCCTCGCCTCGATCCCGGTGGACATCCATGTCACCGACACCTACTTCGTCGTCGCGCACTTCCACTACATCATGGTGGGCGGATCGGTGTCCGCCTTCTTTGCCGGGCTCCACTTCTGGTGGCCCAAGGTCACAGGCAAGCTCTATCCGGAGAGCTGGGCGAAGTTCGCGGCCATCCTCATGTATGCCGGCTTCAACATGACATTCCTGCCGCAATTCTTCGCCGGGTACCTCGGCATGCCGCGCCGCTACCATACCTATCCGGCGGAGTTTCAGATCTACAATGTCATGTCGTCTGCGGGAGCGGCGGTCCTCGCCATCGCCTACTTGTTGCCTCTGGGATATCTCACCTGGTCCCTGTTCTACGGCGGAAAGGCCGCGAAGAACCCTTGGGGCGCGACAGGGCTGGAGTGGACCACGGGTTCTCCGCCTCCCCCGAAGAATTTTGACAGGAAGCCCCGAGTAGATCGCGCGCCGTATGACTACCACGCCGAAGGCATGTCGGCTGGAACCGATCCCCCCGAAATGCAAAACGCAAGAGAAACGCGATGAGCGACGAAAGCGCACTGCTGAGAGAACCCTGGTTGGATTTCGGCCGGCAGCGCGAGGCAGGCAAGTTCGGCATATGGGTTTTCCTCGCCAGCGAGACGCTGTTCTTCGGGGCGCTGATGCTGACTTACACGGTTTGTCGAATCGAGCATCCAGAGGCGTTCGCTGCAGCCGGGAGGGAGACAAATATCTGGTACGGCACGATCAATACCGCCGTGCTGTTGACGAGCAGCCTCACCATGGCCATGGCTTCGCAAGCGTCCGAAACGTCTGCGCGACTGCGACGGCTCGTCCTCGTGTGCCTCATGCTGACCGCGTTGCTCGGGCTCGCGTTCATCGTCATCAAGGGCTTCGAGTACAAGGAGGACATCGATAAGCAGCTCGTACCGGGAGCCGGGTTTGCGTTGTCTCTGCCAGGAGCGCAGCTGTTTTATGGATTTTATTGGCTGGTCACGGGCGTCCACGCGATCCACCTTTCCATCGGGATTGCTCTCGTGAGCCGCTTGTTCTGGGTGCTGCTCCGGCACCAACTCCCGGCGAAAGACAATCCCGAGATCGAGGTCACAGCCCTCTACTGGCATCTGGTCGATATCGTGTGGATCTTCCTCTATCCGCTGATCTATTTGCCGGGGCGTGCATCATGAACAGGCAAGGTGAATCAGGCGGTATTGTGCGCCGCCTATGGGCGAGGAACCTCTTGATCTGGGCAGCGCTCCTCGCACTCCTCTTGCTCAGCCTCGTCGTCGCCTATGTTCCCATGGGCCGAATGACAACAGCCAGCGGCATCATCATTGCGGGGGTGAAATCGACCCTCGTCGTCTTGCTCTTCATGCAACTCGCCTCAGCGAAGCCGCTGATCCGGATCGCGGCGATCTCGGGGCTTGTTTTCGTGATCGCGATGTTCGCATTGACCTTCGCTGATGTTCTCGTACGCATCTAACGCACGGGAGCCCTCACTTTTGGATACCTTCTGCTACCCCGCACGCATTGAAGCGCTCTGATGCAGCCACCTTCGAACGCAAGCTTGGGAGAGGAGAACTTTCGCTGCGCTCAAAAAGGTGACTGCACCAGTTCGCTCGTGAAGCCATGCGCCTCTCCGTGAGGCACACCGCCGGGGACCATCAGGCGGACGTTGGTGGCTCACGAGTTCTGAAACTCCTTCATATCGAGCCGCAGACCGGCTTTGTTTGCTTGCTCTGCTGTGACGTAAGGCAGACCATAATAGCTTAGGTTCGGGCTCCATCGCCCCGTTTGGCCCGGGTAAGGGAAGGCATAGGTGCCCCCGCCAACGGACGCCTCGCGGGATATCACAACCGCCGCGAGCTTTCCGCCGCTGTCGAAAACGAGGTCGGAGACATAGCCATAGCCTTGGCCTGCCTGCAGCCGCGCATAATCTCCGATGACCTTGGAGACCGAGAATTCGTGCGGCTCTGCTTGGGCCTGATCAGGGTCAACAAAGAGGCCGTATTCTCGCGACCTCAAATCGGAAAAGTCGGCCACGATAGCTCCTTCGTGAAGCGGGCGCAGCACCCGGTTGAAAGGAATTCGGGAGATGAACTCCGGCTCATCCTTCGTTCTGAAGCCTTCGACGAGCAAAGAATCAATCTGCCCGTCGTCTGCCAAGGTCACGTTCCGGACGGCTCCCAAATACTCACCTTTCAACGAGAACACCGCGCTCCCAAGCAGTCGCGAAGCACGGTAGCCATTATAGACCGTGTTGACGAACTGCTCGGACTGCGCCGACTGTTCGGTGGCAGTCTGCGTCGCCGCCTCTGCCCATGAGGGACCCAACAGAACGGAGGTCGAGATTGTACCTACGACAATTGCAAGGGTGATCCTGCTCTTTGCGTCCATTCAACGCTCCTGCGATCCACGTGCCAACAATATCATTGCTCGTATAATCATTTCCGAAGCTCGAAGTTCTGGCCGGCCATCAAGCGAATGGTCCGCTGCCGTGCCAACGAAAAGGTGCAGCGATCAATCGGATACCTGGCCCTTGGAAAACGCACCGCAGATCCACGCGTGCACATCCTGGCAAACGCTATTACATGCCTCGGCCGATGCACTTCGTTCGTTGCTCGCGCATCAGAGGCAGCTCACGATCCAGGCCTTGAGGAGCTGGTCAGGCTTCTCCTGACGGGTCTTCACCTAAGCCCGACTGTGAGGAGGCCCGCGCGCGCCCCACATCTTGGTGAATAACCGTTTCCAAGGAGACGCGAAATGCTCAGCAACGAACCCGAACACGTCGTGCGGACGCACAGTGCGACGCCATCTCTGCAACGGTCACGAGAGCGCGATCAAACGCCGCACGCGCACCCCGCAAACAACGATCTGATCCGCCACCTCCCACAATCATCACGCCGCCGGCTAGTCGAGCTCTGCGAGGAGGTAACACTGAGACCAAGGCAAATGCTGCAGGAGCGCAATCAACCACTGCAGTATGCCTATTTTGTGGAACATGGCGCGGCCTCGCTGACCGCTAGGGCTGGAGACTGCCTCCCCGTCGAGATACAGACTGTTGGAGCGAAGGACTTCATCGGCATCCCCCTGATCCTTGGCATGCGCGTTTCCCCTCACCGTTGCATGGTTCAGGTTGCCGGGAGAGCCTTGCGCATCGGGGTCGATGCTTTGCTCGAGCTGCTGAGGGGGGATGTCGAGATCCAGAAGCTGTTGCTACGGTACGTGCAGGCCACCCTGATCCAAAGCTCGCAGTTGGCTGCATGTAACTCGCGTCACAGCTTGCAGCAACGATTGGCTCGGTGGCTTCTCGTTGCAGAGGATAAGTTGTTCTCCCGCGAAATCCCGCTCACGCATCGATGCATTGCACAGGCCCTTGGAGTTCGCCGCGCAGGTATCACGTCGACAATGGGCGAAATGGAAGCGCGAGGCATCATCAAGCAAGGCCGCGCTCAAGTCGAGATTCTGGATCAGTCGCAGCTCGAGCAATCGTCCTGCAGCTGCTATCGCGTGATTTTATCTGCGCATGAGAACTCCCTTGGTGCAGCCAATGCCCGATACACAAGCAATTGGTGAATGATGGCTCAAGAGAATGAGGGCTTGGGCATCGCAATGCGCTTCCCTTGCCCGGTCGCGTACCGAGTTCAGGCCGGCGCAGCGAACCCTAAGTGTCCCACCCCGTTAATCGTCGCAAGCTGCCCGGGAATCGAATGCGAGGCGCTTTGGGTGCAGAAGCCACGCTCCGTCGGCGGCGGAATGGCCCGATCTGTCCGCTAAAATCGACGGTAGGAGCCTTGCGGGATCGCCAGGAGTGAGTCGCCAGCTTGCCGAAGTCCAACGTCTCCAGAGCAACGACTATCTTTGGGCAGTACGGTACCATCGCGCGCGTTGCGCCGCTGGTCTTGGTTCTGCTCACCCCGATGGGCGAGTACGTTTTTCACCTTTCTCCGATCTGGATATTCGGATCCGGCGTTCTCGCAATAGCTGTACTCGCTGAATGGATTCGCGTAGCAACCGACCAGCTATCCTCCCACACCGGTCCTGCCATAGGCGGTCTCCTGACCGTCAGTCTTGGAAGCTTGGCCGAACTCATTCTTGCGCTATTTGTTCTCGCGCGCGGCCATGTCGAGGTGGTTCACGCCCAGATCACCGGGTCCATAGCGGCGACCTGCTTGTTGGGGCTGGGTCTGGCCATCGTTGCCGGCGGGTTCAATCGCGACCGCCAGAGCTTCACCCAAGCGCGCGCTGGGTTGTTGTCGAGCATGCTCGTCCTGTCGGTGATCGCTCTCATTCTGCCCGCAGTGTTCGACTACGCGGGTCGCAACATCCGTCATGTCAATCACGTGAATGCCTCCGACGAATTGCTTATCCTGGCTGTGTCCATGGTGCTGCTAGTTCTCTACTCCGGGAATCTTGTCTTCACCCTCATCACTCACCGGAATGTCTTCGCGACCAATGAGGAGGCTTCAGCTAGATCGGCGTGGTCTACAACCACATGTTGATCGTGTTATTGGCATGCACCGGCGCGGCGGCCCTTCAGAGCGAATTTGTCTCGGGCGCTCTGACCGAAGCGGCCAAATCAACGGGTGTGACACCACTCTTTCTTGGCGTCGTCGTGCTCGCTCTTGTGGGCACCAGCTCGGACATCTTTGCGGCCGTTTGGTTCGCTCGGCGCGACAGGATGGGACTTGTGATGACGCTCTGCATCGGATCCGCCATTCAGATTGCGCTGTTGTTGCCCCGCTTCTCGTCATTTTCTCATGGGTGATCGGGAAGCCGATGACCCTTGTCTTCCGGAATCCCGTCGACCTCTTTTCAATCGCCGGCACCGCGTTCATCGTGAATGCCATCACGAGAGACGCCGAGACGACCTGGTTCGAGGGCGTAATGCTCATTGGAGTTTACGTCGTGTTGGCCCTAGCATACTTCTTTTCTTGAAATGAAACGCCAGGCGGCTTCAACAGTGGCAACCGTTCAGGCTCCAAAGTAGTTGCGTCTTGGCAGATCGGAGGCACCGCCGGCCATCGCCCCGCCGTCTCTCCAAGACCGAAGTGGGCCCCCTTTCGGAGCAGACCCTCGCGGTTACCGGCCGCGCCGAGCGCCCGTCGATCAGCCTAAAAAATCACCTCCCCCGCGAAAAAGGCGAGGAGCACGAGCACCAGAAAAATCGCAACAGCTGCGAAAAATAGCCACTTGGCGATAGTGGACGCACCGGCAGCGATTCCGCTGAATCCGAGCAATCCGGCTACGATCGATATCACAAAGAAGATCAATGCCCACTTCAGCATGCCAAGCTCCTGCGGCCTTATCTACAGGTGAGGTACGCACAAGTCTGCAATCCCACCCAGTTCGAAGGTGCTCTCGGACTTGCCTAGCGACAATCGTTCTGCCGACAATCGTTCCAGGCATTCGGCGTTCCGATCAGAACGTTTCATGTCCGACAGAAAGTCGGCACGCCTGCGTACGCGCTGCGTCAGAAGCCAAGCGAACTGAAATGTTTGTCCGCGACTGGACAGTCATCGGGGTCTCGACGTCTTTTTTGACAAGTGAATGCGTATTATCTTCTTAACTTCAACGAGCGAGGCAGTCCCAGATGCAGTTTCGTTCTGATTGCGTTCTTCCCTGGCTGGCCCTCGCCACCGCACTCCTGCTCGGCCACCCAACCCCAGCTTCCGCACTCGAATGCCCCGTTTACCATCCGAGCGATACCGACGCCGCGATCAAGGAAACAAGAGCACAAACGGAGACCTTCGAAGCTATGCTTGCAGCGCGCGGCGATCGTGCAACACGCGGCATCGTCAGCAGCGTGCGCATGGCTCATCCGAATGCGTCGGCAGCACAGATCACCAATTTTGTATTAACCCTCTACTGCCCTCTGGTGCGACAAAACGCAGCTTTGTCCGTGGATCAGAAGCGAGCGCGCCTCAAGTCCTTTTCAGCTGAACTCATGAAGCAAGTCTCGCCGTAGCGTTGCTGCACCCAACCCTATCGGCTGATGTCTGGGCAATCACGGACGACGTACCGGTCCTAGCGAGCCGTGCACAAGCACATGGCGACATAGTCTATCAACCACATCGCGAGCTGGAATCGGCTTTTCAACCACGTACGGGGCAAATCGGCCGGGTATGACTTCGCAGCTGTATCCCGTGTAAATCAGAAACGGGATGCTTCTTTTCAAAAGGAGATCTGCGAATTCGAAGGACGCCCGCCCGTGCAGGTCGACGTCGAGAAGCGCGGCGTCGATAGCTGCGCTACCCGCTGCATGGAAAGCAGGGCTTAGCTCGGCAAATGGGCCAATTGTTTCATGACCGCTTGCGCCGGATCTCGGTCGCGAGATCGTCGGCGATGAAGTATTCGTCTTCGATTATGGCTATTCGCATTGGGACTCCAATGACGTAGCAGCAAGCCCCTGCGAGATTTTCGCTTATCCTATCAGTGATGCCGCGGTGATCAACCTGGACCCGAATCGTAGACGCATAACTTGGTCCGCTGCCGCACGGGGCCAGTAGTACTTTGACCGCAGCGTTACTCCTGCTGCAGTAAACAGGTGCTCCCGGCCGGGGTACACTTATGTACCAACTGTCTCTGCAACGGCAGAGCAGCTCGCGCATTTCCTTCAGGCAAATGAAAACGAGGAGATGAGTTTATGAAAACAAGCGGATGGCACGTCGCCGTGGCCGTATTGGCGCTCGCGATCCCGGTCGGAACTACTGCGCAAGCCGCACCCATGTTGGCTGCGAGCGGGATAGCCAAAAACGACCCGAGCCTGGTGGAAGTTCAATGGAGGCATGACCGTCACCATGCTTGGCATCGTCATAACTGGCGCGACGGCTACAGGCACCGCTATAGCGGCGGCTGGGGTCCAGCGTTAGGCGGCTTCGTGGCAGGTGCGGCGATTGGAAGCGCCGTCGCCAACAGCCGGGCGCAAGCTGCCGAGAACAACGCCTACTGCTCCCAGCGATACAAGTCGTACGACCCGAGCTCCGGGACTTACATGGGTTACGACGGCATACGGCATCCATGTCCCTGAGCAACACGGCGTTCTGCCGGGGCCGGCCATTACGAACGCCATCAACTTTTGAACTCGAGCAAGGAGATCCATACATGAAAGCGACCTCATTCTTGGCGGCGGCAGCTCTCGTCGGCGCATCATCGCTTGCGATGGCACAAAGTTCTCCGCAAGCTACCGGTCCTGGGGACCATAGCGCCGTGCAGAGCTCGAGCCGCAATCAGTCGGCCGACCAACGCACGGAAAACAGCATGGCAAACAAGGGGGGCAACAAGGGCGACGCGGTCCAGTCCGACGCTGGTCAAGCGAGCGTTCGGCAGCAGATGGTCAGCGACCTGCAGCAGGCAGGTTTCACCGACGTCAAGGTACGGCCGGAGTCGTTCCTGGTGGAGGCCAGAGATCGGTCAGGAAGTCCGGTGACAATGTTCGTTGGTCCAAATACTTTCGCCGAGGTGAAAACGATCGGCGCTAACGCGCAGAAATCTTCTTCGAATACAAACTCGTCCACCAACAGCGCTAACGCAACTTCGGATCGCCCCGGCGGAGCCTTCACTTCGGTGCCGCCGAAGGACGGCCTGAGCTCGCAGTTGATGGGTCTGCAGGTGTACAACAACACCAAACAGGACATTGGCACGATCAAGGACGTTGCGCTAAACGAGAACGGCATCGACGGCTATATCCTCTCGGTCGGAGGGTTCCTTGGCATTGGCGACCACTACGTTGCGGTGCGGCCTTGGGCAATCAATCTGAAGTTTGATCATGCGGTCAACAAGTGGACCGCGACCATGGACACGACGGCCGACCAGTTGAAGTCGGCGCCTGAATTCAAGTACCCCAGCAACGGATAATCTTCTGGGGTGGAGCGGTTCGGCGGAACCGCTCCAGCCGCCCGGTTGTTGGCTCCAGGTTCGATTCGGTCATGCGGCTCAAATATGCTCGCCCGCGCTGAAAAACTGCTGGCCGACCTTGGCGAGACATTCTGGCTCGTCCCTATACTCATCGTGCTTTCCAGTCTAATCGGTGCCTTCACTCTCGTTCATGTTGACCAAAGCGACGCGATCTCGCTATCAAATCTACGGGGCTGGTTGTACGACGGCGGCGCGACCGGAGCTCGCACCCTGCTCGGCACCGTAGCCGGCGCGACGATCGGCGTCGCGGGAACCGTGTTCTCTATTACCATTGCCGCGTTGTCTCTCGCTGCGGGTCAGATGGGGCCTCGGCTGCTGCGTAATTTCACGCGCGATCGTGGCAATCAGTTCACGCTAGGGATGCTGCTCGGCACTTTCTGTTACGCTCTCGTCGTGCTGAGAAGCATCCGGACAGAGCCGGAAGGCGGCTTCGTCCCTCATCTATCATTGAGCCTTGGAATTCTGCTCGCATTGGCTTGCGTGGCGATGCTCGTCTACTTCGTCGGGCACGTCGCCGGCCGGATCAACGTTGAAACTGTCGTCGAACTCGTCAGTGAAGACCTCCGCAGCGCTATGCGCCAGCTAACCGTCCAGGATCCGCAGCCGAAGCCTCCGCCGGGTGAGTACTGGATCGGCTCCCTGCCCCTGAAGGACTCGCGGCGCGGTTATCTGCAGCATCTGGACGAAGAGGGCCTGGCCACCTGGGCGGCCAAGCATAGAGCCACCATTCGGCTGTTGATCGGCCCCGGCGACTATGTTTTTCCGGGGGCGACCGTCGCTCTAGTTAATCCTCCCGTCGACGGTGCCGAAGCGGCTATCCGGAATGCGACGGCGCTGGGCGCAACAAGCAGCATTTCTTCCGATCTGCGCTTCGCCGTTCGACAACTCGTTGAAGTCGCGGTGAGGGCGCTTTCGCCCGGCATCAACGATCCACACACCGCCCTCTCCGTCCTGGATCGACTGGGCGCGGCGCTGTGCGATCTTGTGCCCCTGCATCTGCCATCAGGAGTGTCGATCAGAGGAAGTCGGCCGGTTTTGGTGGTGCCGCATGTGCAATACGATCAATTGCTCGGGACAATGTTCCATATGATCCGCCAAAGCGCAGGCGCCCAACCTGCAATATCGATTCGGATGATTGAGGTGATGACTCAGGTCGCAAGCTGCGAGCGCGATGCCACCCGGCTCTCGGCGCTCGCCCACCACGCGGATCTCGTCCTTGCGGACGCTCGTCGCCTGATTGCCGCTCGCAGCGACAGAGAGGATGTCGAACGCCGGCATCAGCTATTTGCTCTGATGGTCCGGGCAGGTCCAATGGGTCGATTCACCGAACAGCTTTTGCCTCTGCCGGGCGCCAATGATCCGCCAAACGCTATCGCTGAGACAGCCGCCTTCCGATCTCAGCGTTGAGTTCGGCGCCCGCCAGGATGGAATAGGCCGCGACCCAGAGCCATGTCATCAACACGGCAACTGCGCCGAGCGATCCGTAGGTCTTTTGATAGGCGGCGAACGTATTCACATATGTTGAGAATGCGTATGAACCCGCAATCAAACCGGTTGTTGCGAGGAGACCGCCGGCCGACGCAAGGTCCCATCTCGGCTCGGACCTGTTGGGTGCATAGCGATAGAGCAAAGCGACAATCGCGATGATCATGCACACGAGCAGCGGCCACCGTATCAAGATTGCCGCAGCCTGCCAGCCGGTCGGAATTGGCAGGTAGCTGAGCAGGAGGGGAATCACGGCAATCAGGATCACGGCGCCGCCGGCGAGGACGATCAACGCCACGGTCAACGACAGAGCCACAGCGTTAAAGAGAACGAGCCCACGCTCCTCGGAGACCGCGTAAGTGACGTTTAAGGCGGTCATGAGCGTCCCGGTCGCGTACCGCGCACTCCACATCGATATCCCTACACTGACCATCAGCCCGACGCCGAAGGGCGGATGCGTGCCCTGCTCCAGCACTTTCAAGCGTTCTGAAACGAGCGCGGTCGCCTCACCCGGCAGGATGCCGTGGAGCGCATTCAACTGTCTCACGATGTCATTTGTGTCGGCGACTAGTCCGTAGAGTGACACCAGCGCGGCAATAGCGGGGAAAATCGAGAGAAAGGAATAGAACGCGACGGCGGCAGACAAGATCGAAATATTGTGGTCGCTCAGCTTGGCCCAAACAGCGATTGCGACGGAGATGAACCTGCGAAGAGGTCCGAAGCTGCCGGTGCTTACCCTCTCAACTTTGCAGTTTGCATTTCCAGCCACGTTGATCTCTAGCCAGTCTTCATGAGAGGACACGAAAACCCTCGATTGCAGCTGACGTTCCCATGCCAATGATCGAGAGACGAATTGCCCATCTTTACGGGCTGCCGAGGGTCTCTTGAGCTCACCGCTTGCCGAGCCAAGGGCGCTCGGTGGTCCGGAAGCGTACCTGCAAATGTGGGAACCAAAGCGGCGGACGCACTCTTGGATCTGGAGCAAAGCATCAATCTATGACGAGTAACTGGTATGGCTCAGACGTATCGCGCGGCAGATTGGGCGGCATTCACCCTTGGCGGAGTCATGGTTCTGATCGGCCTCGTGCTCGGGGCCGGCGGTGCTTGGCTGCTTTGGTTGGGAGGCTCCTTCTATTATCTGCCCAGCGGAATCGTCCTGATCGTCTCGGGTCTCCTGTTGGCCCGCCGGCGCGTTGAAGGCGCATGGCTTTACCTTCTGCTCTTCCTGCTCACCCTCGCCTGGGCGTTCTGGGAAGTTGGCGCCAACGGTTGGGCGCTGGTGCCTCGGACTGTCGGGCCGGCCATTTTGCTGATCGCCGTCCTGGCGCTCACGCCGAAGCTTCGCCCCATTCGCCACCAGTATGAAGCTGCGGCTACAATCGCTGCCGGGCTTGTACTGCTGGTGGCCACAACTGTGTTGCTGACCGGAGCTTTTCGGCCGGCAAGCGCCGCTCCTCGCGTAATGCCGTCTCCGACCGTCGCAATGACCGAGCCTTCGTCTCTCAAGGCAGGCTCAGATTGGCCTGCCTATGGCGGCAGCTACAGTGCGCGCCGCTATTCGCCGCTCGACGAGATCAACTCGACGAACGTCGCCAAGCTCACCAAGGTCTGGACTTTTCATACCGGCGACTTGCCTACCAAGAACACAAAGGGCACATACGGCGCAGAGAACACCCCGCTCAAGGTGGGGGATAAGCTCTACGTTTGCACGCCCAAGAACATCGTTATCGCGGTCGACGCGAAGACCGGCAAGCAGATCTGGCGATTTGACCCGCGCGTCCCGGACGAGTTCATTCCGTACACCGCGGCTTGCAGAGGCCTTGCATATTACGAACTGTCCAATGCCGGTCAGGGGGCGGCCTGTGCCAGCCGCATCATCGAAGGCACGCTTGACGCTCGCCTGATCGCAATCGATGCGAAGACCGGCACGCGCTGCGAGGCATTCGGATATGACGGTCAGGTCGACACCGCGACGGGGATCGGCCGGCACGATCCCGGCATGTTCGCGATTACTTCGGCGCCGACGATCGTTCGCGGCGTCATCGTCATCGGGCACGAAGTGCTCGACGGACAAAAGCGGGACGCGCCCTCGGGTGTGATTCAGGGATACGACGCGCAAACGGGCGCGTTGCGTTGGGCATGGGACATGGTCAAGCCGGATGCAAGTGCGCCGCCGCCGGTTGGACAAACCTTTACCAGGGGCACGCCCAACATGTGGACGACCGCCTCCGGCGACGAGGAACTGGGGCTCGTCTATCTGCCGCTTGGGGTTTCGGCCGTGGACTACTGGAGCAGCAGCCGCTCGGACCGCGAGAAAGAGTTCGCGACATCGCTGGTCGCGCTAGATGTTACGACCGGCAAGCCCGCCTGGCATTTCCAGACCGTGCACAATGACGTCTGGGACTACGATCTCGGCTCTCAAGCGACGCTGGTCGACTTCCCGACGGACAAAGGCGAGCCGGTGCCGGCGCTGGTGCTGCCGAGCAAGCGTGGCGACATTTTCGTGCTCGACCGCCGCACGGGCAAGCCGCTCGTCGGCGTCGAAGAGCGGCCGGTGCCGCAAGGCGGCGTGGAGCCTGCGCAGCGCGCCAAAACCCAGCCATTCTCGCTTTACCACACCCTGCGAAAGGCCGATCTCACCGAGCAGGACATGTGGGGCATGTCGCCCATCGACCAGATGATCTGCCGTATCCAGTTTCGTCAGGCGAGCTACAAGGGTATCTTCACGCCACCCACGGCCAGCCCGCACTGGATTGAATATCCAGGCTATAATGGCGGCTCCGATTGGGGCGGCATCGCCATCGATCCCGTACGC
Organism: Bradyrhizobium sp. 35; assembly: GCF_023073215.1. Taxonomy (NCBI): domain Bacteria; kingdom Pseudomonadati; phylum Pseudomonadota; class Alphaproteobacteria; order Hyphomicrobiales; family Nitrobacteraceae; genus Bradyrhizobium; species Bradyrhizobium sp. 35. The sequence goes on from NZ_JADPJC010000061.1 coordinate 40,847, forward strand.
GACATCATCGTTGCCAATTACAACGACATGCCGAACTATAATCGGCTGGTGCCGCGCGACGAGGCCAATCGTCTTGGTTGGGCGCCGCGGGACCAGGCGCGCGGCGAAATCGGCGGGCAGGAAGGCGCCGGCGATCCGCAGCTCGGTTCCCCATATGCGATCAACGTCAATGCCGGCTGGCGGCTGCCCGGCACCGGATTGTTGTGCAAGCAGCCGCCGTACGGCGGAATTCGCGCCATCGATCTGAAGACCGGCAGGACGCTGTGGGATCGCCCGTTAGGTGAAGCCCGGACGAATGGCCCGTTCGGCATCCCGTCGATGCTGCCGATCACGATCGGTACGCCTAACAATGGCGGCGCGGTCGTGACCGCCGGCGGGCTTATCTTCATCGCAGCGACGACCGACAATCTGATACGTGCCATCGATATCAAGACCGGAAAAACCGTGTGGGACGACGTGCTTCCGGCCGGCGGCCAAGCCACCCCGATCACCTACGAGGCCGACGGCCGCCAGTACCTCGTCATCACGGCAGGCGGTCATCATTTCATGGAGACGCCGATCGGTGATTCCTTGGTGGCATACGCTTTGCCAAAATAAATGTCATCGAGACGCCACGGTGCCCCTTTCAACTCGCCGATCCGAGAAGGTCTCATCAACTCGCCTGCACCACAATGAAATAGCGCCTGACGATCTAACTCCTTCGCATATTGGCCGGTGGAGCGGGTTCACTTTCTGGGCCAGGACGTTGAGCACGACATCGGCGGAATGGGACGCCGTGAACAAGCGCTTCGGCACAGGCGGCTTCTGCTGCCGGCATACCGTCCCTCAGCACCGCGTTGGGGATGTCGACCATCTGCCGATTGCCATGGTCGGCGCCGGCAAGCCTGCGCCGGACACTGGCGACGAAGGCCCGAACGGGGACATTGTCGTTCATCGAGGTGAGCAAAGAGGAACTTGAGGAAGATCGCCCTTGTGTCCACGCGGACCATCGAGATCGACGAGTTCGTCGAGAAGGCTGTTATCGATCCGCAATAGCTGATCCACCCGTCGCCTTGGGGCCAGCAGTATGGCAGGGCCGGCCAAGCGCTATCAAATAAGCTTCTTCCCTCGGGTCACTCTGCACCAAGCAGTCCGGCGTCTCGTGATGTAGAATTCAGCTCTTTAGGCAAAAGGTTAGATGAGATCGGCCACAAGGTCGTGAAATGCGAAACAGTTTCGGATTTGAAAGCGTCGTTCTCCTTTAGTACTTGCAAAATGAGAATTCAGCCTGCAAGATTTCCTTGAGCCTCCGCTTTGCCAAGCGGTGTTGCTGCCGACCTGTTCTGGCGCGTCGTACCTCATCTCAACAGCCTACATCTGCAGCGTTGTCGCGGCTTTGCCGCGATGCAGGAGGCGCAACGAGGGGTGTGTGCCATGAGCAACACTTTCAACTACGGCGCGTTTTCACCGTCTGAGGTCGCTTTTCTTCAGACGAGGGCCAAGCGTGTGCGCGCGCTGATCCGCCGCACCACCCATCAGCTCATCGAAATTGGGGAAAATCTTACGCAGATCAAGGAGAGGATGCCCCACGGGCAATTCGCTGCGTTTTGCGACGCGGAGTTGGGCATCAAGCTCCGCTCGGCCGAAAATTACATGTCGCTCGCCGAGCTGGCCAAAACCTATCCGCCGGCTCTGGTAGCGCGGCTGCCCGCACGCGCGGGCTATAAGCTCGGCGAAAGGTCTGCCCCCACCGACAAGGTTGCGGAGATCATGAGGGAGGTGTCCAACCCTGGGGCAGCCCTTCGCCGGCGCGCCAGCGATCCCAAACGTCGACGGGCGGCATCCTCGCCCTCGGTTTGGGGCTTGGACATTCAGCTGCTCCAGCGACAGTTCATTGGAATAAGTGATCTCCAGCCCTGTCGTCAGCGGCTGGAAAAGTCTGCGCATCTCCTCTAGCCACAGCTTCTCGATCGGGGAGACTCCCATAACGATGAAGACCTTCGTGGTCTCCGGAGCCAGA
>NZ_JADPJC010000007.1:0-915 GCF_023073215.1 Bradyrhizobium sp. 35
ATCTCGCAGCCGCCGCGCGCAGGGGCGGTCAAGGCTGGCCGCGTTTGCGGCCACCGCAAGGCTTGGCCTTGACCGGCCCGAGCACGGCGGCATGCTGGCGTGGAACGGGACTGCATTCCTGGCTGGCACTTGCCGTCAGGCGGGATTATCCTGGGTGGGCGGGCGACCTCGTGGCGAAGCGTGGCGCATCGGCTGCAAGCGCCACCAGGCTGCCCTATTTTGTCTTGCCGAGTTGAGGCGCCCGCGCGCCGGTTTTTGGCCGCCGTGGTTTCCATTGCGTCACCAAGCGCTCGTAGCTTTGCTCCGCCTGTGCGGCAATCAACATCTCGCGGTCGCGCAGTGCCTTGATGTTGTAGGCATACGCTGGCCCACGCCGGCTGCCTTTCTGTTGCGGATGTCCGGCTTGAAGCTGCATCGCGCGGGTCTTAATGGCGACCAGTGCCGGGCGCGCCCACAGGTAATCCTCGCCCTTCGTCAACAAATGCCAGCAAAGCACGGTGAGCTTCCGGGCCACGGCCACCGCGGCGATCTGATGGCCGCGCCGGGCGCGGATGCGCACGAAAAACGCATGCAGCGGACCGGGCGCCTTGGCCGCTGCCCAGGCCGCCTCGACCAGCATGGCGCGCGCGTGACTGCGGCCGATCTTGCTGATGCGGCCGTGATGGGCGGCGCCCAGTCCGGACTGCCGCACCCGCGGGTTCAGCCCAAAATAGCTCACCAGCTTCTGCGGGCTGTTGAACCGGCTGATGTCGCCGATCGCCGCCATGATGCCGGCAGCGACCGCCAAGTTGACGCCGGTGATCGTCATCAATCTGTTGACCGCGGAATCGTCGATGGCGTCCTGCGCGATCTCGCGGTCGAGCAGGGCCAGATCTTCCGCCAGCCGGTCAAGCTCGCGGACGTGCCGATCGATCG
>NZ_JADPJC010000073.1:0-40020 GCF_023073215.1 Bradyrhizobium sp. 35
CCAACGACGTGGAAAAGGTTCTTGCCAATGTCGATCCCAAACACCGTTGCCGGCCTGGGCTTGTTCCGTGTCCTCATTGCTTCCTCCTTTCAAAAGCCAACTCAGTCTGACTGAGAGGACGGGGCGGGTCATCCCATTAATGGTAGGGCCCGTCGCCAAGCGCGAAGCCGTCGCGCACCTGCAGGCCGTCATGGGTCTGTCGGAGCGGCGGGCCTGCGGCATCGTCGGCGCTGACCGCAAGATGGTTCGCTACCGATCGTGCCGACCGCCGGACACCGAACTACGCGGCCACTTGCGCGGGCTTGCTAATGCCCGTCGGCGGTTCGGCTACCGCCGGCTGTTCGTGCTGCTTCGCCAGCAGGGCGAGCCGTCCGGGCGGAACCGGATCTACCGTCTGTATCGAGAGGAAGGCCTCAGCGTGCGCAAGCGCCGAGCCCGCCGCCGCGCCGTGGGCACCCGAGCGCCGATACTGGTCGAGGCTCGGCCGAACGCCCGGTGGTCGCTGCATTTTGTCCACGACCAGTTCGCCAGCGGCCGTCGCTTCCGGGTCCTGAATATCGTCGATGACGTGACCCGGGAATGTCTGGCGGCCATCCCCGACACCTCGATCCCGGGGCGGCGGGTGGCACGCGAACTGACGGCGCTGATCAATCAGCGCGGCAAGCCGGGCATGATCGTCTCCGACAACGGCACCGAGTTCACCTGCAATGCCATGCTGGCCTGGTCGGAGGAGAACAACATCGACTGGCACTTCATTGCGCCGAGCAAGCCGATGCAGAACGGCTTCTGTGAAAGCTTCAACGGCCGGATGCGGGACGAGCTTCTCAACGAAACCTTGTTCTTTGGCCTCGATCACGCCCGCGCCAAGATTGCGGATTGGGTCGGCGACTACAACGGCCAACGCCCGCATTCCTCGCTCGGCTATCTGGCCCCTGCGGCCTATGCCGCCTACCTCACCGCAACGTGCGATCGGCTGCGCAACCCCGACCAGCTCCGCCGATCGCACGTTGCTCACACCGCGCCAAACGGCGTAACATCCGCCGAGACTCTAACCGCTACTGGGTGAAACTTCAGGGGCAGGTCAGTCCCAATATTGTTCTTCTGATTCGGAGGATCCTGCATGAGTATGAGCAAGCGTATCCTTTTCGGTAACGATCCTGCCGATGACCCCATTCGCGAGAGAATGCGCAAGGGCACAGAGGCGTTCCTTGAGCAGTTCAAATTCAAGATTCCGATGCGCCGCCGAAATCGTCTTGGGCGAGGCCCGTATTGGGATGCGTACTGGCGTTCCTGTGTCACTGCCGCGGCAAAACAATTAGATATCGAGGCGGTGCAAATCAACGATCAGATGTGCGTCAATACTCAAGCGCATGCTGTGGCTATCAAGAATCGTGCCGTAGAATTGCATCGAGCAGAAACCAAGACGCTTTCGAAGATGGTTGATTCCGTCTGAGATTGCGCATCCATCGCGAATTACTCTTTGACCCCCGCACGGACCATCGAGACAATATCGCGGTGACGAACCATCCCGGCATCTCTTCGCCCGGAGCCGCCATACGCCTGAGCCAACTCGACGACTTTCCTAGATAAAGCCGCCCAGATCATTCTTAAATTGGCAACAAGAGCGTGAGTTACGATTTCTCTTCACTGTCGCATCCCGATTTTGAAAGTCTGTGCCTCGACCTGGTGGGCGCACATACCAGCTTACGATTTGAAGCATTCAGCCCAGGCCCGGACGGCGGCATCGATGGACGGCACGCCAAAGCCAATGAGCTGACCATCCTACAGGTCAAACATTATCGCGGCTCGCGATTCTCCGATTTGACACGCGCCATGCGGCACGAGCGCGCCTCTATCGAGGAACTGCAACCGACCCGCTATATCTTAGCGACGTCTCACGTCCTGACACCGGACAACAAGGCTGTTCTCGCCGAAATTATCGGGCCCTCCCACCAATCTGAGAGCGATATCCTTGGCCCCGCCGAACTGAACCGGCTGCTTAGGGACAACCGCGATATTGAGAAGGCTCATATCAAGCTTTGGCTTTCAAGCGCTGTTGTCCTAGACCAGATCGTCAATGCCGCGCTGAGCGGGTTCACTAACGCGACCAAGGACGAGATCGAGAGGAAGGTTAAGGTTTACGCTCAGAACCCGAGCTTTAAGGAAGCCTCCGATCTCCTCGAAAAGCGAAACGTCATCATTGTGTCTGGGCCACCCGGCGTTGGAAAAACGACGCTTGCTGAAATGCTGGCTTACAACTATCTGGGCGGAGAACTGGCAGCTCGTAGCTGTTCGTGACCTGGATGACGGATTCGCAAAAATAGACGATAGAAAAAAGACAGTATTCTTCTTCGACGACTTTCTGGGCCAAGTACGGCTGGACCTGCAGACGTTAGGTCAGCAAGAAGCTCATCTGCTAAAATTTCTGGATCGCGTCAGGCGTTCACCGAACGCGCGCTTCATTCTAACAACCCGTGCTCATATTTATGAAGAGGCAAGAACACAATCTGAGCGCATGGATGACAAGAAGGTCGATATTACAAAATACGTCCTAAACGTCGGCAAGTACACAAGGCGCATCAAGGCGCACATCCTCTACAATCACCTCGCGACATCGGACCTCGGTGAAGAGTATCTCGAGGCGCTTATCGATCACGAAATGCTAGCTTCAATCATTGATCACACACAAGAACTACAATCCAAGAACCATTCGCGCCATTACTGACACCCTGAACACCGAAGGCGTCAGCGTAGCGGGATATCCCGACTTCTGCATTTCCAGCCTCGATCGGCCAAACGACCTTTGGGAAAAGCCGTTCAAAAATATCCCAGACAAATGCCAGCACCTTTTGATCGGCCTTTTCTTCTGCAGCGGATCAGGGTCTCGGATCTCCGACCTCAGACTGGTTTTCGACGCGACCCACGCAGCAATGTGCGAGCAGTTCAGGATTGGGGCGGGCCCGAAGGACTTTGAAGAGGCATTGAAGATAATGGAAAGCGGATTCGTCGCTATCAGCTCGACCACCGTTTCGTTCATCAACCCGTCGTTACGCGATTATCTTCAGGAATACCTGAAAGATATCGCACTCCTGAAGATCATCTTGCCCAACTGGCTTCCTGGGCACAGAATATATGGAATTATCTTGATGAAGTCGTCAAACCGGCACGCGAGGATCGGGAGCAACTGCTCTATGGCTTCAGGAATGCCTCGAAACGACTGCATCTAACGCCGGTTTTCAAGAAAGACGAATACGCTACAGACAACAGTTTTAGATACTACGATCTCGCGTTTACCAGCAGGCTCCAGCTTCTGCTCAAATGGTGGTCCAAATTTAGCGATAAGGAACTGGCTGAGACAATTCGTGCATTCATCGCAAACGACGATCTTCGATACTCCGTTTGGATTGATGGACTGGCATTGCCGGCACTTATTTCCGATTTTCGAAGTGGTCAATATCGCACTTTCCCGCAATCAAAGGAGCCGGCCGATCTCCTGGAAGCAAAACTCATCGAGGTTGTAGGATATGATCCATCCAGTGACGCGCTCTCCCAAATGTGGGACAGGGTCGATCGTCACCTCGGCCCGGAGCTGTCTCCGCAGGTAGCAGAGGCGTTTCAATCTGCCCTTCGGCGTCACCTCGATGAGGCGGAGTCGATTGTCGACCAACTAGACTCAGAATCGGAACTCGAAGACCATCAAAAGGCGCTGGTGAAATTAGCGTCGCGGGTTGGTGAGGATGCAGGCTCTGCCCTTCAGCATGCGAAGGCCCGAATTCGTGAGTTGAATAGCGAGACTCCGGTTGAGGCTCCGGAATCCGTTCCCGAGCCCAAGTCGCGGGAGCCGGATAAATTTACAGACACGGAAATCCTCAGCCTGTTTTCAACCTTGCGCCGTCACTGACAGCTCGGGCGATCCATCCGGCAACTTCCCGGCTTCGATCGGATTGGTATCGTCCGGGGGCGATACCGGGGTAGCAAGGGCAAGGGCGGCCGGGGCGGAGGGGGATCACCCGGCCTGCACAAGCGGATTTCGGAGTTACGGACATGCTGAAAGTCCGCGCGGAAGGTCGGGGAGACCGCCCCGGACGGTGCCGGCCTGCCGGCGCGCACCCTTGCCGGCGCGGGGGCGGAGCGCTTAGCGAACCGGCCTGGCGTGCCAGGCGAGAGAGCCGGATCAGGATGTGTTGAACGCAGTAACCGTGCTGGACATGAATCCTGATCGCCGCTGCCTTGATCTAGGACGTTGCGGGGCTGTCCCCGCGGAGCGGGTTGGTCGAGACGCGAGGCTCGGGCGTAGGGGAAGGTTTTCCCGACGGGTGACGGCATTTCATTGACTTTCCCGGCCATTGGCCGTACACAAAGGCTCAAGGAGAATGATGATGGCACAAACTGCAACGCATCCGCACCGCGGCCGGGTCCGTGGCGAGCGTCTGGAGACGCGCGTTACGGCCGACCAGAAAAGCCTTATTGAGCGCGCCGCGGCCCTCCAGGGCCGGACGGTGACCGATTTTGTATTGTCCAGCGTCCAGGAGGCCGCCCGCCGGGCGATCGAGGAGCATCAGCGTCTGGACCTGTCGGTCCGTGACAGCGAGACCTTCGTAGAAGCGTTGCTCAACCCGCAGCCAGTCAATGACCGTCTGCGTGACACGGTGCGCCGCTATCGCCAGGCGACCGGCATCTGACGGGTGGCGGACGATATCGAAGAAGCCCTGCGGGTCGAGATCGTCGGCGCCCAGCACGACAGGTCTGCGTTCGAAAGTGGAGTCGAGCCGCTCGACCGGTATTTCCGGGTTCAGGCGGGTCAGGATGCCCGCAAGAACATGGCCGCGCCCTTCGTGCTGGTACTGCCGGACGGTACGGTGGCTGGCTACTACACCCTTTCGTCGACGGCGGTGAATCTCGGGGACCTGCCGGAAAAGACAGTGCGGAAACTGCCGCGCTATCCGCTCGTTCCGGCAACCCTTCTCGGCCGACTCGCGGTCGATCGACGCCATCAAGGCAAGGGGTATGGCCGGTTTTTGCTAGCGGACGCCCTCTTTCGGGCCGTCAGGAGCGATATCGCGTCCTTCGCGGTGGTCGTAGATGCCAAGGATGAAAATGCGCGCCGCTTCTACGAGCGTGAAAGCTTTTTGCCGTTTCCCGACCAGCCAATGAAGCTGTTCCGGCCGATGGCGGACATCGAACGGCTCTTTAAATAAGAAAAATTGGGGGGAACGAAATGGCATTTTGGGACGGGCGCGGCGCGGCGAAAGAGAACATTCGGCTGTTTGAGACTGCAAAGACTTGGCGGCGTTACACTGATGAAGTCGATACGACGACGGGAGAGACCAAGGAGCGCGGTTCGGGCCGGGCAATCGACGGATTTCTGCTGAACGGGCTAAACGCCACGAACTTGCTCATGCTCACCGGAGCCGGTTCATCCTTCTGCGTCGCGAACGCGACTGCGTCGAGGCTGAAGGTAACGACGGCGCCGGGACTTACCGATCTCTGGAAGGCATCAAAGGGCGCCATGGGCGCGGCGGCCTTCGACAAGGTGCTCGGGATCATCCCGAATGGCACGAAGATCGCTGACATCGAGAAGCTGCTGACGCAGTGCAAGCTCTACGTGGCGCTCTACGGCGATACGGATGCGAACGGCAAGCTAGTCGCCGAGTTCATCACGAAAGCCGAGGACGCAATCCTTGCACGGGTCGATTTCGTCGATGCGGAGACCGATCTGGTGGCGCACCAGGGGATCTTGCGCAAGCTAGCACGCCGTGGCGTGCGCAAGCCTCGCACGAAGCTCTTCACCACCAACTACGATCTCGCTTTCGAGTACGCGGCGCGGCTCCAGCGTTTTGTGGTGATCGACGGTTTCTCACACGCTGCGCCGCCGGTCTACGACCGCTCGCATTTCGGGCTCGACATCGTTCGTCGGGATAATGCGAAGGATGCGCCCGACTATCTCGATAGCGTCGTCCAGCTCTTCAAGCTGCATGGATCGATCGACTGGCGACGGACGGCGACGGAGATCATCCGGGCGCGTGGCGCCGAGGGCAAACCGGTCTTGATCTATCCACGGGACAGCAAGTATCAGGAGGCTTTCGAGCCGCCGTACTTGGACATGATGTCCGCCTTCCAGACTGCGCTGCGCGAGCCGGACACCACACTGCTAGTGGCCGGCTTCAGTTTCAGCGACAGCCATCTTGCCCAACCGGTTCTTGCTGCGTTGGAAAGCAATATGAGCTTCAAGCTCGTGGTTTGCGATCCGGTGTTCATCGACCAAGCGCTGATCGACGCGGACCCGCTAAAGGTAGAGATCGAGGCTACCAAAAACGAGTTACTGCAAGCTCATCCGCCTGGTGCAGACGGGTGACGAGCGGGTGATGCTGCTGAACGGGCGCTTCGAGGATCTCGCCCTCGCGCTTCCTGATCTTGTCGCCGAGACCGAGCGCGAACGCCATGCGATGCGGGTCAAGGCGCTTCGCGACGCCACGCCCGGCGCGGCCGGAGCAAAGCCATGAATGCGCCGAGCCTCGTTGATCCTGACTACTACATCGGCACCATCACCTATGTGGGCGCGTCGCTCGTCCAGGCAAACTTGCCACAAGCGACGGCGCGTCCAGAAAGGCGGCGTCTCTCGCGCGGGGCAGTTGGGGAATTCGTCTTCATTGACTGCGAGCAGTACAAACTCCTCGGGCGTATCCTCGAGGTCCGGGTCCCGGACGTGGAGCGTCTCAGCCTGGAGCCGAGCCTCGGCGCGCCGCCTGACCCGCACCCGATCGGCCGCATCCAGCTTCTTGCGACCATCGACCAGGCAAGCCAGCGCCTTCAACGCGGCCTAAAGACCCATCCTCGAGTTGGCGACGGGGTCTACCTGGCGAGCGGCAGTGCCTTCGGCAGCCTGATTTCGAATACGACGAACGCTCCGGGCGACGTGGCGCTGGAATTGGGCACGCTTGACGCCGGTGGTGGCGTACCGATCAGGCTTTCGGCCGAGAAGCTTTTCGGCCGCCATTGCGGTGTGCTCGGCGCGACGGGCGGCGGCAAGAGTTGGACGATTGCCACGCTTCTCCAACAGATCAAGGCCGTAGGTGGCCGCGCGATCCTGTTCGATCCGACCGGCGAATTCGCCGACATCCCGGCCATCTCGAAGCACTACACGTTCAATCATGCCGAAGGGACAGCGCAAGTTGTCTATTTTCCCTATCAGTCGATGTCCGAAAATGACCTCTTCACCCTCGTTAGGCCATCCGGGCAGAGCCAGGGGCCGAGGCTCAGAGACGCGATCAAGAGCTTGAAACTGGTGAATGCGGCCGCAGGCGCCGCTGTGGCCGGCGTCACCGTGACGGCGACGGGTCTCGTGGAAAAGATCAACAAGCCCCGAGCGCCTTACTTCACGGCAATCGATCACTATCGAGCGCAGGTAAACACGTCGTCCTGTACCTTCAACATCCAAAACCTAGCAGACCAGGTGCAGAACGAATGCGTTTGGTCAAACTCGCAGAACAATCCTGGAAACTGGGGTGGGCCGGAAAACAACTCTATCAGCTATTGCGAGTCGATGATCTCGCGGCTGCGGACGATGATCCACTCGCCGGAACTCGCTTGTATCTTCGGCACGGCCGGAGCGTCGTTGGCGAACGTACTGAATGACTTCTGCACGAACGATGACGACGATCTCATTCGTATCTCCTTCAAGAACGTGCGGTTCGAGCATCACACGCGGGAAATTCTGCTGAACATCATCGGACGCTTCTTGCTCGATTGCGCGCGTAGCGATGTCTTTCGCGACCGGCCGATGATCGTGTTGCTGGATGAAGCGCATCAGTTCCTCGGCCGGACCGTCGGTGACGAGTACGGCAGCGTATATCTTGACGCCTTCGGTCTGATCGCCAAGGAGGGGCGGAAATATGGTCTGAGTTGCGTGCTGGCGACCCAGCGTCCGCGTGACATTCCGGCCGATGTGCTGAGCCAGCTCGGGACGCTTATTGTCCACCGGCTGACTAATGACCACGATCGTGACACGGTCGAGAAAGCCTGCGGTGACCTCGATCGTGATGCAGCGATGTTCATCCCGACATTGGCGCCCGGTGAGGCGATCGTCATCGGGCCGGATATTCCAGCGCCAGTGCCGCTTTTGATCAGCCGTCCTTCGAAGCCTCCTAACTCGAAAGGACCAGCGTTCCAGACCTATTGGTCGATCCGCAAAAACCGTAGCGATAACGACACTAGAAGTTGAATCGAGAAAGGCCGAATACCCAGCTATTTTCGCATAAGTATAAATAAGGGAGCGAAATCGTGATTCGCTGGAATCCTATTGCGGGCTGGATGGGCTTTCCTTATCTCAGCCGGTCTCAGGGTATCACCCATTCTTACACGTTGACGTACAAACTCACGGACAAAACCGGAGAAGCGTGGACGTCGCGCCTCATTCGTTTCAAGAACAAAGATAAAGCGGCGATCTACGGCGCCGGTCGGCTGCTTTATGGCGCAGTTCCCGGCTTGATTAAAGCGATGGCGGTCAATGTAAAAGATGCGGTATTCGTGGCGGCTTTGTCGTCCGGTGAGACGCAGGCCGACCCCGATCGCGCGATACCTTATTTTGCTGATCAGTCCGCCGGCCTGATCGGGGCCCGGTGTGACGTAGGTGCGCTAAGTAAAAATATCCATGAGAAGATCCATAACCTTTATTCGGCCGAACAACGCGATGCTGAACTAGAAAAGGCAGAATACAAGGCAAAGAAACTCGATGCCGAACATATTTTTGTTTTCGATGATTTCATAACGCGCGGTGCTACACTATCGAAGATCGCGTCTGCGATTCTGGAGAAGAACCCGAAGTCCAAGGTGTATGGCCTTGCTTTGGCGAAAGCGGAGAGGGTCGACTGGTGCCCGAACCCGGAAAATGATCAGGTGTCCGGAGAGTGGGACAAGATATGGCAGCAGGGCGAAGAGGAAGCGGCCGGCGCAAAGAAAGGATAGGCCATGACAGCATTGGCATCGCCCACGACGATCGCGCTGGTTGCGCTTATGAAGCTGAAGGGCGTCGGACGGCGAGCTGCCCTGAAGATTGTCGACAGGGAGATCGGAGTGTCCGAAGGACGTGAGGAGATTCTGTCGAAGGCGGAGCGTGCTAAACTTCCGGCAAGTGAACTCCTTCACGCCTGGATGCAGAGCGAGGAGGAGCTGGAGCGCAGCTTCGATGCTGGCGTCCGTGCCTTCTCGGTGCATGAGGCAGGCTATCCCGAGCGTCTGAAGAACATCCCCGATCCGCCGGCCGTCCTCTATGTGAAGGGCGATCCGCGGGGGCTGCACGCGGCTTATTGTGTCGCCGTTGTCGGCACGCGCGAACCCACCGCCTATGGTGAAAAAGTTGCACGAAAGTCAGCCGCCAGCGCGGTTGAAGCCGGGTTCATCATCATCAGCGGTCTCGCGCATGGTTGTGACACGCTGGGCCATGAGGGATGTCTCGATGCGCGCGGCGTGGGCGTGGCAGTCCTGGCGCATGGCCTCGACAAGGTTTATCCGGCGGCTAACCGGGGCTTGGCGCAGCGTCTGCTCGACTTCGAGGGTTGCCTGGTGAGTGAATATGCGCTGGGTGTCATACCACTTAGAACGGCGTTCGCAGAGCGTGATCGGATCCAGAGCGGCCTTTCAGATGGCGTCCTAGTCATTGAGACCGACGTGAAGGGTGGGACAATGCATACGGTGCGGTTCTCGCGAGAGCAGAAGCGTGCGCTCGCTTGCATCGAGCATCCTGCCACCTGGACCCATGAAGACAAGACCAAGGGTAATCAGAAGCTGGTTGCCGATCGATGGGCCGAGGCGATCCCCGATGGTGAAGCGCTCAAGCGGTTCTTGGAACGCCTGAAGTTGGAACGCGCCAAAATCTCTGAACCTCCAAAGCCGGCTCAGCCGGGATCTCAGATATCGATGGCGTTTTGAGATGGTGATCTTCGATTTTGATCAGACGTTGGTCGACAGCTCGCCGGTCGAGCATCTCCGTGCGGCGCGGAACTGGAAGGCTGTAATGGCCCAAGCGTCGAAGCTAACGGTCTATGACGGCGTCCACGAGCTTTTGAAGGAACTGCACGAGTCGGGGGAGACGCTGGCGATCGTTACAAAGAGCCCCGACATGGTCGCGAAGGCCTTCATCGGAGAACACAGGTGGCCAATAGACATCGTGCTCGGATACCATCAGGTGCGCGCTAGGAAGCCGGACCCCGAAGGACTGGTGCTGGCGATGAAGAAAGCGGGCGCTGACCCCAAGGGGACTTATCACGTCGGTGATCAGCCGGAGGACACGCAAGCTTCGCGTTCGGCTGGCGTCGTTGCGCTTGGCTCGGCCTGGGGCCTGGCCGACGCATCGGCCCTAAAGGCATCGGCGCCGGATGAGATGTTCACGAGTGTTGCCGGCCTGCGGGCCTATCTGAACGCTCGCGGGTGAAGGCTGACGGCGCATCGGCTGCTCGCTCGACCGAGAGAGAAGCGGGTTCGGAGCTAGCAGAGACGCTGACCGTCATCTGACGGTCCGTTTTCCAACTACTGTTTGGGCGACGATGCGCCGATTAATCTTCACCTTCCAAGCGATCTGTGCAGCCGAGAGATTCCGCTTCCTCATGGTCTGCTTCAGGAAAGTGTATTCCTTCTCGCCATAGAGATAGCCCAGTCGGTAGGCGTGCTCGATCAGGTCATTGTTGGCGTTCGCAGTGAGATCTTTGGCAATCCTCTTCAGGCCGTCGAAGAGGTTCCCTGTGTCGATTCGAATGAAGCGGTTGATACAGACGTTTCCGACATAGGTCGTGTTACCATTGAGATGGTTGCGTATGTAGCAGTGCTCCTTGATGTCCTGGCCGCAGGGACACTGATCGAATTCGTCGCTAATTTCGACAGCGACAAGCGACCATTCCCTTCGGGCGACATCGAAGCTACGCGAGACGGACAGAGGCAGGATGTGGGCCTTCAGTCTTTCGAAGTTGTGCCCCACCATTGCGCTTCCTCGATTAGCAAATGCGTGAGAGTCGGCCGTCTGCGCCGACATCAATCGGAAAATTCCAGTGGTTGAACAAACCTGGATCAGCGGATCTGTTTAGCTCAGGATCGCAATGCTCGTCGGGACCGAAGTTCGTCAAAAAGAGACACACTGGAGCCATAAGGGGCTTACTCAATTCGCTAAACACGATTTCAACTTTAATTTCCAGACGCCGGTCGCGATTTGCGAACCCTGCGAACAATCTTGCCTTCTCACCGCCGTCCAGCACGATCGTTGATCCGTGCATCACGGATAGCGCGTGAAGGACAATGTAAGCATTAGCCCCGTCCAGCGCTTCGGCGTCGGCCTTATCTACGATTTGGTTGAGCATCAGGACGTCCCTGAACTCTGAAAACAGTTGATCTGATGTAAAGGCAGGCTTCCAAATGAAGCGATTGCCGAGGTAGTCCAGCGCCTTTATTTCTAGGTCGGTTGGCCGCTCCTGTCGCTCGATCTTTGCAAGCGCCGCCTGCATTCTCTTCTTTGCCGCTCCGCGCTGACACCCGCAGCCAGACCTTATCTGTTCGTCTGAAGCGAGCCGCAGGTTAGCTTCGGCCGCGCGCGCGATATCAGCCCACGAGGGCTCGCGACCTCGCATCTTGAGGCTCCAGACGTCGACACTCGTAAAAACGTCCTTTCCCACCTGCGTGACGAGACCTTTTTCGCGGGTGTCGCGATGAGCAATAAAATCACCGATTTCGCGAAAAGTGGCGCGGCCCCAAGCCCTTTCCCTTTGACCGAGGAATAGGCGATCCAGATCCCCAGTTCGAAAATCGCCGGCCATCAGCCGGCGAGCGCGGTGACGCAAATCATCATCGAGCACGACACATCCTCGTCACCATTCGCGCCGGCCGGGCTGGGGCATCATCTTGTCGAAGACGTCAGGCTCATCTTCAGCTTCAAACGAAGCGAACGGTCGTGCGTCATCAAGCAGAAGCAACGAGATCGCGAAATCGTACTGCTCGGCGAATACTGTCATTTCCCGCACAGGTTCTCTGAACCAGACACCAGGCCCATGATCGATGGTCGCCCTGCCATCAATGAGCAGATCTTGTTTGACAGGGAGCGATGTTGCTGGAATTTCGATCGGCCCCGCCGACGTGCGGAAGAACGCGCCGGTTTTCAGCGCGGATGGGCTTGAACGTGCCCAAAGAATGAACCCGTCGCGGGACACGACGAGGACCGCTCGCTTCCGCGTATAACTGAGCCAACGCAATGTCGCAGCAATGAGGGAAACACGATACCGATCCGCGCAGTGGGCGATCATGTCGAGATCGACCTTGTCCCTTTCCGGGATCTGGCGGCGGAAGTCATCGAGCGGCATCAGGAAGTTGGCGGCGAACACGTTGGCCTGGTGTTCTACCTGTCCGTATTCGGAATCCCAGCGAACCACATCCTGTTCACCGCAGCGGAAACCATTCGGGTACGCCGCCCGGTGTAGCAGGAAGTGGCCGAACTCATGGGCCAGTGTGAAGTTGATCCGGCCCTTCGAGCCGATTCGGTTATTGTAGATGATTCCCCAGCCCTTGCGGCCAGCCGGGGCTTTGAATAAAGCACCATCGAAACCTGGCAGATTGTCACCCTGAACGCTGATAATCGGGTCGTCGGGAAACCGCTGCGCAGTGTATTCCCGTGCCACCGCCGGAATATCGATCGGAAAACGATCCGCCCCGAACACCGCATTCAGGAGATGGGTGATCTCGAAGGCCCAACGCTCGGGTGACAAGGGGCGTATCATTCGTCGTCCCCCAAAAGATCGGCCATTCGCCGGATCTTGTCTTTGGTGGCCGCATCCATTTTTCTGTATTTGCGAAAGAAGGCGTTATCTGTGGCGTCTTCGACTCCGACCTTCTCGGTCGTGTCGATAAGGTAATCAGCCGTAACACCGAGAACCGCCGCGATCTTTGCAACCTTATCGGCCGAGGGGCGGGGCGGATTCTTGTTCTCCAGCTCCCAAATGTAGCTTTTGCTCGATTCAGCGAGTTCAGCGAGTTTGTCGAGGGTGTAGCCCTTCGCCTTTCGCAGATCCCGGATCTTGTCGCCTAGCGGCGTCGACACGTCATGCTCTCCACACTCCAAATCATCCCTGTTCAGAGTAGCGATATATGGGGTCCTTGACAACGCGCATTTCGCCTCCCATATTAAGTTCGGAGTAGATGTATTTTTTATTTTATCATCCCGACAGAGGATCAAGATATGGCGGATAAGCGTGGACCTGACACCCATCATGTGGTGCCAAACCATGATGGCGGGTGGGATGTTAAGCGTGGCGGCGGTGAGCGCGCCTCGGGACATTTCGATAGGAAGCAGGATGCAATCGACTATGGACGGCAGGTGAGCCGTAACCAGGAAACCGAGCTGCGCATCCACAACAAGGATGGCCGCATCGGCCAGAGTGATAGCCACGGGCACGATCCCAATCCGCCTAAGGGCTGACCGCAAACGCCGCGCCGATCCGGGCGCGGCTTTTTTATTTTATGAGGCACATTCAATCACCGCCGCAGGCGGCACGAGGCAAACGAAGATGCAGAAGCTGACGGCGGTGCAGAACGAGGATTTCAACCAACCAAAGGGCATCCAGCGCGCACGCCGGCTTCCCGATCCCACGCTCGGAGCCCTGTGGAATTCAATCATCCTGGACGAGCGACTGAAGGCCCAGCTCCTGTCTCAGGCGATGCTGAATTTCACGATGCGCGGCAAGGTCGATCGTAGTGTCATTCCGCTGCACGGCGTCATTCTGCTTGTCGGACCGCCCGGGACCGGCAAGACCTCTCTTGCTCGTGGGTTGGCGCATCGTACCGCCGAGACATTTCCAGGCGGTGGGTTCCGCCTGCTCGAAGTCGAGCCGCACGCGCTTACCAGTTCGGCGATGGGCAAGACCCAGCGTGCGGTGTCGGAGCTGTTCTCCCAGTCGATCGCCGAAGCCGCCGCTGCGGGACCGACGATTGTGCTCCTCGATGAAGTCGAGACGCTTGCCGCCGACCGGTCGAAAATGAGCCTGGAGGCCAATCCGATCGATATCCACCGCGCGACCGACGCCGTGCTCGTTCAACTCGATGCGCTGGCCGAGCGGCATCCGAACCTGTTGTTCCTTGCCACCAGCAACTTTCCCCAGGCGGTCGACGCGGCCTTCACGTCGCGCTGTGACCTGGTCGTCCATGTGCCTCTGCCGGATCGTGAAGCGTGCGGGCTTATCCTGAAGGATTGCCTGACTGGTCTCGGCAAGACCTATCCGGCCATCGCGAAGCTGCCCGCCTCCCAGGGTTTCGACCGCTCCGCGGCCGAATGCGTCGGGCTCGACGGACGCGCCATTCGCAAGATGGTGGCCAACGCTTTGGCCAGCAGCGCGCAGACGGCCATGAATCCGGAACGTGTGACGATCGACGATCTGCTTGCCGCCGCGCGCGCCGCCAAGGCGGGCCGCATTTCGGGAGGCAAAGCGTCATGAGCACCGTTGCCAGCCGCACGTTCAAGAGCACGCCCGAACGAGACGCGGCCCGGACCTGGGCGGCGATCGTCGATCTGTTGACCCCGGGAAAGACCAGCGATGCACGGACCGAGCTTCTTGCCGTCGCCGGTGTCGCCGCCACCGTGATAGCGGATCAGGCGCCCAGGGATGCAGCCATCACCGTGACCTGCGATGGTCCGCGGACGCGGATCTATTGCCTTTACGATGATGATGCCGTCGAGGGCTCCGACGCCAACGAGGAGGCTCTCGGTTTTGACCCACTGAAGGGGGATTGGCGGGTTTCGCTTCCCTGTTTGGCCGACGATCTCGCCTGGGTTCAGGGCGCGCTCAAAAAGCGCAGCACCCGCATTACGGCGCGCGATCTCGCCGCGGCTGTCTCGAGTGCCGACGAGGCGGCCACCACGAAATCACAGACCCTTGTGTTCGATCCGAAAGGGTTTCTCGGCTCATGACCAACGTCGCCGTCAACACCTACACGCACTCCGTCACCTATGTCGCGGACAACATCCTGAAGAGCTTGAAGGATATCATTCGCCTTGTGGGCCTCGATCCGTCCGAGTTCGTCGGCGATTGGGAGTTGCAGATGCGCGGGGTCCAGACCTGGCTGAACACCGGTGATCTCGAAACCGTAAAGCTGGAAATCTACAATCCGAAGACGGACGCGCTGATTTTCCGCTGGGACATCGACATCGCCTATGGCTGGTCCGGCGGTGACGGCAGTTTCTGGACTGATACCGAACAGCTCAAATACGCGATCAAGAAGGCTGGCCTGGCACCGAGCGAGGCACGCTATCGACTCCTTCTGCAGAACAAGCCCGGCCGTCCCGACGTGGCCGGTTGGAGCAAGGCGAGCGGACGTTCGACGGAGGGCATGGTTCGCCAAAGCCTCGGAACGACCGTCGAGCACAGCGCCCTTGGCGCCAGCACATCTTATCTGAGGAGAGCCTGATGCTCACGATCGACGACGCGTTTCGCAAATTCAAAAGCCGCTTGGAGTTGAATGATCGAGAGCAGGCGAACGCGTCGGCGCGCCAGAAGGAAGTACGAGATTATCTCGACACCAAATTCAAGATCGATCGGAGCTTTCTGACCGGCTCGTACGCGCGCTGGACCAAAACGAAGCCGTTGAAGGACGTAGATATCTTCTTCGTTCTGAAGTCATCGGAGGATCATTACCGCTCGAAGACGCCATCGGTGGTGTTGACCGACTTTCACAATGCCTTGATCGAGAAATATGGTGACAAGGCCAAGAAGCAGAACCGCTCAATCAACGTCGATTTCGGCGTGAAGGCCGATGCCGACGACAATACCGACTATCGCGTCATCAGCGTCGATGTCGTTCCGTCGTTCGATAAGGACGACGATTTCGAGATCCCCGACAATGAACTCGGCAAGTGGATCGAGACCAACCCTCAAACCCATGCCGCAGAGGCCACCGCAGCACATCAGGCTTATTCCAGCGAATGGAAGGGCCTCGTGCGGATGGTGAAATATTGGAACAACAACCCGAAGCACGGTGAGAAGCCGGTAAAACCCTCGTTCCTCATCGAGGTCATGGCGCTCCAATGCCTACATGGCGGCTGGGGTGGCAGCTTTGACCGCGAGATTCAGGGGTTCTTTGCAACGCTCGCAGCCCGGATTTTCGATGAGTGGCCCGACCCTGCTGGCCTCGGCCCGGCGATCAGCAACGGAATGGACACTGCGCGCAGGACGCGAGCCCGCGACCTACTGCGTGCGGCGGAGCGCGAGACGACTCTTGCAATCGACCATGTGCGTCGCGGCCGGAATGGCGAAGCGTTGCGAGCCTGGCGCGAACTGTTCGGCCCGAAATTCCCGCTGTCCTAACGGCAAGCGCTTGAATCAAAGTGAGGTCTACCGATGTCAGAATGGTCTTTGTCCCAGCTTCTTTCCTCGTTGCATGAAGATATTCAGCAGCGTCTCGCAACCGTTCGGAAGTCGTTCAACCATCCGGGTACGAAGGGTGATGCCAGCGAGAATGTCTGGATCAGCATGTTGGAGACGTATTTGCCGAAGCGCTACCAAGCGGCGAAGGCACATGTAGTGGACAGTCTTGGAAACTTCAGCCAGCAGATCGATGTCGTGATCTTCGACCGGCAATATTCGCCGTTCATCTTCACATACGAAAACGAGACCATTATTCCCGCTGAGAGCGTCTACGCCGTTTTCGAGGCGAAGCAGACGGCAGACGCTGGCCTAGTCGCGTATGCGCAGGAGAAGATCGCAAGCGTTCGCCGGCTGCATCGCACGAGTCTCCCCATTCCATACGCGAAGGGCGTTTATCCGGCGAAGCCGTTGATTCCAATCTTGGGCGGTCTCTTGACCTTCGAGAGTGAATGGAGTCCAGCGCTGGGACCGTCATTTGAGAAGGCGCTGGTCGCCGACATCGGTGATGGGAGGCTCGACATCGGCTGCGTCGCGTCACATGGCCATTTCTTCTTCGATCGAGCCGCGGCGAGCTATATGTTCGTCAACGAGAACAAGCCGGCGACGGCGTTCTTGTTTAAGTTGATATCACAGCTTCAGTTTAGTGGCACGGTTCCTATGATCGATGTCGAAGCTTACGGTAAGTGGCTTACAAAATGACTTGCTAGGGTCGGCGATGCACTCTCTCACGGAATTCCTTGCCGGCCTGCCTGGCATCATGCCCGTCAAGACGAGAAGGCTCGTTCTTGAAGGAGGCGTTTAGCGACGGCGGTGCCTAGCTCTTTCACGCGCGACTACACGGCTATGACGGGCATGATATTTGGCGACACCCCTGCTTTCGAGGATATCTTGAACGGGTGGCAAAATTCGAGGCTGATGTGAACTCGAGGAGATATCGATGAGGTTGCATCGCCCTGATATGCGCGATCACGAAAATTTTTGCAGTGCGCTCGGCTTCGTCTTGTCGCGCGTGACTACGACGCCGCTCGCTGCTTTCCGCTTGGTCTCTCTACAAGCCATTGATTTACAAGAGCTTTCCATCTTGTCAACGCGCCATCATTTGGCATCATTGTCGCGAAGCGGAGTGTTCCGCGCAAGGACGAGGACGCGATCGTGGCGCGACCGAGACGTACAACAGCCGAAAAGCTTCGTGTGGTCGCCGACGCGGCCCGCGAACCGGCTGTGCCTGCGTCGTCGAAGCCCGATCCACGCCTCATCAATCTGGTCCGGCTGCTGGCGCGACAGGCCGCACGGGACTTCGTTCAAGCCGAAACAGACAACCGGACGCGAGACCGCCTCCCGGAGTAAGGAGGTCGCCTCATGAGGGTCGCGCTCTACGCTCGCTACTCATCGGACAATCAGCGAGACGCCTCGATCGAGGATCAGTTGCGGGTCTGCCGTCTGCATGCAGAAAAGCAAGGCTGGACGGTCGTCGATAGCTATACCGACCGGGCGATCTCAGGCTCGTCGCTGCTGCGCCCCGGCATTCAGGAACTGATCAGCGACGCGATGCACGGCAAGTTCGTCGTCGTGCTGGCCGAAGCTATGGATCGCCTCAGCCGCGATCAGGAAGACATCGCCGGACTGTTCAAGCGCATGGCGTTCGGCGGGGTGCGTATCGTCACGCTGTCCGAAGGCGACGTGACTCATCTGCATGTCGGGCTCAAGGGGACGATGAACGCCCTCTTCCTGAAGGACCTGGCCGACAAGACGCGCCGCGGGCTACGCGGGCGGGTTGAGGATGGCAAGTCCGGCGGCGGGCTGTGCTTCGGCTATGACGTGGTGAAACAGTTCGCATCGAATGGCGAACCGATCCGCGGCGATCGAACGATCAACGAGGCGGAAGCCGCCGTCGTCCGCCGTATCTTCGGACTACATCGCCGGCAAGTCGTCGCGCGCCATCGCTTTTGAGCTGAACAAGGAAGGCGTGCCTGGGCCGCAGGGCGCCGAGTGGGGACCGTCAACGATCCATGGCAATCCGAAGCGTGGCGTCGGCATTCTCAACAACGAACTTTATGTCGGCCGCCTCGTTTGGAACCGGCTCCGTTATCTGAAAGACCCGGATACGGGAAAGCGAGTCTCGCGTCTCAATCCTGAATCCGAGTGGGTGATTCAGAAGGTGCCGGAGATGCGAATCATTGACCAGGGAGCCTGGGATGCAGTGAAGGCACGCCAGCAATCGCTCGCCTATGAGACCTCTGAGCCCGGCGAGAATGCGTTGAATGAACGGCGACGTCCGAAGCACCTGTTCGCCGGGTTGGTGAAGTGCGGCTGCTGTGGTGGCGGTTACACGATGATCTCGAAAGATCTGCTTGGCTGTGCGACGTCACGGAACAAAGGCACCTGCGACAACCGCCTGAACATCAGGCGAGACGCCCTCGAAGCCTCGGTGCTCAGCGGCTTGCGGACGCACCTGATGGAGCCCGAGCTGTTCAAGGAATTCTGCGATGAGTTCACCCGCGAGGTGAACCGCCTGCGGATTGAGCGCAGCTCAGACATCATCAGTCAGCGCAAAGAGCTGGAACGCGTCCAACGAGACTTGGATCGAGCGATTCAAGCCATCCTCGATGGCGTGCCCGGCGCTCAGCTCAAGGACAAGATTGGTGGTCTTGAAGCCCGCAAAGCAGAATTGACCGAACTGCTGGCAAACGCTGAGGAGCCGCCGCCGCTCTTGCATCCGAATATGGCCGAGATCTACCGCCAGCGGATCGCGGTACTCTATGAGAGCCTGCAGAACGAGGATGGGAAGGCGGAAGCAGCAGAAGTCTTCCGTACGCTAATCGATCAGGTGACGCTCGTGCCCAACGAGGAAGAGCTGGCGATCGTGCTGCGCGGCGACCTGGCCGCGATCCTTCGGTTCGCCGCGAACAAGAAAAACCCCAACGTCCTTTCGGAGGCCGGGGTTTTGGGTGCCTTGCTTTCGCAAGAATCGTTGGTTGCGGGGATAGGATTTGAACCTATGACCTTCAGGTTATGAGCCTGACGATTGCCGAAGGGTTATTCGACACGCTGGCCTGCGCGCCAGCCCATCTCCCAGAAGTCTGCCTCGAGTCGGGTGGCTTCCTTGAAGATCGCAGTCAGTTCTGCCTCGCGGGCCGGCGTGGCGTAGAGATCGGCAAGATGTTCCATGTGCGCCCGCGCTTTTGCGGCGACCTCCCGGTACGGCGCGCCGGCGTACTCGGCGATCCAAACGCGATAGGAGTTCGTCGCAGCGTCCGCATCGGGTCGCGAGGCGAGCCGTGTTGCGATCTCCGCGTGCCCGATCACACAGGTGGCAAGCACCACCTTGAGTGCCAGCAGATCGCCGCGCAATCCTGCGTCGAGCACATAGCTTGTGTTTCGACCGCGGGAGGGGTTTTCAAGGTCGCTCAGGGATAGCCCCCAACCTGCACAGAGCTTCACATGCAGGTTCATCTCGACATCAAGGATGGCCGAAAGGCCGGCCGCTGCTTCACGCATGTCGGCAACTTTAGGCGACTTGTAGACTGAGAGCGCGTAGGCACGAGCAAACTCGATGAGGAATAGGTAGGCCTGAACAAGGAAGTGACGAAACGCCGCTTCGTGGAGCGAGCCGTCTGCCAATCCGTTCGTGAAGGGATGCTCGGTGTAGGCCCGCCACTCAGCGGATGCTTCTGTCTTTAGACGCTCGAAGAAACTCACGATGCTTTTCGCTTGGCTTGCTTTTCCATGAACGTCTGCGGCCCGCTACCGATAGCGCATTGCGAACCGGGTGGACGCTGACCTTGACAGGCCGCCGCGATCAGCCGGTTCGACGGCGTGGGGACCGATATGCGTTTCCACGTTAGCACACCGCGAATCGCGCAAGGACTGGGGAGAAATTTCATCAGGTCGGGTGGCGTCGCAAACGGTACTTGCCTGTAACCTCGTCGTTACGAAAATAGCTTTTAGAACCAGACCGCGTTTCCATCGCCGTGGTAGCTATATGGTAGCTAGCGGTCGTCGACTTCGCGTGAGGAGTTGATCAAGTTATTGATTTCGCTGGTACAGTTGGGTGGACTCGAACCACCGACCTCTTCCACAGACTGAACGTCGAAATTCAACCGCACCAATATCGCACCAGAAACGGCGTGAACGAACCGCAAAGAAAGCTATCGAGCTCGAACGAAACTGCAGCATAATCAAGCAATCCGGTCGATAGCCTGCCGCTCATAGTGGTCTGGTTGAGCTTCGAGTTACTCGCTCCACCAGGAATCAGAAACCTATACAGCGCAAGCCAAAGAGCGCCGCCACAGTGATCGCGTCGAGGCGATAGCTGCTGTCGAGCGGATCATCCGAGCAGCATTTGCTGTAGAGAGCCCCTCCTCCCATGCGATTTACGTTCGGGCCGCTATCCCGTGCAACAGCCTGGAAAGAAAAGCCCGAGGGACTCTGCTGTTCTCGGAACTTGTGAATAGGTTGTGGTCAGGCTCCATGAGGAGATTGTCATCGCGATCATGATATTACCGCGGCCTGAGGGCAAACATATACCAGGCAGGTGCCGATGATGAATCGAAGAGTTGTTCCCGGCTCGTGTAAACTCTCGTCGCAAGACTGGACCGGTGGCTCGCCACATGCGGAGCTCACATCTGTGAGCTTGCTGAAGAGAGGACTTCCCGGTCATATCGGCGCTCATCGGCAGATCGGCCCAATCCATTGTGGTGCTTTCTGTCTGCGACTTTGTACCGTGCCGCCCCCCTGTTTTGCCGTGCGCGTCTTGATATAGATTTCAAGGCGATGTTTATCAGCAAGAAGTCAGCACCTGCCGTCGCTGCGCGATGCCGACCATCATGATGACGTGGTGCTCGGGGCAGGCTACACCGTCAAGATTCATAAGAAAGCTGTCATTCAGCTCATTTTCGAGAGAGCTTGAATCGTACGTAGCGTCATATTGTATTCTATCGATTGCGTAGAGTTTCACTTCGGTCGCGCATTTGGGAGGACATTCATCGCGGACGTGTCGAGTTAAGGACAGTACCGCCAATGGCATGAGTGATGCTTCTTGGAATAAGCGAGACGTTAGACGAACCCCATCGACGGATGTTTATTCGGCAGCCGTCCAATCCTGCTGGGCTGGGGTGTTATGGGAGAGAGCCGTGGCGCATTCTTCATCTGCCTCGATCGCGCTTGCGACCATGCCGAGTCGCGCTGGTGGACGACGAATCGAGAACTGAAGCATGAGCTAACCGGCATGAGATGCAAATCGACAGTCCCCTCAATATCTCTTTGTTCCAAACGCGGAGCGCGGAAGTGGACAATATAGAATCGATGACTCCACAGGAGCTGCGCTCTGCAATCAGTGGCGGCAGGGTCTTGGAGATAACTACGACAACTGGCTGTGTCGTCGGATGTTCTTATTGTCCGCAAGACAAATTTGCCGAACGGCAAAGAGCGATATCCGACGTGAAGCATCTTTCTCTCCAAGATTTCAAGCGATGTCTGGCGCGCGTACCAGCAGCCGTCGACATTAGCTTTTCCGGATATTCGGAGCCTTGGCTCAATCCGGCTTGCACCGAAATGGTTGAGCATGCCTATGCGTGTGGCCATGGAATCCGAATTTTCACAACCCTGGTAGGAATGAACGGGCGGGATCTAAGACGTTTGCGTGCGATGCAGTTCCGCATTTTCCTAGTGCATGTTTTTGATGACGGCACGCACATGGATAGTGGTCTCGTCAGGCGCAACTATGTCGATTTGATGCGCCAACTTGTCGATGCCGACATTTCATCGTTGCTCTTCATAGTCATGGGCGAGGTGCATCCCGCACTTGTCGGCACAATTCCTGACGAAGCGCTGGTTCGCTCGCTTCCGCCGAGCAGCAGGGCTGGCAACGGCGAGAAGATGGTTGGAGCGCGGCAGCCAATCGCTGGAGCACTGACATGTCCTGACGAACGGCAATATCGTAATGTTCTTCTCCCAAACGGCGACGTTACTTTCTGTTGCATGGATTTTGAGCGCCGACACGTTTTGGGCAACCTCCTCCGCGACAGGTACAAGGATCTCTTCGAAGGGGTAGCCTTTTGCAACATTGCCGATCGCATGAACGGAACGGACGGCTTTCTGCTTTGCCGATCGTGTGAATTCGCCGAACCAATAACGTCGGAATGCTGATCTTTGAGCGAAGTTAACCCCTGCTCGAGGCGAATCGCGAGACTAGCAAGGACGGCCTTCCAGCGCATGACCACATCAGCCGCCGGGACGACCTGCGATAAACGGAGGGCCGCCATGGCCTGGAGCATTTTGTTGGTCGCCGGCCTGCTGGAGGTCGCCTGGGCAATCGGCCTCAAATACACGGAGGGCTTTACCAAGCCCGTTCCCTCCGTGCTCACGCTCGCGGCCATGGCCGGCAGCGTGACCCTGCTCGGCCTTGCTCTAAAGACGCTGCCCATTGGAACTGCTTATGCGGTCTGGACCGGCA
This sequence comes from Bradyrhizobium sp. 35, assembly GCF_023073215.1. Lineage (NCBI taxonomy): Bacteria > Pseudomonadati > Pseudomonadota > Alphaproteobacteria > Hyphomicrobiales > Nitrobacteraceae > Bradyrhizobium > Bradyrhizobium sp. 35. The sequence goes on from NZ_JADPJC010000073.1 coordinate 22,843, forward strand.
TCGGTGCGGTCGGCACGGCGGCGCTCGGCATCATCTTGTTCGGAGAACCGGCCGCCGCATTTCGCCTTGCCAGCATGGGACTGATCGTCGCCGGCATTGTCGGGCTGAAGCTCGTGTCCTGACGAAAACATCGAAAGCATTGACCCTACCAGGTCAGCGCCGCAACGATAGCCGAGGTCGGCACGTGATTCTCCAGGCATAGACGATCGAGCTGGCCACGTTCCAGCGCACCGCGGAGGGCGCGGCGCCGACAATGGCTAGGAAAGTCGCCAAGGAGAAGATGCCGATGCAAGCCCTCTGGGCCGAGACCATCTGGGCATTGAAACCCAGCTATGCGGCAGATCTCCGGGCGACGGTCAAGAAAGGTCGGTTGCCGGAGTTATAGGACCCTCTCCAGAGCAGCAGGGAAGAAGATGCAGATCGGCGGATCGTGTTCGTTCTGAATTGTTTCCGACCATCCCGCGTCGCCACCATCAGAGACTGCCGATCCAGTTCAAGCCGCAATCAGGTGAGCTTGCGATCTCTGAGTGAGCTCAGCTCCGCGGCTCGAACTACCGGTGCGACTTCATTGTGTGGTTGCAAAGAAGCTCATTCACCCAATCTCTTTTGCAGGAGCCTTCACTGAAATCAGCGAGCCGGCGGTGCCGGCGCGCGGCATTCGATTCGTGCTCGACCTCAGACCCGCGGCTTGTTTGAACAATGATCGCTATTGTCGCGAGACGACATCGCGATCGAAAAACGCCGGGAGCTTGCATCATGCCCGTCGGCACAGAGTCTGCACACAAGGAGGGCATGGGAGCGACGCTGCGAATTCAGCGGCTCACGCTTCGTTCTGGAACGCGCGCACTTCGAGTTCGGAAAGGTGAGATGCGATTTGACGTTCTTGTTCGGGCTGCCGCAGCAGTTGCGCTCGTCGCGTGCGGTGTTGCTCATTCAGCGGATCTCCAACCAATCGTCAGCGAGCCATGCTGTTTCCAACCGAACGAGCAGCTGCATTGTGTTCTGAGGCATTGTTGTGATCGGCGCCTGCAAGGCCGGCCCACACGTCTTTGTGACCTAAACCGCACGTGTGGTGTTCAGCTTGTTACGCGCCCGGCCAAATTCTGGCGTGAATCGGAGCAGCCGTGGCTTGAAAAGGCAATCGCCGCCGATATCGCCAACAGCAGCGAAAGTCCGGAAGGGACTTATGCGGCGTCCTGCAGCAAAGGGCCCAATTCGATTACGTCCTTCGCGGAGCCGGCGTTGAGCAAGCGCTCACAGCGGCTTCCTGCATCAGACTTGAGTGTGAGTGTATGAGTTTTGGTGGGACAGCATCTGGCGACCTCTGGGAATCAAGCTGCGAGCCCTGGGCTTGTCAAACCTGAAAGTTTGCGTCGAATGGAGTGGAGGTCGGCTGCATCCCAAGCCTCATTCGTGTTGCCTACCTCGCCCAATGGTGCCTTGAACGCCACCGGCCTTCTTCCGCTCAACCTGTACCCGGCGGAACTGATTGTTTTCCGTGCCACGCCTTTGCTTTGTCCGGAGAGCCCGCCATTCTTCCGAGTAAATGCGGCTCTCTCGAACTCAAAAGGCGCCGCCTTGGCATGACTGCGAGTCCATGATTCCGAAGAATTAGGGCGAGAACCATGGCGTTCCTGTGGAGCTCGCGATTTTCTGTCTTGCGACTTTCGCGCTTACGAGAGCTTGAGACCATCTTACCCCTTTTGAGCACGGTGGCGCGGCAGTGGTAAGCTTGCTCACTCGCGGCCGACGCCAGCTCGCCCGTGACGGTCACTTTGTGCGGAACGACTCCGGCGTATATTCTGGTGTGAGGAATACCGGTCAAGGGTGAGCATTCGCGTCGTCAGAACAGCTGGCTGGTCCACCACCTAACCGAATGCAAGCTCGATATAGCCAAGGTACGGCAAAGCTGCCCGCCCACAAGCCCAGTCCGGCACGATCGGCCGCGCGTTGCGCAGCGTGGTATCGGCGCCTGGAGTATCGCTCCCAATCGAGCACGAGACCGTTGCGCACCAACCATTCTCCGAGATCGATGCCATCAGCTGAACAGATCGCCAATGTCCGTCCACACTCATCCTCCAGGACTGACAGACAACTGACTTCGCGCTCTGCAATGAAGGCTTCAAGATCGCTCGCGGCCATGAGGCCACATCGATAAGGATTGAGGTTGATATCTCGGCACATTTGAGACTTGTCCGGCGCGTCGATGCCCCAGAGCCTAACGCGTGTTCCGTGAATTTCAAGGGTGTCGGTGCTGATGACCTTTGCCGGCCCGGTCAATTCGCCGGCAAACACGATGCTGCACAGTGCGAGCGTGGTCAACACCACGATCAATCCATACATGGCGATCTTCTTTGTCGAACTGCGAACATTCCGGCCGAGTGCAGCAGAGCGTGGGAAGCCGCCGAACGGCGGTCCATCGCGGCTGTGCTGAGGAGGCTGCCAATGTTGCATGGATAAGCTCGTTCGACGGATGACTCCCAGTGTATCAGCAGCGCAAGACGCCCTCGTGTCCAACCTTGTCCCCGATGCTCTGCGACCAGGCTGCTGCCCTGAGCGCTTCCCGCCATTCCTCCACGTCGTGGCGGCAGTTCGCCTTCGCCACATCACGCACCAGCAGGTCGAAATCGGTAGTGCGCGTCCGATCGCCCGCGACCGGGCCGGCGCAGACGGCCGGCCGCAATTCGGCGAGAAATGATTTCCTGGTCGCCTTGTGCGGAATGAGCCTAAAGTCGGCCCCCTCGCGGATAACAGCGAGTGCGCGTCGCCCGGGGTCGCGGCAGCCGGCTGCTATCGGGGAAAGCGTACGTATCGCTTGAGCAAAGCGGCCGAGATGGCGGCCATCGTTACTTTCGACCGCAACATGCCTTCTTGGAGCGGTAGGCGACAGATCCCCTCACACTCACGCCGCCCAATTTGTTTCCCGAGCGCCAGCGCAGCCAGATCAGCCAGCGGCTCGACCAAGGCCACAACTGCATAGTAAACCGCGAGCGATGCGACTTTACCGAGGTTGGCGGCGCCGAAGCCCGCGCGATAGAGCGCCAAAGACGCGATCCAGACAGCGATACCGGATTGATACGCAGTCGAGAGCGAAAGCGCCTTGCTGTACTGCAGATCGCAATAGGCAGCTTTGGATGGAATGAGGCGCTTGGCGAGCGCCTTGATCGCAAACAGCGGTATTAGAGGCGTCGTGACATTCATCCGATATTGCGGCAGGTCGGTCGGAACAAAGAGGACGCTTTGCAGCAAGAGGCCGAGCGCAAGACCTAAGGCCGCCGGCGTCGCGCCAAACAAGAGGAACAGCGTGGAGCCCAGGACGAGGTGCACTTCCGATGCCCAAACCGCAAAGTGCGGCAGGAATTCGAATAACGTGAACACAAGGCCCGTCGCGGCGATGGCTTGCACAGCAAATGACAGAGCGCGCCGCTCGTGTATGGCCTCGACCACAAGCTTGGCGACGACGCAGCCCATCGCAATGCCTGTCGCGCAGCTCAATACGAACTTGGCGCCTGTTACTATTCCCGGTTCGATATGCACGGTCTCTAGTCCTTTCTGCCGTTGTACTCGGGCCTTGGCTCAAGAATTTGCCGCGACGTTCGTGTGGCTGACGGTTGGAAACGGCACTTCACCTTCCCCATCCTCGGTCCACGGGCAACGTGCTGTTTTCGCCCGATCGGACCAGGTCTGCACTCAGCCTTCGCTCGGTCTTTGCGACATTTCATAGCAACAGCTATGCCAGCGCCGCTGCCGCGGTTAAGGCTCTGATTGCGCTTTGAAAGCTTGTGCGGCGCCCAAGATCCGCCGTGTTCTGTAGCCGACATGCTCTGGAGGAAATTGAACACACATCGCGACCAGCTTTTTGATCAACCTGCGCCGTTCCAATCGATCATTTTCGCTCGCCCATTGAAGCGGAAATCCTGACGCCGCTGGCGCGAAGACACCGGTTCGGCATCAATCTTGCTCGACGTTGTTCGAGGAAGGCGCCTACGGCGCAGCCAAATGTTTGGCGCCCGGGGATCGTCGAATTCCTCGAAGAGCTTTGCTGGGCGTTCGATTGAGCTTGCGGGCAAGCATGCACGAACATGAAATAGAGACCACCAATCCAAACTCTGGAGCCGGCATTTGCTGGATCTCAGCGTCATCTCTCAGCAACGCGCCCGGCAAAGTCCGCTGCACCCTCTGCGACGAAGTTCTGGACGTGTTTCTGGGGGAACGCTATCGCGTCGCAGTGGCGCCAAACCGGATGCTAAAGTGAACATGGATCAACTTACGCCCGGTAAGCCTGTGGTCTCCGGACAGACGGCGGCCGCCTCGGTGCTGCGCATTCGGGCAGTCATGCTCGGGGATCGTATCAACCCGTCGGCTCTGGAAATCGGTACGCTGGTGTCCTCGACGCCGGTCGCTTTCCGCATTCATGCGGGCCTTGCCGTGGTCTTCCGCTATGGCGTTGTAGTGCTCATCGGGCTGTCGCCCTCCGAAGAAACCGCTCTGATCGAAACCCTGATACCGCGCGTCATCGGTGAACTCACCTCCTGTGAGGAGGATAGCGCGCAGGCGCAGCTCTGCAACGAGCAGAGCGCTGAGGTCATCCTGCCGGGCGGGCGGATTTGTCTTAGAAATTTTAGTGACGATCGGCTGCTGCTGATCGCCGATACGCTAGCCAAGAGCACGGCGCTGGAGCGAGATGAGCGCCGTGTCGCCGCGGTGTTCGACGTGATCGAACCCTTTGCACGCGAACTGGCCGAGCGCGGCCGGACGCCGCGGGGCCGCAAGGGCATTCTCCAACTGATCGGCAATGCGCTCCTGGTCGAGCAGCGCGTCGCGGGCCGCATCGCGATTGCCGAAAAGCCCGACGCACTCTGGGAGAAGCCGGAACTCGAGCGGCTCTATGCGCGTCTGAAAGACGAATACGAACTGAAGGAGCGTCTTGAGATGCTTGAGCGCAAGCTGTCGGCCATCTCCGGAACGGCTAACGCACTGACGGACATTATCGACACACGGCGCTCGCTGCGTCTTGAGTGGGTTATAGTCGTGCTGATCGTGATGGAAGTTGCGATCGGATGCTTTCAGATTATTGCAGCAGGTCACTGACGTGCCGCTGGCCGCAGCGCGTGAGGCGCCTTCGTGGGGTTTGAGCAGGCCTACTGACCGACCTGGCCGGCATTGACGTGGGACGCGCCGTTCGGCCGTACTCAGCTGCGGATTTCGGCTGTGTCTTCGGCGTGCTCGTGGACACGACGTTCGGCGAAAGCCGGTGCGGCTCGCGAAGACAGCGAATAGCCGACGCGAGTTCGGCGTATTTCCCGGCCTCGAGCAAGGATAGGGGGTTTATGGCAGACGCTCGGCGGAGCGTTCATGTCGACGATCCAGCGCCACCCAAGAAGGCCCTTTCGTCCAATTTGCAGTGGGCCGCCACTCAGCTTTTCTGCTATTCTCGACTTGCTCGCGGAATATTTGCCAGCCTTGCCTCGCCGCCCCAGGGCGCAGCCAGCGACTACCGAAACAAGGGCTGTCGATTTCACCAGGACGCCTCACCGAGTTGAGCGACCGCCTTTCGCCGCTTTGGCACATCGCCGCGGCTCGGTCACGTGTCCTGCCGTGATTTCCCTTGCATGGCTGTTAGCGAACGGTTCCATGATCCGCCAGCGGGCAAACGCGCCCTGCAACTGAACATGAAAGCTCAGAATGCGGATCTCGTCCTCGCTAACGCGAAGGTCGCCGAGCTTGACGCGGCCGGGGACTGCGACCGGACGTGCATAGCGGCTCCGCGCCAGCGATAAACGGGAAACGGATGACAAAGGAGCTACGCCGCGGATTTCGAGGCGGTTTTGACCTCGCAAGCAGGCGCCGAGATTTTCTGACGTCCCCATCCGCTCTGGACATTCAATCTTGACTGTCCCTCAAAGCGCCCTGGACACTCACGCACGCTCGGCAGCTCCTCTCAAATCCGCTTCCAAACCGATCCCGGCATGGCGATCCTTCGCTGGCTGGTTCAGGAGCCCGGCGAGCCTAGAGGCCTTCAAGGACTCCTTCGAGCCCCTGTTCGCGAATGATTGCGGCCAGTAGCGAAACGGCCTCCTCCCGATCGACGGTGAAGCAGACGTCAGGCGCTCGCTCAACCAACAGGTTCAGCAAGGTCGGAAGGTCAGCAACGTGGTGGCGTAAGGTCGAGACCACATCATTTGCGAGATAGGTCGCGAAATCAGCATTCGGCGGCGGATCAAAGTCCAAGTCGACCTCGGCGCGCTTCTCGATCGCATGTCGTATCAACTCGCCCTGCCGTCTTGCATTCATCGAGAGCATGAACACCGCATCCGCGAGCTTCTCGCGCGGCAAGCTTCTCAGTTCGGCTATGCGGGCCTGGATGTCGCCCACCGAACTCTCACGGCGTGCCTCTGCCCGCCGCGCGTTAGCGGCTGCCCTGCTCTTTTGTAATCCAACCATCGTCATGCTCTCCGGCCGACCATATGCCCCGGCGATACAGGCGAATGAAAGGGCAAAATTGTGTGCTGCATGCGCGCAGCCCGCCTGACGATGCGCAACCCGGCGGTCGCGCGGAAGAGTCGCAAATCGCTAATTTTGTGATCCGCCGTGCTTGTCTAGTCTACAAGGCGCTCGATGGCACGTTGTCGGGTCGGCGGCTATGGCGAAGCGAAATCCTGCTTCCAGCGTTCCGTTTGAGGTGATAGGCAGCGTTGCGAGGCAGTGGCGGCAGGCGGATCGCCGCGAACTCCAAGAAGGACGAAACTCGCGAGATTTTGGGGAGAGAACCCGATCGGTCGATCCGAGATGGACGACCTATTCCCGCCAATGAGTTGCGCCCTGTTTCGGATCCGGCTCGCTTCGGGTATCTCCGGGCATATTGTAGCGGAACCTGGGAAGGGCCCGCCCGGTAGATGGAAAGATCGGGACTCGATTGAATCAGCTGAAATCTCAAACTCGCGCGTGATCTCGTTGTACCGCCACAACGCCGCAGCCTGCCAATCAGCCCCTACCCCGAGCTTTAACCAAATTTGAATAGCACACCGTAACCGCCACGTGGGTAGCTCCACTCGATATCACCACTTTCTTCGCAGATCACCCGGCAGGTGCCGCACTCGACACACCCGTCGACTGTCACCTCAACATGACCTTTATCGCTGAGCTCGTAGCACCGTGCAGGGCAGGCCTTCAGCATCGATAAGAGCCGCGACGAAGGTGTGGTGTGCGGCCGCACCTTGATATGGGCGCGGCCGGAATCAACGAGATAGCGGTTGTAGAATAGTTTGTCTTCGACACGTCGGGATGGCTCGCTCGGCATTGTTTCTGGCTCCGTCGTTCGTCGTTGTCTTTGGTTTATGATCACCGCCAGGCCCGGGCAATGCGCAGGGCATCGCTGAACAATCCACTCCACGACCGCGCCTTGATGAACGAGCTCAGCATCAGCTTCTCTTTCTCAAGCTTTGGTGTGCCGTCGACGCGCACGTAATCCTGCATCGCCTTGGAGAAGAGCTGCGGATATGTGAGAAAGAAGTTCTGCGAGTGGGTGTGCATCAGTGCCGGCATATCCTTGTACTTCTTCAGGTCCTTGATCACGAAGGATTCATCCAGGAGTTTTTTGTAAAGCGAAAGATTTTTGGCCGTCATCGGATCATTTCGCGATTTGATAAGACAGATCGCTTCCGCGGCGATACGGCCCGACGTCATCGCCAGATTGGACCCCTCGCGATGGATGGCGTTGTTGAGCTGGGCGGCGTCTCCGACAACAACCCAGCCCTCACCACAAAGCTGCGGGATCGCTCTGTATCCACCTTCGGGGATCAAATGCGCGGAATATTCCTTTACTTCCGAACCCTCGATCAACGGCGCGACGGACGGGTGACGCTTGAAGCCCTCGAGGAGGCCGTAAGGCGTCTCGCCAGTACGCTGGAAATCGGCAACAAGACAGCCGATACCGAGCGATATGCATTCCTTGTTGGAATAGATGAAGCCCATACCGGTCATGCCGCGGGAGATGGTTCCGGCGGCTTCGATGACGAGCCCCTCGTCGCCTTTGAGATTGAAGCGAGCATCGATTGTCTCGCGCGACAGGAAATGCATCTCCTTGACCGCGAGTGCGACCTTGTCCGGTTTCGGCCGCCCTCTTAAGCCCGCACTCGTCCCGAGCACTCCGTTTACCCCCTCGGCCAGCACGACGACATCTGCATGGATTTCACCCCCATCTCGGTCTGTGCGCACCCCGACGACCCTCCCATGGGAATCCTGGAGGAGCTCGGTCACCGTGGTCTCGCACAGCACCGTGGCGCCGGCCTCGCGGACCTTCTGCGAGAACCATTTGTCGAACTGCGCGCGGATGATGGTGTAGCGGTTCGGCTTCTCCTCGTTGAAATCATCGGAGCGATAGTGAATCCCCGTGTGCGAACGCTCGTCCACGATCCAGAAGCGTTGCTCGACGAGATGCCGCTCAAGCGGTGCATCTTCTCGGAAATTCGGGATCAGCTTCTCCAGCATGTCGGCATAGAGGATGGCGCCTTGCACGTTCTTCGACCCCGAATACTCGCCGCGCTCCAGCTGCAGCACTTTTAGGCCCCGCTCGGCCATGGTAAGCGCTGCCGCATTTCCGCCCATCCCAGCACCGACGACGATCGCGTCGAATCTTTCCTCGATCATAACAAGCTCCCCTAGCCAGCGATGCGGTCGTGCGAGTGCGGCGACAGCTGCGCGCGGAATGCAGAGGTCAACGCGGGCAACAGTCGAATGGCGTCGGTGACGATGCCGATATGGGCGAAGTCGAAGATCGGAGCGTGCTTGTCCGTGTTGATGGCAACGATGAGGTCGCCCCCCTCCACGCCAACGCGATGCTGGATCGCGCCGGAAATACCGGCCGCGATATAAAGCTTTGGCCGAATGGTTTTCCCGGTCTGGCCGATTTGTCGATCCGCGGTGACCCAGCCCTTCTGGACCAGCGGCCGCGAGCAGCCATATTCGGCGCCAAGCACGTCCGCGAGCTGCTGTACCAGTTGGAAGTTCTCAGGCGATCCCAGACCGAGCCCTCCAGCGACGACCACGTCGGCATAGGCAAGGTTGGACTTTGTAGAATCGCGGTCCGGGAGGAACGACAGCACTTTTGTGACGATATCTTCCTCTACAAGCCCGAGCGGATGCGAGATGACGCGCCAGACGGCGCCGGTCACGCGCTCGGGCATCGGCATCACGCGCGGACGGACGGTTGCCATCTGTGGACGATAGTTCAGTGTGTAGATCGTGCACAATAGTGAGCCGCCAAACGTCGGCCGGGTCGCTGCAAGCGAGCCGTCGGCATCGACATCGAGCTCGGTGCAGTCGGCGGTTAGACCGGTGAGCAGTGTGGTGGCCACTGAGCCGGCGAGGTCGCGGCCCAGTGTAGTTGCCCCTAGGAGTAGGATTTCCGGCTTGTACGTATTGACCAGCTCTGACAGGGCCTTGGTGTAGGATTCATTGCGATAATCGGCCAAGAGATCATCCGCGACGATATAGGCAAGATCGGCGCCGTAGCAGAAGGATTCGGCGACCGCCTGCTGCGTTGTCTCCCCGACCGGGCCGATGACAACCGCGGCGAGGTCAACGTTGAGCTTGTCGGCGAGCCGGCGGCCGGCACCCATCAGCTCCCAGGAGACGGGGTGCACTATCCCGCGTTCCTGCTCGATGAAGACCCAGACGTGCCTATAAGCCTTGAATCGTTCGGGCAGCTCCCTCTTGGTCGCCGCGCGACCACCACCCGGGGCCGGAGCTGCGCTTTTGGGTGCGGTGCTCATCATCTGTACTCCCATCCGTGTTCAGTAGCGGCTCGCCAGCGAAGCGTGCTCCGCCTCCAGCTTTGAATTCGCGGGTGAAGATTGCTTCAGTTAAAGTTCGGCCGCGTGCCCGCCGCCATTTTTTCAACACTGCCTGGCAGCAGCGCGGGGCCCAGACACCCGTTGCTGGACCTTGATCGACGAGCCAGGAAGCACGCGCTTGGGCGTTCTTTCCCGGTTCGGCATTCTGGGTCACCGTTTGGCAATGGAACTAGTGAGGCACGCAACCGCGCGGTCACTCGATCCGATCGATTGTTCCCCCTCATCTTCGAGATGCAACCGAGCTGGAACAGACCGAGGACCTGCCAGAGGCTCGGCTGGTCCCATTGCCGGCCGCGAGCTTGCCGGTAAAAACGCGATCCATTACTCCGAATGCCCTCGCAATATTTTCGATTGCAGCGACACGCCCGCAACTCTTGGCGAGGGCACGAGGGCCGGCGGTGAAGCCGCCCGTCAACGGCGCCGCGCGACCAGCGCCGGAGAGCAAGGGCGCCGCCCGGAAAACCTCGGCCATAGATCGGCCAGCGGGAGTGATTTCGTCGACGAATCTTTGGCGCGGATCAAGCGCAGCTTTCAGCTCAGCCGGGCCGGAATATGCAACCATCGCTTTGGCGTCGCGACGTATCATTGTGTCGACAGGCAGCGCGCGCGAAACTGCGCGGCGTCAAAAACAAACTCGATGCGGACCAAGATGTGCATTCGTTTCTCCAGACTAGCTGAGTAAATGTCAGCAATTGCCGTACCAATTGCGCAGACGATGAAAATTGACCGCCAATACAGAATCTTACTGAAGGAAATCGGATTGGCAGCCTCTCACGAGGATCGGAACATTCGACACGGTGCTGGACCTATGTCCAGAATGCGACAGAAGACAGTCATCCGCATCTTGGTGCTCTTACCTCGCCAAATATGTGCTCCCCGCTGCCGGCGTACAATTGCAGGAGATAGGTGCACCATGGGCACCAGCTGAAACGACGGAAATATCAGCGCTGAGCCGTGATTGGCTCTTAGGGAGCCGAGTGTCCAAGCTGCGGACCCGCGGCCGTAACTGCAACTTGCGTTTGAATTCGGCGCCCTGGGTGGTTGGCAGGTTCTCTGAACCTTCACGCTCCAGAGCACGATATAAACTGAATTCACTCCAAAGAACCGAGCTGCACCAATTCTGGATGCTTGTTCGATTGTGGTGCGGCCGCATCCTTCAAGACCTTGAACACGCGCTGTTCGATCGGGGAGGACGTGACGAAATCGGCATAGGCGCGCTCGAGCGTGGCCTTGCAACGCAAGGCGATGTCGGGATCGGATGCACCGGTAAACTCCTCGCCCGCGAGATATTCACCCATGCGACGCAGAATATGAAGCCGCGCCACGTCGATGATTTTCGCATCGTACTCGACGCCGAGCAGTGCAAAAAACTCCTCTGCCGCGGAGGCCTTGTTCAATTGCGAAAGGATCCCGTCCGTCGTCATTCTCAACCTCCATCTAGATCCGCGACCAGAAGCCGTCCTGGCCCGAATGTTCCAACCTGATCGCGCGAAGCGCATGGCTGACCACCTGATCGCCCTCCGTTGAGGAGCGATCTCTCATGAATGTCGCGCCACATCGCCACCACCGTTTCCTCGGAAACCGGGCCTTTGTGCTCGACGGCATGCTTGCGAACGCGCGCGAGAATGGTTTGGGTTTCGTCGGCGGTGACCGAAAGCTGCAAGTCGGACAAAAGCGAAGTGATAGCGGCAAGCTCTGAATGCTCGCCGATCACAATGCGGTGGGTCGATCAGGAAGTTGACATCGGCACGCGAGGAGTCTTCGCCACCTAGCGCGACACCCAGTCCCTTGTCGCGAGCGTGGGCCACGACGCGCTTCACCCGCTCCAGCACGGCCAAACGGCGCCACCGAGTTTCTCCGCAATCTGCGCGTCCGACGATGGAATCGATAGGATTACCACCGAAACACCGGCCTCGATCTCCGCATCGACATCCGCGGGTTTTATCTGGCACCAGCCGATGATCGTGGCCGCGAGGCCAGCTTCGGCGACCGCTCGGATCGCGGCAATCTCTTCCCTGACCCATCGCCGGCGTGCCGGCCTCGATCTCCGTGACTCCGGCCGCGGCCAGCGACACGCGCCATCGAGACATTTTCCGGTGTCGCGAAGGCCACGCCCGGTGTCTGTTCGCCGTCGCGCAAGGTGGTGTCATTAAGGACTATGGACCTCGACTGATCTTTGTCGGGCGCGGTGATTGCGGCAGCTAACGCCATCAGCGGCTCCGTAGGTTTATTCCGGAAGCTGTACAGCAACTGCTGTGCCAAACCGCTCGAATTCCCGAGAACTTGTGAATGACGTCGAATTTCAGATTAGTCCGGTGTGTCGCAAATCCGCCAGGGTGGAAACGGCGGAGCGCCAGGTCCGGTGCGCTTGCGACCGAGCTGAAGGCAGGCGCCGAGCTTGGAAGCTTGGCAGCCGGGCAACGGTTCGGGCCTGACCTCAAGCTGCAACACTTCAGGGAAAGGCGCGTGCATCCCGGCGCTGATCGAAGAGGATTCTTGAGCCATCCGGTCGTCCAACCACAAGTCGTCGTTCGTAAAAAGTCAGCGGGCGCGATCGAGAGGGCGGATGTTGGCCTCGATCGCGCGTCAACATAGAACGTTTGGGCGGTAAATGTGACGGTCGCATCCACCAGTTATCAAGCCCGATGATCAGGCGCCGCCGCGTCCTGCTTAGGCTGCCTGCGCGAAGTTGTTTACCCGGTGTCTTTTCAAACCCTCAGTCCGGTCATGTGACCGTTGGCCGAAAGCTGGTCCGATACACCGGGACTCGCGCCGAGGAGCGGGCATCCAATATGAGCTCAGCCCTGCGAACTTCGGATGGCTTGGACGGAGTCATCGAGACGACGCAGATGATCCCGCCGGCGTCCGGCCATCCGGCTCTCCCCGCTCTCCTCGCCGAAGCAAAGATCAAAATCATTGCATTCCGTGCAGACCGGCGTGGTACACATCACCAGACCGTCATCTTCGCATAGCGTGCGATAGAAGAAGCGCTTCCACCGCATGTTCTTGGTGTTGCGAGCCGCCAGCGGCCCGAAATGGCGCATCAGGAGGCGGGACAATTCGTCCCGCTCCCGCAGACCGAGATCTTCCCACAGGTGATTAGGCTCCATGGCGCGCCGCGCGATCATCGTCGCGAGCCAGCCGCCGACCTCTCCATGAGTGGAACGTTGCGCAAGCAGGAGGTCTCGCACCATAATCGTCTCGTCAGGAGCCGGTAACGCGGACTGTTCGCGCCAGGTACAACTCCTGATCGGCGTCGATGGAAAGTATTGCACCAACAGCGCATCGAGCTCCTGGTTAGTCAAGCCGGCCCGTTCGGGAAGTTGGCCGCCATCCATAGCGGATGCGGCGAGAACGCAAGCGAGCACATGGCGATCGAAATCGTTATCGTCGCTGATGTCGACTTCTGTTGGATGGCGCCCGGTCAGAAGCCCGTAGAGCTCACTCGCATCGCGCTGCTCGGCGACGTGAGCTGCTGATACAGTAGATGACACTGTATTGGCAAATTCGCTTTGTGTGCCAATCATAAAGGTCCCGCAGTTGACGATGTCGGCCTTCCCCGGTCGAGAAGGCCGACAAGATGAACTATGCCGAAACAGCGGCGAGCTCGGCGGCGGTCTTGCCGACCAGGCTCTCGTCGACAGGCTTGATGATGCCGTGCTCCATGAGCATATCCTCGAGCTCGTCCATGCTGATTGGCGTCGGGATGGCGCCTTGTCCCGCATTATTGTGGATCTTGGTCGCGAGATTGCGATAGTGATCCGCCTGCTTGGACTCTGGCGCGTATTCCAGCACAGTCATGCGGCGCAGCTCCGCGTGCTGCACGACATTGTCGCGTGGCACGAAGTAGATCAGCCGGCTGCCGAGCTTCTTGGCAAGAGCATCTGCCAGCTCCAGCTCCTTGTCGGTCTGGCGCTCGTTGCAGATCAGGCCGCCGAGGCGCACGCCGCCGGAATTCGCATACTTCAGAATACCCTTGGAGATGTTGTTGGCGGCATACATGGCCATCATCTCGCCGGACATGACGATGTAGATTTCCTGTGCCTTATTCTCGCGGATAGGCATCGCGAAGCCGCCGCAGACGACGTCGCCCAGCACGTCGTAAGAGACGTAGTCGATGTCCTCATAGGCGCCATTCTCCTCCAGAAAGTTGATCGAAGTGATCACGCCTCTTCCGGCGCACCCGACCCCCGGCTCTGGACCGCCGGACTCGACACATCGAATGTCCTTGTAGCCGAGCTTGATGACGTCCTCAATTTCGAGGTCCTCAACGCTGCCGGCATTCGCCGCCAGACTCAGAATGGTGTCCTGCGCTTTGGCGTGCAGGATGAGGCGAGTCGAGTCCGCTTTGGGATCACAGCCGACGATGAGAATCCTTTGGCCCAGCTCAGCAAGAGCCGCCAGCGTATTTTGCGACGTTGTCGATTTGCCGATGCCACCCTTGCCATAAAACGCGATTTGTCTCAGCGAAGACATGTTGCTCTCCATCAACCGATTGCCAATTTTGCGCGCCGAACGCGCGAGGCTGTTTCTCTCTCAGAAACGTGGGCACACGGGTTTCGGGAAGGAGGCCATCGCTCGCCATCGGCGTCGGCGTGCCCTCAGCCCTCACTCCTTGTTGCTGCATTCAGTTAGCAACTGGCGTGCCATTCGTTCGCACGCGCGTTAAGCATCTGATTAGGCTTGACTAATAGCGCAGCGCCCGAGACCGGAAGCTGTGGTGGACCCGACAGCGGCAAGGGCTCTGACAGAAAACCGACAAAGCGGGGCGCGTGGATTCCCCTGCGAGAGGCGGGCGAAGGAGCGCGCAACGGGAATGCCGGGCCCAGTCAATTGAGGAGACCACACGGTGCAGATAGGGTCCGAGGACACGGCCATCATCAAAGGCGAATGTTCCACGACCGGCATGATGGGACTTGCCATCAGCGGGGTGGCATATCGCTTGCTTTGCCAGTCGCGGAACGCTGTTTCCGTGTGACGCGATGCTGTGAGGACAATATGCCTGGAATTGGAAGTAAGTTGCCGCCGTTCGACATCACAGGCGTGAAGCCCGGGTTTCACCTGCCAGAGGAGAACGGGCAGAGCGCCTTCGAGACGTTGACTGAGAGGAGTTTCCCCGGAAAATGGAAAGTCATCTTCTTTTACCCGAAGGATTTCACATTCGTCTGCCCAACAGAAATCGCTGAGTTTGCTCGCCTGTCCAAGCATTTCGCCGATCGCGATGCAATCGTGCTTGGTGGCTCGACCGATAACGAGTTTTGCAAGCTCGCTTGGCGGCGTGAGCACAAGGATCTGCACCGTCTATCGATCTGGCAGTTTGCGGACACCAAGGGCGCACTGGTCGATGGCCTTGGAGTGCGATCGCGTGATGGCATCGCGCATCGCTACACGTTCATCGTCGATCCTGAGAACACGGTCCAGCATGTCTATGCGACAAGCCTCAATGTCGGCCGCAGCCCGACGGACACGTTACGCGTTCTGGATGCGATACAGACGGATGAGCTCTGCCCTTGCAACCGCGAAATCGGCGGCGACACGCTTAAAATTGCCTGAGGCAACATATCGAAAGTGCAGCAAGGAGCAGCTCCCGAATTAAGGACGTCAGATTCAATCGTTTCTGGATACGGACGATCTTACCGCAAATGCGGCCTGCTGCTAGCGAGTGCGGCACGCAATTCAAATCTCATTGCCACCATCGAGTCTACCGCGGCCGCCGCGCTGTCCGCGCGCGGCAGTCGTGGCGGCCAATCGACGGTCTCGATGATGACGATGAACAAGGTTCACCACCGCTCTTGCCCACCTCATAACAAATCCCGCATACAAGAGGATGCCGAGGCGGCTACGCATGAACATACAAAATACTTGTACGCTTCTGCGCCTACTCGACGCACATCTCCTGCCGGAGTTCCTTTATGTTGTCGCCATAGGCCGGACCGCGGCTATTCCCTTCTTTCTGCGCCTTGCCGGCCCGCAGCATCATCGGAGCGATCTGCGTCAGCCGCAGGCCGCTAATGCTGTAGGCCGACATGCCGGCACCCACGGACTCGGGCCAAGCTCCCTCTTCGGGGCAACTAGGGTTCCAGTAGTCGCGCCGCGATAAGGATGGAGGGAGAGGGAGATAGCTCAGCGCCGAATGACGTCTACCGGCCGGGATGATGATCCGCCGGCACGCTCGCGGACCGTATTTCCGGGCTCGATAAATCTATATTGACCGATGTAAGCCGCACTATGAGACGAACGAGTCGGGCTTATCAGTCCCTGATTAAAACCATGACTCGACGAGTTTTAGGCCAAGTGAGCCGGTCTATCAGGAAATCGGTCAGCTCGTTCATGGCGCGAGCTGACCCTTGGGCGCAGGCACCTGAAGCGATCGGGTGGCCTGGCGGTCGTAAGCCGCCTTGCCGTCTCGATCATTACGCCGGTCAATTTCCGAACATTAAGGCGGATATCAGCGCTGGTGACCCAAGCCAATCCCCAAGGTACGTGCTTTCTGTCTTAGAGAGCCCTCGGATCGCTTCATAAGCTTTGAAACCCTAGCTACAGGGGTGCGGGCCTTTGAGTGCGCCTTGAGCAGCTTGACGTCATCCTTACTATACTCTTTGCGCTTGGTGCTTTTTGCCACGTGTTCTCCGATTTCGCTTTGCACATCTGCCTGGAGCGTCTTGTTTTTGGCGAAGACGCAACTGCTTCCCATTACCATATCAATGGTCATCGACAACCATTCAAGCGGATTTTTCTCTTTGAGATAAGAACCGGAACTACACGCGAATTTGTCCTCTGTCATCTGGATCTTTATTCGCGTGACAAACCTGATTTTCCACGTGCACGTCAGCGCCTTCAACATGGAAGCAAGCGATAGAGATGGGACACTCGATGCGTCTTCGAAACAACAACTCGAAAAGCGCTTCTGCTTGAACGCGCCGACTTCACTCAGTAGTTTGTAGTATGATATTTCCAAGCCCGAATACTAGGGTCTGTACCTAATTAGCGAGTTCTGATTCCCTGGTGCCAAGTTGATTCGGCACGGGGGACTTCGATGCGCAAAGGACTGTTCTGGCTCAACGACAAGCAGTGGGCTCAGATAGAGCCGCATCTGCCAACGAACCAGACCGGCCCGGCGCGCCAAGACGATCGACGCATTATCAGCGGTATCATTCACATGCTCCAGTGCGGCGCACGCTGGCGCGATTGCCCGTCCGACTATGGCCCTTACACGACGATCTACAATCGGTTCAATCGCTGGGCTAAGCGCGGACATTGGCAGGCGATCTTTGAAGCGCTCGCCCGCTGCGGCAAGGACCGAGTGGCTTTGTCGATCGACTCC
>NZ_JADPJC010000031.1:0-37618 GCF_023073215.1 Bradyrhizobium sp. 35
GGAGTCGATCGACAAAGCCACTCGGTCCTTGCCGCAGCGGGCGAGCGCTTCAAAGATCGCCTGCCAATGTCCGCGCTTAGCCCAGCGATTGAACCGATTATAGATCGTCGTGTAAGGGCCATAGTCGGACGGGCAATCGCGCCAGCGTGCGCCGCACTGGAGCATGTGAATGATACCGCTGATAATGCGTCGATCGTCTTCGCGCGCCGGGCCGGTCTGGTTCGTTGGCAGATGCGGCTCTATCTGAGCCCACTGCTTGTCGTTGAGCCAGAACAGTCCTTTGCGCATCGAAGTCCCCCGTGCCGAATCAACTTAGCACCAGGGAATCAGAACTCGCTAATTAGGTACAGACCCTAATCCCGCTCGCAGCGAAACTATCGTTGCCGCCGGCCGCATGACCGGCCATGTCGCCGCCGGCGTCACCATAGAGATAGTTGTTGTACTCGGATCCGCTCGCAGTGAAGCTGTCATTGCCGCCCCGGGTATGCCCGAGCAAGCCTCCGCCAGCGTCGCCATAGAACACAAAGCTGCCATCCGGTCCGATGTGACCAACGAATGTGTCATTACCGCCGACCGCACAATTGATCAGGTTTCCACCCGCATCTCCATACACGGTAATTGTTTGATGTCCGCCAGCAGTGACGCCGAAGTTGTCGTCACCACCCTGGGACTGACCAGACAATGTTTCGCCAGCGTCGCCATAGGCATTCACCCTCACTCCGGGCGTAAAGACCAGGGGCAATTCGACATTGAACATGTCATTGCCCACAATGGCCCAGTCCGAAATGTTGCCTCCAGCATCACCGTACATATCCAGGCTGAAGGTCTCGCCGGGAATGATAGCGGACGCCGATACTTGAGCGGACAACGTGTCGCTGCCGCCCCGGGCATGATCAGAAATGTTTCCGCCCGCATCACCATATTGGCTTCCAGAGCCGGACGTCAGCAACGTGTCGTTGGCGCCGATCGCGCGGCCGAGCAAGTCCACGCCAGCATCCCCGAACAGTGTGTTTGTCGGATCGGAACCAACCAGTGTTTGCGCTGCGCCATGCTGTCGTCCCGTGAGTGATCCACTTGTGTCGCCAAAGAGAACAGCCATGTGACCCTCCCTCGTGGTCCGCAGGTTGCCGCGGAGATGCGTCCCAATGACTTACAACGTTTCGTTGTTACGATTAAATCACATTTTTAAACGAATTAAATCATGTATTTGAAATCGACAGCTATCGTCACGAGCGAAGGTTCTAGCCCGGATTGATCGAATTCGGGGCCAATGCAGTACCGTGCCGAGTCCGCAACGTCTCTAAAACGGGGGGCGTCTCTCAACGTGAGCAGCCCATTCGGCATTCCGGACTTTTTCACGCGGGTTTTGACGTTGGAAGGTCGATGGCGTCCAGCTCGGATCATCGGGCGCAAAGACGTGCAGATTGCCTCGCGTTCGAGAGAGTCCTCCGAAACCCGAGCGCCGCAAACGCTCGCCCGATCAAAGCTCCCGGTGTACTGCGGGATGATCCGGTTCTTGACCTCTTCACCCAGTGCTTTTGCCGCCCTTCCGGTATGGCCGATCGCGTGCTTAGAAGGCCCGAGCGCCTTGAACATTCTTCTGGAGGAGATCGGCCCTTTAATTGCGGTTTGTTGTCAAGTTACCATTCTTCCTCTCTCCAGTGACACGCCCGTAGCGATTGCTCCGTCGGAGCTGGTCAGGTTGCGGAGACGGAGCGATCGCGGATGGCGAGACGATTGCCTAGCGGGATTGGCAATCGACATCGTTGGCGGCTTCAGCGAGTGGGTTGATGTCGTAGATGGGGTCATGGTCCTTTCCGAGGTCGCGAGCGCCTCATGATGATGTCCGGATCGGGCGCCTCAACGTCTGCAGCGGAGTGCGGGCGAACCGCCACCAGCCGATTGACCGAGGTCACCACAACCACCGTCCCAGCGGGACATCGCCAGTCCGGCGGACCGGACCAGGAACTTGCGAGCAAATATTAGATTGGCTTCGGCTGGACCCAGTCGAACGATGTGCCATCGACCCAGATGCAGTGGAGAATCACGGCGATCTTTCGGGCAATTGCGACCTTTGCCTTCTTCATGCCGATCCGGTTGGCGAGCTTCATGCCTCAGGCCTTTAGAGAAGACCACTTTTTGGTTCGAGAAAGAAGGACAGTGGCGGCCTCGAACAAGTAAGTTCGGAGAAGCCGGTCGCCCCGTCGAGATATCTTTCCGTTGGTGTCGGTTTCGCCGGATTGGCTACGTCGCGGCGTAAGGCCGAGGTAAGCGCCGACTGTCGACGCCGATCGGAAGCGCGAGGGATCATCGATCGTGTGGCGGAACGTTAGGGCCGTGACGACGCCGACACCCGGGACCGTCATCAGTCGCCGCGTCGTCTCGTCCAGCTTCGCCAACTGGCGGACCTCGTTGTCGAACTTTTCCTGTTCTCGACAGATGTTCTCATGGATCGAGAGCAGCGGCGATATCACGTTGAGGAGTAAATGATCAGCGCCTAAGAATTCGCTGACCTGGTTGCGGAACTGTTGGCCGATCGCGCGAGGGAATAGTAATCCAGATTCCTTGATCAAGCCACGAATCTGGTTCTCAATGTCTCGGCGCATCGACACTAGCCGAGATCTGGCGACAAGGATCGCTCGGATCTTTTGCCTTTCCTCACTTTTGACCTTGACCTCTCGATACCATCCCACTCGCACCAGTTCTGCAAGGCTCGCGCATCATTCTGACCGCTCTTGTTCATACGGACCGACAAAGCTGCGTGCGCATGCCGAGCGTCGATGCAGACCACCGGAAGCTCAACCCTGCGGAGTTCATGCCATAGCCAACTCGCCATCGCACCCGTCTCGAAGCCGATACGCTCGGCTTGAGGCGCATGTTGCGAAGCAGGTCGGTCAAGGCACCAGGATTAGACTTGGCTTTTCCTTCGAAGATTACTTGGCCAGTCTCGTTGACAACGCATACGGCGGTTTCTCTCTGTGAGACGTCCAGCCCGACGTACTGCTTCATGGGAGCTCCTTCGAATCAGGTGATTGCGAGGGCTCGACGATAATGCGGCTTGCATGCCACGAGCGCCGACCGCAATTACGTCATCGTTTGCAAATTTGCCCCCTCATCGGCGTCCAATTTTGACCCCTTTGCGCGGCGGGGTTTGCTGGTAGCGCTCGTCTCGTCGGAGCTGGCCGGGATAGCGGAGGCGAGACGAGCGCGGGTCGCGTGATCGTCGTCTCGGCTTTTGAACCGCCAGCTATCGTTGCCGGTCTCGACGTGAAAAGCCGTTTTAATTCGGTCTTCTCAAACCGTGGATCGGCCTAAGGCTTTGCGAGGTGCGGTGGGCGGGGCCCAAACCTGGGACCCGCCTGATTAAGAGTTTAGCCACGAGTTAAGAACGTTCAATGATTAGGCAGTCGCCGCCTGAGCATATTCGGCCGAAAATTGGCATCCGTCCCACAGGCATAGAGCGTCCGCTCCGAGGACACTCTTCCGGTTCCCGAGAAGGCGGACGAGCGATAGGCTCGGCCGACATCAACTGCAATGCCCGCGAGCCTGCCGGTCTCCAGTTGGCGCCAATCGCAGGATCTCGCGGGATCGTGCGTGGCGGTGCCGTCGCACACGCACGACTCCCAATTGGAACCATATCTCCGGTGACCGATTGGATCGCTGTTGAGTAGTGCAGACCAGCTGGCACCAGCCGGCACCACCTAGCGCCGGACATCGGTGGGGACGAATCCCATGATGGACCACGCGACCAGAGTTGGTAATCGATTGTTAGCAGCCTTGCCGTCGGCCGATTTCGCTTTGCTTGCGCCTCACCTGCGGAAAGTCGTGCTCGAGCGCGACGCCGTACTGGTCCGATCGGGAGATCGGATCGAGCACCTTCTCTTCCCCTGTGGCGGCGCGATTGCCTTCATCGTGGACTTGCCGAACGGGCAGACTGCCGCCACAGCGGTGATCGGTCGTGAAGGTGCGATCGGTCTAACGTTGGCGCTTGGCACATCCCACTCATCTGTGACGGTAGTCGTCCGCGTACCAGGGCCCGTGCTGCAGATTCCGGCGGCGCAATTTTTGTCAGCTCTGGGGCGCAGCCCCGCCATCGCATCCATGGCGCAGATTTTCACGAGATCGCTGCTGACGCAGGTTCAGCACGTCGCGGCTTGCAATGCACTGCATTCCGTCGAAGCCCGGATGGCCTGCTGGCTGCTTCAAATTCACGACCGGGCGAATAGCAGCAATCCCCTCCCTTTGACACAGGAGACTATGTCGGAGCTACTGGGGGTCCGGCGCACCACGGTCACGCATGTTGTGAGGGCATTGCGCGCGTCTCGAGCCTTGAAATCCAACCGCCGCGGTCAGCTCGAGATTGACCGGCCGCGGCTCGAAGCCGTGGCATGCGAGTGCTACAAGGTGATGAGCCGCAGAATCGATCGGATCGTTTCGCGTGGCGCAGCAGGACTTATTCACGCCGCGCCGGCGCGAGACGCCTGCCAGCCGCCCGGAAACCGACTATCCAGGGCAGGCTCGTAGACCCAGGGCTCTCGCGCGAACCACTCGTGTGTAGCCGTGCAGACCCGGCAATAGGTGCGCGAAAGAATACCGCGCTGCAACGAAACCTTTCGCGATCGGTTTCGATACCCGTCGAAATGGCGTCGCCCGTTTCCGGGCATTTGATCATCACCACACCCATCTTGATCTCCTGCAACCTGTTGCGCGGTCAGGGCACGCTGCCCCGCCATCGACTAGACCGAGCGTCCCCTCGTCGCGGAGATGTCCGTCCAGTCGAACCGCGCGGCCGGTAGCCTCGGTTCAGACGGTCTTGTGAAACACCCTATTGAAGCTGGTCTTGATGGGCTCGGTCGTCTCGATCGCAACTTTCTGCGCGAGCTCCCAGAGCTCCCGATTCTGTGCGGAGACGACTTCGAAAGCCTCGCGGCTTCGGGCGGTCGAAAGATGCACGATATCCAGCAGCGACCTGGTCTCAGCGAGCCGGGATAAAAACTCCAGGGTGGCCCTGGTATTGTCTTTGGAAATCTCGATGACCTTGGCACCGTAATCGACGGCCCCTCTGGCGTTCATTGAGCAGGCTTCACGGAGAATGTCGCTGATCTCCTCGGAAGTCGCTTTCATGCTCGCGATATTTTTCTTGGTCTGTGCGGCGCCCTGCTCGGCGAATCCACGGAAGAGTTCCTGGAAATTCAAAAGCGGCAAATCGATCCTTGGTTTTGCACCATTCGTATTCTCATTCACCGGATCGGCCTGCGTTTCGACTTTCACATTGGCATCATTCACGAGCTTTCATCCTTTCAAGCGAAACTAGTTAATGGATTGAAGACTCACGTACTGCGCCAGAAAACCAGCGCCCCTGTTCTCGGCGTGACCGGAGGCTGCTGCGGATGAACCGCTCGCCCCCTGCCGAAGCCAAATATGATCGATTAAATTCGAAACATCCGTTCGCTTTCGGACTCTCACTGAAATAATTTGATGGGTTGCGACCAGGCGGAGCTTTAGATCTGCGACGTTGCAGCGACCGCTCGGTTGCACTCTGAGCTTGCTCGTCGTCTGAGATAGCCGGACTGGCGCCGCTCGCGCTGATGGTTCTCTTCTCGATCCACCCGGTCCCTGAGACTCTCAAGTTCTGCGAGTTGAGAGGCAAGGGCTTCGAGACGCTGGCGAAGAACAGCGGCAGGGTTGTCCACTCGAGCGCAGATTTTCATGTGAGTTCTCCTAGCAATATGTCCGCGAGAATTCCGCCAGCTTTGACGTGGGCAAAAAAAATATGCAATCAAAGGAAAACGCGACTAATTCGGCATGCTGCGTTGCCGATGACGATGCGGCGGCGCGTTAAAAAAGTACTCATGTGCCCCGGCGCGCGGCACGCTCCATTGGGTCTGGCTGCTCAGCTTGCAACAACAGCGGATCGAACCGTTGTTAAGGCTCGGAGCGGGTTGCGCTCGAAAGTCGAGTGGCGGCTCGCTCGCACTCGGGCTTGTGCCTCCGCTCGTCGTCTTCTTCATCTGCACAATCGACCCCTCCATATGCGGCCGGATTTCCGGAGTTCCCTCCCGTCGCGAAAGGTCCTTCGCCACCGGTCGCTCCGCCCGATCTGCCGCCCCCGCCGGATGGCTTTCCAGCAGCAGATGAGCCACCACGGCGCCCCCCAGGTCCGCCACTACCTCCAGGTGACCCGCCGCCAGAGGACCCCGAGCCCCCAGAGGACGGACGATCGTTGTCGAAGAATGACTGGTCCCTGTCATCGCCTTGCGTTGCTCCGTTCTGTCCGCCTGAACGTGCGATGGCTGTCGAGGTCAGCGAGGTCGACAGCAGCAGCGTCATGACGGGGGGTGTCACGGCCGCGAATCTTCCGCAGGTTTTCAGGAACGCCCGCCGGTCGTCATCTTCATTGCCACTTTGGCTCACGATGCGCTCCCCTTGATTTAAATTTACTTTATTGGTATTATATATTAAATAGACTTTCAACCAAAATTTTGTTTGATTGCGAGGCGTGCGCCGCCGGCAGACTGCCAGCATTTCCATGGCCTTTCGGGCTTGCTAGCCCGTTGCCGGAGCCCCAATCGAGAGTATCAAATTAATATTTAATATGCATATATCTGATTAGCTGGGTCAAGAGCAGCGCACGACGGATGATTGCCATGCCACTGCAATTTCACCGGCCAATCGAAAACATGGAGATCTGGAGCGCGAGCGGCGATGGCTTCTCGTTTGTGATCAGCCTGGAGAGCCCTACCGGTCCAGGCTTTCACGGACGCTTCGGGTATCTGGCGAGTTGGCGACCACTCTACGAGAACAACGGCGCGATCAAGATCAGCGGGTCGCCCTTCCGAACATTGGCTGAGGCCGAAGGAGCCTGCCGCAACATGGCCGAGCATCTGCGCGCCGCAACCGATGCTCACCGCCCAGCATGATGCGATGTCCAGCTAACGCGTACGTTCCGGAAGGACATTGCTACGCTTGACGTCCTCGTCGTTTCGAACCGACGAATCCTGCTGTAGTAGGCCGGAAGGGGCGAGTTCACGTGCGGCCGCATGTTGCCCGTTTTGCGAAATTGCAAATGCCGCGAGAACTGTTCGATTGCTGATATCGAGCTTCTGGAAGATGTGGTGAAGGTGGACTTTGATCGTACCATCGGTAATGTTCAGGAAACGCCCAATCTCCTTGTTCGACAGCCCCTCCGATACAAGTCTCATGATCTGCCGTTCCCGGTCGGTCAGCTGCGTCGGAGCCTTTTCCTCACCGATGTGAGACTCCCCACGGACCTCGCCACCTGTGCACGGCGACCGCGATGCCGGCCCCTGGCGTTCCGCAACCTTCCTCAGGGTCGCGACCAGCATCTCCGGCTCAGCATCCCTCGTGAGGACGAGGCAGGCGCGGCCCGCGGCCAGCGTCTGCGACCTTTGATCGCCGGCCTTTTCAGCGAAGAAAATGACCCGGGTACCTTGGCCAGCGGTGTTTGCGATAGCCAGAATGTCAGGTCGACTGATACTGGGCATTGCAATATCGACCAGTGCAATGTCGGGCACCAAAAGTCGGATGGCCCCAATGCAGCTTGCAGTATCGCCGCAGGCGGCCACGATCGCGAAATCGCGCTGCGCCGCAAGGACGCTGCTGATCCCCTGCAAGACGATCGGGTGCCGATCCGCGATGACGACTCTGATGCGGCGCATGCTTCCCCTGCCTATTCCTGATACCCCGCGCGGCAGTTTTTATTCCTGCATTCACCTCAAGACGCGCGGGAAGCACAACAATCCGTTCTGCCAAAATGCCGCACTGTCAATTCGTCACGGCGATCGGCAACGCATGATGGCCACACCACTGTAACTCGCTTTGAGAATGCGTGCAGCACCGTAGGATTGCGGTCCTCCATGGAAAATCCGAAGCAGTCGATTCATCTACAAAACAGCGCCTTCTCTCCTGGCTATGATCTGCAAAACTCTCCCGCAGATCTGGCGGTCCAGTATGTGGCTGCCTGTCAGGATTGGTTAACCGCCATCAAGCTCATCACCGACCACTTATTACGAACGATATATAGTCACATTCACGATTCAAATCTAACATTCGACAAACTTGACCGGAGCGAGGCAGCTGAAAGCCTCGCCCTATAACACGAAGAGGAGGCTCAAAAAGTAATACTATTCATCCAACATCAATATGAGGAGTGGAAATTTTCCAACCATTAATCAGACGTCGCGAACGATAACGGCTCTGCTTCGGCAGTAGCACCGATGAAAACCTGGTCAGCAAAGTTCGGGCGACATTTTCGCTAACCCGGCAAACTTCAATCTGCGGTCACGGGACATCGCTGGTAATGAGTAGGTGGTCATATGTATTCTTCGGCTGTTTTGCGGCAAACGCATGAATCTCTGATCGTTCAATTCACCGAATTGCAGAATTTACGTAGTCGCGTGTCGATGGCCGAGCAGCGCTTGCTCGGCCCGAGGCGAAGGGTCCGCCGGCGGAGACCGGCTGGGAGGCGACCGGCCGGTCGAAGGCACAGGCCCGGCTGGTAGCGCCAAGAAGTACCGCACTGCACACTAGAGTTCTGTGCGCGGGCCGATCAGGCTTGCCCGACGGGGCTTCGACCTGATAAGCCCCCCTCCTATTTCAAATCGGAAGTAGTGGGGACGGCTTCCATGGGGAACGAAGAGTGGGCATCCGCGACCACAGCTGAGCTGTGGCGGCTTTACGATGAAGTGACGACTGTTCTTAGTCGGAGAATGGTTGCGGAAAAAGCCAAGCTCGAAGAGCGGCTTCGCAGGATCGAGGGAACTTCCGGGGCCCCCAACGGGGAACGTGCGCGCCGCCCCTACCCGCCCGTGCTGCCGAAGTATCAAAATCCGAAAAACCCGTCCGAGACCTGGTCCGGTCGTGGCAAGCAACCCCGCTGGCTGAAGGCGCAGCTCCGAGCCGGCAAGAAGCTGAACGATTTGTTGATCAACCGTTCATCCAGCCACAAGCGCCGCCGCACCGGTTGAGCCCCGCGACGGTCGCACGCCGTAGACACTGCTATGGCGCGGCTGTCCACAGCAACATCTAGCGATCGCGATCCTCTTTATTGTTCGGACTGCCGTCACCGCCGCCGTTGCCGTAGCCATTGTTGCCATGAACAATATGACCGCCTGAACTGGCTATCGCGGTTGACGTAAGAGAGGTGGACAGCAACAGCGTCATGGCAGGAGGGGTGACGGCGGCAAATTTTCCGCAGCTCTTCAAGAACTCACGACGATCTTCGCCTTCGCGTCGAGTTGGGTCATCGGCTCGTCCTTACTGCATTCCAAAGCCCGATCCAGAGGGTAAACCCGAATCATGATTCCCTCAAATTAAATAAGCTACGCACGTGATTTAATTTCCGGGGGGCGACCCGGCATGCGATCCATGGCCTAAAATTCCCTGGGAACAGGGAATTTTACATGGAAAACCCATGTCGCGGGGGCTATTTGGCCAACGGAATCCGACGAAAACACCTGCGCCTCCAAGCTATTGCGGCAATTTATGGCAAATCCATATCAGGGAAATCTCTGATGTGATCAGGGAACGGGCGCGCGCTAAACAGGGAAAAACCGATGCCGGCGAGCGGCCGAGCGTTCTTCGATTCAAGGCGGTTGATTGAAGGCAGGCCGGGACCGCGAAAATGAGAACTTAAATAATTGAAATCACCAAAATATAATTCTAGTTTTTGAAAACGGTGGTTCACCCGGGCAGGCACCTCATTTCACTCCGCGAAAGCTGTCGATTTCTTGATGGACGCCGTACGGGTCCATTCACGACGGCGCAAATGGGCTTTCTGATGCATTCAAAGCTCGATCCCAGCATGTCTGATCACAATTTGGACCAATGCTCGGCCTTCGCGCGCGAATTCTTGCGAGCTCTGGCAGTTCGCAAGGTCGGGCGAATACCTGGATTAGCCGGGATGTATACCAGTCCGTCCGGAAAATTCCGGAACGAAGCCAATTTGCTCGCGTGCCCTCTCCCTCGCTTGGTCAGAGGGCCCGAAGTGCGCGTTTGTGTTTCGCCAATGCCGCCCGCTCATAGCGCTCGAGATTGTTAAGGCGTTTCACGCCGGCTGGGACGGGCCAGTTCAATAGCGTGGCTAACAGATCGTGGCGGAGGCTGCGGATGCGTAGCAGCGCGAGCTTGGAACGTGCAAGGGCCATCAGTAGGTCCGGCAAAACTTGATGCCCCAGCCCCGAAGCAATCGCGACCGCGAGATTCGCCGCCTCGGCAGGATCGCTGATGGCGCTGCGCGCCAGCCCATGACGCAGCGCGTTGCGGCCTCGTCTTTCCATCCGCCGTTTTCGGCCCCGTGCTGCGCTTGGCGTTGCTGCGATTGGCTTCGATTTGTCGAATTTACGCCATGTCCGAGGCCCTCGGCTGATGCTGATGGTGGCGGCCGGAAGCTCGCTCCAACGCATTGACAGATCGAGGATTTTCGAGCCCAAAGAACAGCAATTTTGCTGCAGAAAGGACTGGCATTCCCGCGCAAAAGGAGCGTTAATCATTGGACCGGCCGGCGGGTCCTTGGCCCCGGTCTCTCCCCTCGCAGTGGCGGGGGTTTTGGTGGTGCGGCGGCAAGCCGCGTCAACCCAGGAGAGACCGGTGACCACGATTGCAACCGACGGCGCCGAGGCGCCACATCGTATCGTCAAGTTCGACCCCATCGACCGGCGCGCCTTTATCGGCGGCTCGGATGCGCGCATCATCATGGGCCAGGACCAGGACGAGCTCATGCGCCTGTGGCAGGAAAAACGCGGCGAGGTCCTGCCGCAAGATTTGTCGCGCAACCTGATCGTCCAGCTTGGCAGTGCCACCGAAGACCTCAACCGCAGCTGGTACCAGAACGCCACCGGGTATGTGATCACCGACATCCAGAAGCGGGTGCAGCATCCCGTCCATGCCTGGATGGCGGCCACCCTGGACGGCATCGTCGCGCCGACCGGCGCGGTGTTCGAGGCGAAGTTCATGCTGCCCTGGGCTTTTAGCGAAGAGGCCGCGGCCGACAAGCACATGGCGCAGCTGCAGCACAACATGTGGGTGGTCGCCGCCCGCGCCGCGGTGCTCTCGATCATCACCGGCGGCGGCAAGTGGGTCGAGATCACCGTGCATGCCGATCCGCTGTACCAGCACCTGCTGCTCACGGCCGAAAAGAAGTTCTGGCGCTGCGTGCAGAGCGGCGAGCCGCCGCTGCTGTTCGGGATCGAGACGCCTCGGCCGCGATTGGCCGCCGTGAAGGTGGTCGACATGACCGCATCCAATCTGTGGGCCGAATGCGCGGCGACCTATTTGCGCACCCGCGAGGCCCATAGCGAGCACGAACTGGCCAAGACCGAACTCAAGAAGCTGCTGCCCGAGGATGCCAAGGAAGCGTTCGGCCACGGCATTCGCGCCAAGCGCTCCAAGGCCGGCGCGATCAGCTTTGATCCGGTTGAAATGGAGGCCGTCCATGCACCGGGCCAGTGAGCATATCGGAGCGATCGCAGCAGCCTTGGCCCGCGCGCAAGCCGAACTAACCAATCCGGAAAAAACCCTGACCGCTCAGATTCGCTCGCCATTTCTGCGCGATGACGACCGCACCTTTCGCTACGCCTCGCTGGCCTCGGGCCTCGACATCGTGCGCAAGACCTTAAGCCAGCAGGAGATCGCCGCCATCCAGAGCACCCGGGTCGAGGGCAGCACCGGCCACATCCATCTCACCACCCTGCTCGCCCATTCCTCCGGCGAATGGATCTCCTCGGACTGGCCGGTCTGCGCCGCACGGGACATCGAGGCGCCGCACCGGATGGGCGCGGCGCTCACCTACGCCCGACGCTATGCCCTGTTCGCGCTGGTCGGGATCGCCGGCGAGGATGATCTTGACGCCCCTGATGCGGCCGCTGGTCCCCCCGCACCACCTAACCTCAAGGCCTCGCCCGGCAAGGGCGCTCTGAACCGTGCCCCGGTGCTGCGGCCGCGCGAGTCCGCCGCACTCCGGGAGCAGCTGTTGCGCCAGCTCGAAGCGCTGCCTGCCAGTACCGATCTGCTCAGCTGGGCCATGGCGAGCCTCCCGCTCAAGAACAGCCTGCAGGAGCCGGATGCCCGGGTGGTCGAGGCTGCTTATCAGGCCAAGCTTGAGGACGTTGGCCGCGCTCAGACCGAGCAGACGGCCGACTTGATTGGCATGCCAAGCCTGCCAGCAGCGCCTGCAGCTGACGCCGAGACCGCACTGCAGCCAGCGCTACCCGAGGCCGGGCTCGCCCATCCCAAGGAGCCGTCCCGCAAACGCAGCAAGACGTACCTGTTGTTTGTTAGCGGGCAGCCCTGCCTGGTGTGCCGGCAAACCCCGTGCGATGCCCATCATCTCATCATCTGAAATTCGCTCAAGCCCGGGCGCTCGGCCGCAAGGTCAGCGATGAGTTCACTGTCCCCCTGTGCCGCGCGCATCACCAGGAGCTGCATCAGCACGGCAATGAACGGGCGTGGTGGGCGAATCTGCAGATCGCGCCGTTGCCCGTGGCGCAGGAACTGTGGGCGGCGAGCCCCGTCCACGATCCCGCCAACGTCGCCGTCAGCGCCGCGTCGCTTGCGGCAAACCTGGATTCGGAGGCCGCCGGATGAACGGTCTGTTCCAAACCGCGCGCGAGCTCACCGTCACGTCGCTGCCGGTCGAGTTTGAGGCCTTGGCGCCCCCGCCCCTGCTGCTGCCGGGCGAACACCTCGAACACTACCAGGCGCTCCGGCAGGCGATCTTTGCCGATCTCGCGCCGCGGTCCGCCATCGAATGGCTCCTCGCCATTGACGTCGCCGAACAGTCCTGGGACATCCAGCGCT
Source organism: Bradyrhizobium sp. 35 (assembly GCF_023073215.1). Taxonomy (NCBI): domain Bacteria; kingdom Pseudomonadati; phylum Pseudomonadota; class Alphaproteobacteria; order Hyphomicrobiales; family Nitrobacteraceae; genus Bradyrhizobium; species Bradyrhizobium sp. 35. Next base: position 12,817 of record NZ_JADPJC010000031.1, read on the forward strand.
ACCGCATGTTGCGGCATAAATTGCTCGAGACCTATCGCCAAAAGGCGGTTGAGGCGGCGCTGCGGCGCATCGATCTGGTCGGGATCGATTCCGAGTTCGAAGCGAAGGCCGAGTCCTACACGCGGCAGAATGCACTGAGCTGGCGGTGTGATCCCGTCGCTGCGACCGAGATCGACGCGCGGCTTGCGACCTATGGCTTCGACCAACACGCCATCACCACCGAAGTCTACGTTCAGGCGCGCGAGGTCCTGGTCCTGTTCGAGGGGCTGCTCAACGCCGCACAAACCAAGCGCATGCTGCTCCTTCGCGAGATCGGGAATCCACGCCTCGGAGGTGGAACGATGCGCGGCCGCGCTAGATTTGGTTCGCCGTCTCCAGATCCGGTACGGGTCACGCAAAAGAACCGCGCACGCTAGGACGGCTGCCAAAAAGCGCAGGACGCGCGCGTATTACTTCAGGCTCTCGAATACCACAAACTTGAACGCTCTAAGAATCCAGCCGAAACCGGGTCGGCCGCGGCAAGCAGCCCGATGGCTGAAGGCGCAGCTTCGCGCCGGCAAGAAGCTAAACGACCTGTTTATCAACCGCTCATCCGGGCAAAAGCCCGCCAGACTGGCTAGCCACGGGTCCGGGCGCTGGCGGGCGGTCGCCTATGGCCGCCGGCGCCACTTTCAGCCGTCCTCCTTGCCGTTGGGACCGCCGTCCCCCGCCGCCGCTGCACTTGCCGTTTTGCCTTGCACAATCTCCGCTCGAACCACAATGGCCGCTGAGTTCCTATAGGTGGAAAGCAACAAGGTCATCACCGGCGGGCTCACGGCGGCAAATCTTCCACAGCTCTTCAAGGTCTTCACTGTCAAGGCGGCTCATCGGCGTGATCCTGCAATCATCGGTCAATGAAAATTACCAGCCTACCCGTGGCAACGTTGCGTTCGCTGGCGGCCATGCACGGAGACACGACGCGCACCAATGTCCGCGACTGCGTCCCATCAGGAGCGGGCCACCTCCCTTTCGGGAATAATACAGTATCCGCACGTTTGACATTCTAAAAATAAATCCAGTATAATTTTAAATTACTTAGTTTTGAATTAACTTCGCTCATAAGCCTGTTCAGCGCGTAACGAGCCCTGGGCAGCCACACATACCGCGCACCAAAGCTCCGCTCTTTCCAAATAGAGGAAGCGAAAGGCAATTTATGACCCAAATCGAGGCTGGAGCAGCGTTCAGGCAATTGCGGTCTGGCTTCAATACGGCCTTCCGCCCAGGATTCTCGCTGCCGCGTCTGGGAGCCCTGATGAGCCGGGCCCTTACGGACACTCTCCTGGACCTTTCGGAACTAACAGTTCTCACCGAGGCTGCGACCGGCGCGTACGCCGTGACGGCCGTCCTCGCAGCGATGGCTGGGGCCAAACACGTCTATGCCTTCACGAGACCTACACGGCACGGCACCCCGGCTGACGCCAGGCAGCAGACTCTGGAGCTTGCAGATTCGGTCGGCGTGGCCGATCGCATCGACGTCTTGGAGCAGATCACCCCGGATATCCTCCATCAAACGGATATCGTAACCAACAGCGGCCATCTTCGGCCTCTTACCGCCGCGCTCATTGATAAGTTGCCAAGGCAGGCCGTCATCGCCTTGATGTTTGAGGCTTGGGAATTCCGCCCCAAGGACCTCGACATGGAAGCATGCTTACGGCGCGGAATTCCAATTGTCGGCGTGAACGAGCGTCACCCGTCAGTGGATGTCTTCTCGTTTCTCGGTCCGCTGTGCGTGAAGCAACTCCATGATTGCGGTTTGTCCGTTTACAGGAACCGCATTGCGGTGCTGTGCGACAACGACTTTGTTGACTCGCTCCGCGCCGGTCTCGCGAGCTCCGGAGCGAGCGTGGACATCTTCGACAACGTCCAGGATGTGTATTGCGACGAGTGGGACGCAATCGTCGTCGCGCTACGTCCGACGGCTGAGCCGCGCATCCGTTCGCCGGAAGCAACGCACCTCGCTGCCTGCGCACCCGGTCGTGCCATTATTGTGCAGTTCTGGGGCGACATGGATCGGACTGCATTGTCAGAAAATGGATTGGGCGCTTGGCCAACAACGCCTCCGGCATTGGGGCACATGGGCATTCTGCTGTCGGAGATTGGCCCTGATCCGATCGTGAGGCTGCAGGCAGGCGGCCTTCGCGCTGCCGAGTGGGTTCGGCGCAGCAGAGCTGTTTCGTCTGACGGATTCGCGCAGATCGTTACATAGGGCGGACAGCAAGCACTACAGCTCTAAATAGAATTGCAAGAAGCTGATACATCAGGGCGGAATAACGGTCGTGCATCACGCAAAAATACGAAGGCGCCCACGATTCAGTTACACAAGCAATAATCGGAGGGCAGTGTATTTAGATCAGTCCGCAAATTGTTTAAATCGAATATCAAATCATGCGAGAAACCGGAGGCGGCTTACGAATGCAGGCCCGGTCTTGCCCACACCCGTTTCAGCTCCAGTCTCCTCAGCGGCTCAATAAGGATGACCTTCTATGGCTAACTCTCGAAATTTTTTGGAGCAGATCAGCGGCGAGTATTTGACGCCTTCCATCAATCTCTCGGTAGATCAAAGACTCATGATGCTCGTTGCCGATCACGTCATTCGGAATCTGCCGAGCGTCGAGGGGCGTGTCCTCGAGCTAGGGGTGGGCCTTCAAGTGTGGACCCCAATGTTGTTGGCGAAATACAGCGATGTCACTACCGTAGACGGCGCCGCCTCGCTGCTCGACAGAATGAAGAACCAACTTGCAGGATTGGAGTGCGCGTTACGCTGGCACTCCGTCCCTAGCATGTTCGAGGATTTCACGCCTGCCACACCGTTCGATCTCGTCTTGGCGACCTATGTTCTCGAGCACGTGGACAATGCGAAGGCCGTGATTGAGCGCGCGCGAAAGCATTGGCTGACCAGAGGAGGCTTGTTGGCTGTTGCGGTTCCCCAAGCAACCAGCCTGCATCGCCGGCTGGCGGTTCATATGGGCTTGGCTCAGCACCCGGCTGAGCTTGGGGATTCTGATCGTAGGCTCGGCCATAAGCACTGTTTTACCCATACCCAGATGGAGACTTTGCTAATCGATGCCGGCTTCAGGATTCGAGAACGTCAAGGGATGCTCACCAAAGCGTTGCCCAACGCGTTGCTCGCGAATTGTGACGATCGACAGCTTAAGGGCCTTTTCGATCTTGGTCTGGAGTTGCCCATAGATTATGCTGCCGCAATCTATTTCCTCGCAGAGGCTGTTTAGTCAGCCGGAGGGTCGGCGAGCCCGGGAATCGTCATCAGGTAAGCAATCTCTGATTCGAGATCGTTGCACTCCTAAATTGGGCGATATTGTAGCTCCCGTGCCAGTACAGAGTTAGTCTTCGCGTGCATCGAGGAGGAGCGCCGACCAAGCTTGTTTCAACCGCGGATAATCCTCGCGCGACATCCGAAACGTGATTACGTCGTCACCGTTCCACCACGCGTTGTGAGCGATCTCTTCAATCTGAAAGCCGAGCCGGATATGAAAGTTTTTCGACGAACGATTCTTGCTTTGCGCCTTTGCTAGAACCACCGAAAGCCCTAGTTGCTCGAACGCGAACGTGAAAAGCAAATCGAATATTTCGGCAAGGAACAGCCGAGCGCCCGGATCGACGATCAGCCGCGCCACTTCCCCGCGTTTCGCCGCGAAATCCAGATTCGTGATAGCTACCGTGCCGGCCGGTTTTCTCGAACGTTTGAACTCGGCAATGAGATAATAGTCGTCCGCCCTGGCCTGATAGTTTCGGAAGAACTCTTCCTGCTGGGTCAGGGTCAGCTTTTCCCGGGTCATGAACTTGCCGAGAACGGGATCGTTTCGCCAAGCGATTATTTGCGGGGAGTCCTCCAGCCGGACCTCGCGGAGGACAAGATTGTTTCCTTCAGGAAGTCGTTTGAGATTCTCAGCCTTGGTGGAAAGCGTGCCCGCGCTCGGCAACTCTAGCTTCATATGCCCCGCCATCTATTGATTTCACCGTATTTTTAATATTTAAATTAATTGACCAGAACGTTATCATTATTTAATATGAGAGGCAATCATATGCTGCTGCTCTCCTCGAGGGAGGCTCGCTATTCTCGCTGCTGCACCCGTCTTGCCGGACCGGCCCGTAAATGATGCCGAACTTAAGTCCCTAGCGCTGTCAGGCGACGCCGCATTCTGGGGACATCTCGCCGCCCGCTCGCGGCAAGCGGCGAGTTTTTCCGAGCTGTTCTTTCTTTCTACGCTTCGAAAAAAGGCGAAGCTACGGACGGGCGAAAGTGTCCAGCCAAGACTCCGCCTCGCCTTGATTGGCGGCTACAATCTTTATCCGCTGCACGAATTGGTGGAACATCTCCTGGCTATTCGTGGAGTCGCGTCCGAACGTTTCCTCGGCGAGTACGATAACTTCGTCTCGGAAATACTCGACGGCTCGAGCCCGCTATACGCCTTCAAGCCGGATCTCGCCTTTATTCTGCCGAACGCGAGAAACTGCCGGTTTTCCGGCTCGCTCCTCGATGCCGTGGAACTCCAGCGGGAAGCTGCAGTTGGAGCCGCGGAGCACCTCCTCAACCTCGCGCAGACTTTCATCGCACGCTCGGGTGCGGCGGTGATTCTCGCCAATCTCGCGCTGCCCGGCGATCCGGATCTCGGCTCGTTTCGTTCACGCACGCTTGGCGCCGATTGGAGTTTCCGCAAGGCGGTAAACCTTGAGCTCGGGCTCCGGGCCCCGGCGGAGGTGCAAATCTGCGACGTCGAGTTCCTCTCGGCGCGCCGAGGGATCACGGCCGCACAGGATGCGCGAGCGTGGTATGAATCGAAGCAGCTCGGCTCGCCGGATTTTCTGGTGGACGTCGCGCAGGAGCTAAGCCTTCTGGTCGCCTCCCGTAAGCAAGACCCCAAGAAGGTGCTGGCAGTCGATCTCGATAACACGCTCTGGGGCGGCGTGATTGCGGAGGATGGCGTCGAAGGAATCGAGCTTGGCGACTCGTCTCCCCGCGGCGAAGCTTTCAAGGCTTTCCAGAAGTACCTCCTCGCGCTTTCCGAACGCGGTGTCCTGCTTGCGGTATGCAGCAAGAACGACCATGCGCGCGCGGTCGAGGTATTCGAGAAGCATCCCGAGATGATTCTCCGGCTGGAGCACTGCGCGGCCTTCAAAGCCAATTGGAACCCGAAGTCCGACAACCTGCAGCAGATCGCGGATGAACTCCGCCTTGGCCTCGACAGCTTCGTGTTCGTCGACGACAACCCGGCGGAGATCGAGATCGTGCGCCAGTTTCAGCCCCAGGTCGAAGGTGTGCTGCTCGGACCGGATCCCGCCGAATTCATCGGTCGCCTCCAGGCCGGGCGCCATTTCGAGCCACGGAACGTTACCGAGGAGGATCTCGGGCGGACGGCGCAGTATAGGCAGGAACAGCGACGTACGGAGCTCGCAGCGAGCGTAACCGACATGCCAGCCTACCTCGCCTCGCTTGAAATGCGAGGCACGATCAAGGAGTTCGACTCGCTCGACCTGCCCCGCATTGCCCAGCTGATCGCGCGCAGCAACCAGTTCAACCTGACCACGGTCCGTCGATCCGAAACTGATATCCACGGTCTCCTAGGGAAGCCGGACTACCGGAGCTTCACGATGCGGCTCGAGGATCGGTTCGGTGATTCCGGGCTCATCTCCGTGGTCATTGCAAAGATCGAGAGCGGCGTCTTCGTTCTGGATACCTGGCTCATGAGCTGCCGCGTGCTCAAGCGCCAGGTCGAGGACGAGATCGTGAACGAGATTTTTCGGCTTGCAGAGATCGCCGGCTGCGCAAAAGTGCGCGGCATTTATCTTCCGACGGAAAAAAATGGCATCGTTGCCGGAATCTACGAGGAGTTTGGCTTCGTACGTACGGAAGACTCCGCCGCCCGGAAGGAATTCGAGCTCGAGGTGGACAAGTATCAGATGCGTTCGACAAAGATCCGCATGACCAGGAGGGCTTATGAAGCAAGATGAAGTACTGGGGAAGTTGCAGGAGGTGTTCGACGGCATCTTCCTCGAGAAGGTCGCGGCCAAACCCGAGCTGTCGGCGGCCGACGTCGAGGAGTGGGACTCGCTTATGCAGATATCGCTCGTCATCGCCATCGAGCAGAAGTTTCGCGTACGTTTCCGCGTTGGCGAAGTCGAGGCGGCCCGAAATCTGGGTGAGTTCGCCGATCTGATCGCAAAGCGGATGGAGTCATAAGCTGAACATCGCGCGCGTGTTCGAGGCTGGCAAGCGAGCTACGCGCCTGCTTCATCGAAGCTTTTGGCCACGCTTGCCTCCTGATTGACACACGCGAAAGTGGTGAACTGCGCTCGTGACACGCGCCAGCTCCCTTCAAGATCAACAGAAGTTGACGCGAGGGCTTTTCTCGAACAGCAAAAATGCAGCTTCTATTTAATTATTTTTTATGTTATTTGATTTATTAATACGAATACTCCGCGCTGACGCTGCAACCCGCATAGGTCGGCGGCAAGTTTAGATCGCAAGCAATTACGCTGACTAGCCCCGGGAGTACAGAACGTGGCCACCACCACCACTCTGTTCACCACCCAGACACCGGTCTTCACCAACGCCACCGACGGAACAGGGGCGGATTACGAGCTGGGGATGCGCTTCACCAGCGACACGTCCGGCGTGATCCAGGCGATCCGGTACTACAAGGCCTCGAACGAGACCGGCACCCATATCGGCCACATCTGGTCGGCGACGGGCCAGGAGCTGGCGACCGTCACGTTCACCAATGAAAGCGCATCGGGCTGGCAGCAGATGACGCTCGCCACGCCGCTCACCATCACAGCCGGCACGACTTATGTGGTTTCGGTCAATATCAACAGCTACTACGTCTCCACCACGCAGGGCTTCGCGTCTGGCGTCAGCAATGGCGGCCTGAACGCTCCGGTCGGCGCCGGCGTCTTCGACTACACCGCGGGCGTCTTCCCCACCAACGTCTATCAGAACGCAAACTATTTCCGCGACGTCGTGCTCGCTGCGAGCGCGGCGAATCCCAATAATCACCCCGGTACGGTGAGCGTCAGCGGGACGCCGACGCAGAACCAGACCTTGACGGCGACGGTGAGCGATGCGGATGGAGTGCCGGCCGCCGTCACCTATCAGTGGCAGCAAAGCACGAACGGCACGACATGGAGCAACATCGCCGGCGTAACGGCGAGCACGCTGACCCTCGGCCAAGCCCAGGTCGGCAACTTCATCCGTGTCAATGCCGTCTACACGGACCTACTGGGCAGTCGCGAGACCCCGGTGAGCGCCGCGACCGCCACGGCGGTGGCCAATGTCAATGACGTCGGCGTCGTCACGATCAGCGGCACGGCGTCCCAGAACCAGACACTGGCGGCCAGCGTCACCGATCCTGACGGCGTCCCGGCGAGCATCACCTATCGCTGGCAGAGCAGCACCGACGGCACCACCTGGACGAACCTCGCTGCCACGACCTCCAGTCTCACCCTCGACAGCAGCCTGGTCGGCAAGCGGATCCGTGTGAGTGCTACCTACACCGACCTGCTCGGCGGCAGCGAGACCCCAACCAGCGCAGCCACGGCGACGGTTACAGCTGCGAGCACCACCACCACTTTGTTTACCACCCAGACGCCGTCCATCACCAACGCGACCGACGGGGTCGGCGCGGACTACGAGCTGGGGATGCGCTTCACCAGCGACACTTCCGGCGTGATCCAGGCGATCCGATATTACAAGGCCTCGAACGAGACCGGCACCCATGTCGGCCACATCTGGTCGGCAACGGGCCAGGAGCTAGCGACGGTCACGTTCACCAACGAAGGCACATCGGGCTGGCAGCAGGCGGCGCTCTCCACGCCGCTCACCATCACAGCCGGCACGACTTATGTGGTTTCGGTCAATATCAACAGCTACTACGTCTCCACCACGCAGGGCTTTGCATTTGGCGCCAACAATGGTGGCTTGAACGCTCCGGTCGGCGCCGGCGTCTTCGACTACACCGCGGGCGTCTTCCCCACCAACGTCTATCAGAATGCAAACTATTTCCGCGACGTCGTGTTCGCCCCATCCAACGTCATCGCACTCTTTAACACTTCAACGATCTATGTCAGTGAAGCGGCCGGCACGGCCACCGTCACCGTCGTGCGCTCCGGCGACCTCAGTTCTCAAAACACCGTTGAGTACACGACGAACGAAATCGGCACCGGCGGAAGCGCGACGGCAGGATCGGACTTCATCCAGCCCACCTTCAACGGTCGGGCGAACACCGGCCAGATCGTCTTCGCACCGGGCGAGAGCACGAAGAGCTTCACCATCCCGATCGTCAACGATCAACTGACCGAAGGCAACGAAACGTTCGCCATCGGCCTTCAAAATCCCGGCTCCGGCTCCCTCGGGGCTCCACGCACTGTGCTCGTAACCATCGTCGACGAAGACTCACCCGCCTCGATCGCTATGGCGGACGTCGTGATGAGTGTCGCGGAGAGCAGCCCGACGGCGACGATCACGCTGCTCCGCAGCGGCAACGTCAGTCAGGCAGCCACGGCCGGCTTCACGACGAGCAGCGGCAGCGCACTCGCAGGATCCGACTACACGACCACATCCGGCACGGTGACCTTTGCTGCCGGCCAGGTGAGCCAGACCATCTCGGTGCCGATCATCAATGATGCGACGCCGGAGAACGACGAGACCTTCACCATCACCTTGAGCAATCCGACGGGCGCCACGCTTGGCGCTCAGGCGACAACGACCGTGAAGATCCTGGACAACGACAACCCCGCTCTCGGCAATCTCGTGGGCGAGACGGCCGTCTCGGGGCTGAACCAGCCTGCGGCGATGGACTGGACTCCCGACGGCCGCTACATGCTGGTCGCGCAGAAGGACGGCGTGGTGCGGGTGGTGGACAACGGCACATTGCGATCGACTCCGCTCATCGACCTTTCGAGCGAGGTCAATGATTTCGGTGATCGCGGGCTGCTGGGGATCGCGGTGAATCCGAATTTCGCAAGCAACCACTATGTCTACCTGCTCTACACCTACGATCCGCCCGAGACGGCGGGCCAGAGCGGCCTTGCTGCCGCTGATCAGGGCGGCAACCGGCCTTGTCGTCTGGTGAGGGTTACTGTCGACCCCACCACGATGATCGCCAATCCGGCCAGCGAAGTGGTGCTGGTCGGCAAGAACAGCACCTGGGCGTATACCAGCCGTCCCGACGCGAACAGCGGCGGCGATCCCAGCATCGTTCCCTCCGGGATCGTCAACGGCACCACGATCACGGCTCCCGCCAGCCAGATCGAGACAGGAGCGCAGGACAACGATCCGGACAGAGCCGGCATCCAGAACCAGAACATCCGCGACTATCTTGCGACCGACAGCGATTCGCATTCGATCGGCGCCATTCATTTCGGCCCCGACGGCTACCTCTATATGACGGTCGGGGATGGCACATCGTACAACTTCGTCGATCCCCGCGCAGTGCGGGTCCAGGACATCCACAATCTCTCGGGCAAGCTGTTGCGGATCGATCCTGTCACGGGCGAGGGAGCGCCGGGCAATCCGTACTATCAGGCCGGCGATCCAAACAGCAATCAGTCGAAAGTGTTCTACTACGGCGTCCGCAACGCGTACCGCTTCAGCTTCGATCCCGTCACGAATCTGCCTGTGCTCGGAGACGTGGGCTGGAATAATTGGGAAGAGCTCAATACGGGGCCTGCGGGCTCGAACTTCGGATGGCCCTACTTTGAAGGTCCGAACAAAACCGCCAGCTACCAGAACCTCTCGCAGGCGATCACCTTCTACAACAATGGCAACCGCAACAATTTGTCCGACCCGCCTGCGGTGTTCCCGATCCTGCCTCTCAGCCACGGCGCACCGGACGGCTTCCATGTGATCACCGCGGGCGATTTCTACAATCAGAACACGATGTTCTTCGACGACGTCTACAATGGAACGATTTTCGCCGCGACGCTGGATGCGAACCGGCAGGTCGCAGGCGTCCAGTTGGTGGACAACGTGCCAGGCATTGTGGACATGCAGAAGGGGCCCGACGGTTGGGTCTATGGTGCCGATATATATGACGGCACGATCCGACGTTGGGTGGACCCCTCGGCCGCCGGCAACGTGGGCCTCGCGGCGTCATGACCACGAGTGCGCCGGGAGAAGGTGCCCCACTTGTGAGACTTGTATAGATCTGTGGGGCACGACAGAGCCGATGCCCTCACCGCACTTGCATGCTTGTGACAGGTCGTCCCGCCGGCGCAGTTCCGCATGATTCCGGCCACATGACAGGAGTCATGCTCCCGGGCGGCCAATCGTCGCCCACATTCGGCTGTCGCTCGGCATCTGCATCCGGACCCAGCCATATGGCACTTGCGACCAGGACTTGATCTCGGACGCCAGATTATCGAGGACCAGATCGCCGGTCCTGGCGCGCACCAGCAGCACGAGGTGATGGTCTCCAGAACTGGTGACCACCTCGCTTAATAGCAGGGCCCGCGCGGGCCAGCCGCGGTGCAGCAGCTCGTGACGCTTGCTCACTGCGTAGTCGTTGCAATCACCGCGATCGGGGTTAACGATCCACTGCTCACCTGCAAGGCCGAGTTCATTGGGCTGCGGAGCAATGGCGCGGTTCACGGCGCGATTGACTGCTTTCAGCTCTGCCCATCGTTCCTTGGTCAAACGGACCGGCCCGCCGCGGAAGAAGCGCCGCTGGCGACACTCGGCCTCATAGCGCATGCAGAACATCGTATAGCTGAAGGGCGGAAGCGTCGGGCGTCCCCGCTCGATATGCGCAAGAGCCGCTTGCGAAGTCCCTGGTGCGGTCAGCAATGCCGCACCCGCCCACTGAACGCCTCCGATCATGACAGCCAAGACTGCCGCGACGACTGGTCCCGAGGCTCGCTGCATCTGCCGATCCTCCTGCGAACGCCAAACCGAGCCCGGATTCACTGCTCAGCGCTGCCGCCCCGGTCATGGGAACGATCAACCGCCTGTAGTTTATTATTTAATACCAGTTAAATTTTAACTGGCAATAATAAGTTGAGAGTTAACTCAGCGAAGATGTCGCACGCAGACAGCTACCGGATGCCTGCGGCCTGCCGAAGTGAATGAAATGGAGCAAGAAGTTCCGATCGGCTCGGGGGTCCCGATGGATGGCCCGTCAAGCCTGACCCTGTACGCCAGGCGAATGGATGTTCTGAGCGGACGCTCGTTCGAGCGATCGGTGGTCTCGCCTACGGGCAACAGGCATCCGTTACGGTCGATCCGCCGCAAGCAGCGCGATTTGCTGCGACTGATCAGGAGGTGGGGCGGCCTCACAACGTTCGCGTTCGCGCCGCTAAATCTGCTGCGGCGACCTGACATCGCTAGAACGCTGCGGTGGAGCGTTCAAACCAGCGACTCTGTCTCGGCGCGTGTTGCGCTTTCGTCGGTCGGGCACGCCCGCTGCCGATGCGTCCGGCCGCCCAGCCCTGCTTTCAGAGGCTGTTCGCAACGCCGGCGCCCAGGGACAGGGCGCCGGCGCCGAATGCATGCGGTCGAGCGCTGCTTTCTTCCGCGTAGACTCAGCGCTCCTTGAACGCGCGACCCGCCTGATCCTGCAGCGGCTTGAGCAGATAGGACAGCGCGGTCCGGCCTGCCGTCTTGATGAAGACCTCGACCGGCATGCCGGGCAGGAGCTTGGCCGACCCAAGTTTCGCCAGCTCTGCCGGCTTCAGCAGGACACGGCCCGTGTAGTAGCTCGTGCCGGCGCGCTGATCCTGGGTAATGTCTGCCGAGACCATGCTGACCTCGCCGTCGATTTCGGGCGTGGTCTTCTGGTTGAACGCTGCGAACCGCATGGTCGCGATCTGCCCCATATAGACCTGGTCGATGTCGCGCGGTGCGATCTTGACCTCGACCGCAAGCGAGTCCGCATCCGGCACGATCAGCATGATCTGCTCGCCGGGAGAGATCACACCCCCGACCGTGTGGACGCTCAGCTCGTGGACGCGGCCCGATTGGGGAGCCCTGATCTCGATCCGATTCAGTTGATCCACCGCCGCGGTTTTGCGCTCGCCCAGTTCGGAGAGTTTGGAGCGCGTCTCGATCAGGTCCTTGCCGACTTCCGTCCGCAGGTCCTGGTCGATTTGAATGATCTGGAGTCCGATTTCCGAGATCTTGCCCTTCGACTGAGCAATCATTCCCGCAAGCTGGCTGCGCTCGCCTTCGATGCGGGCTGAGTCGCGCTCGAGAGCGTTAAGCCGCGTGATCGGCACCAGATTCTTTTGCCAGAGGCTGCGCACGCCCTCCAGCTCCTGGCGGATGAATTCGACTTCCTTCTGCTTGGCCTCGGTCTGGCCCGTGTAGCCCTTAATCTCGTTCTCCAGCTGCGCGCCTTTCTCCTGCAACTGCGCTTTTTGGCCGCTCCGCGCCTGACGACGCAGCTCGAACAGCTTCCGCTCCGCGGTGATTGCACGATTGGCCTCGGAGTTGCTCTCCTTGGCCCGATCGAGCAGCACCTTGGGAAACACGACCTGGTCGGCGCCATCGCGCTCGGCCTCGAGACGAGCCTGTCGCGCGAACAGCTCATCGATGCTGTTGGTGACGATCGTCGCATTGGCGAGCGTCTGGGTCTCGTCGAGGCGGATCAAAACGTCCCCTGCATTGACCCGGTCGCCTTGCCGCACGCGCAACTCTCCGATGATGCCGCCAGTGGCGTGCTGGACCTTCTTGACGTTCGAATCCACCACGACCACGCCCTGGGCGATCACCGCGCCCGACAACTGGGTCGTCGTCGCCCAGCCGCCGACCCCAAAGGTAACCAGAGCGAACATGATCATCCCAACGATCATGTAACGCTGGATGGACTGCAACGCCGGTGCTACCTGACCGCTCATCGGCCGCCTCCTTGAGCATCCGCGACAACCTTGAGCGGCACCGGATTCCGCAACACTCGCTTGAGAACCTCCTCCCTCTTGCCGAAGGACTGGACCCTGCCTTCGCCGAGGCACAAGACATGGTCCACGCCTTCCAGCGCCTTCGGCCGATGCGCGACAACGGCGACGATCCCGCCGCGGCGGCGCACGTTCAGGATCGCCTCGGTCAACGCCTCCTCGCCCTCGGCATCGAGATTGGAAGAGGGTTCATCAAGCACGACCAGGAAAGGCTTGCCGTAAAAGGCGCGCGCAAGCCCGATACGCTGCCGCTGCCCCGCCGACAGCGCCAGCCCTCCCTCGCCGATCTTCGTGCTGTAGCCGTCCGGAAGGGAGAGGACGAGGTCGTGCGCGCCCGCGGCATGCGAGGCTTCCAGAACAGCGGCGGCGGTTGCGTGCGGGTCGAAGCGCGCAATGTTCATTGCAATGCTGCCGTTAAACAATTCCACGTCCTGGGGCAGATAACCGATGTGCTTGCCGAGGGCGTCCGACGACCAGTGATCGAGGGCCGCGTTGTCGAGCCGGATCCGGCCTCGAATGCACGGCCACACCCCGACCAGCGCACGCGCGAGCGTCGACTTGCCTGATCCGCTCGGACCAATGATTCCGACCGCCTGCCCGCTCCGCAGCTGGAAAGACACTTCGCTCAGAGTTGCCCTTTCGGTGTTCGGCGCGCCGATATAGAGGTTCTCGGCGGTGAGGGTTTCGACGGGCGCAGGCAATGCCAACCGCTCCTCCTCGTGAGGCAGAAGCTTCAGCAAGTGATCGAGCCGTTGTCCCGATTGTCGCGCGGCGACGAATCCCTTCCAGTTCGCAATGGCCATTTCGACGGGAGCCAGGGCCCGCGCGGTGAGGATCGATCCGGCAATGATGATGCCGGCCGTCGATTCTTGGTTGATGACGAGGACGGCGCCAACGGCGAGAACCAGCGATTGCAAGATCGACCGGAAAATCTTGGAGGCACCACCGAGTCCGTTTGCGACATCGCTGGCCCGTTCATGGGCCGCGAGGTACTTCGCATTGACATCCCGCCAACGCAAGGCCGCCTGGTGCCGCATGCCCATGGCCTGCAGAACTTCGGCATTGCGCCGCCCCTCGAGCGCGAGGGCAGTTCGCGAAACAGCGAGACGCGAGCTCGCTTTTGCCGGGCCTCGGGTGCGCGTTTCCGTGAGCATCGTAATGCCGACCAGCACCAGTGCGCCGATCAGCGCAGTGACGCCAATCCAGAAGTGAAAGAGGAAGCAGACGCCGAGATAGATCGGCATCCAGGGCAGATCGAAGAGCGCCGTGGGCCCTCCGCTCGACAGGAAGCTGCGGACCTGATCGAGGTCCCGCACCGGCTGCAGGCCGTCGCCATCCGCTCTGGTCTTCAACGGCAGGCGAACAAGCGCGTCGAAGATGCGAACGCCGAGGCTTTCGTCGAGATACCGGCCGACCCGGGCGCTGATCCTGCTCCTGACGAGATCGAGCCCGCCCTGAAACAGGTAAAGCACCGTGGCCAGAACTATCAAGGCGATCAGCGTCGGTATGCTGCGTCCGGGCAGCACCCGATCATAGACTTGCAGCATGAAAAACGAGCCGGTGAGCATGAGCAGATTGCTCATCCCGCTGAAGGCCGCGAGTGCCCAGAAAATCCGGCGGCAAGACCGCAGGAAAGCCGACAACTCCGACTGCGACTCGTCGTAGTGATCCACCGGCCGAGGTCGACCGGCGAATATCCGTTGCCGCAACGCTTCGATCAGGCCCTTGGCCCGGTCGATCAGTTGCGGCGTCCGCAGTTCGGCCTCTTCCGCCCACTGCCGTCCGGCCGTCCAGAGTCCTGATATGTGCAGAAGTGGAATTCGATAGAGATTCGCGGGCGGGGGGAATCCCCCCCGCCGTCCAAAGTCAATCATGGTAGCCGCCCTTGAGCCATGCCTTGTCGGAAGATCCCCCAAGAGATCCCCAAGGCAGTTGTTGAGTACTACTCGGTGTGGAAGTCCGTACCTTACGCGAAGTGGAAGTCGTTGCTGGTCAACGCGCCGAGCTTGGCGTTCTTCAGTGTGAGCGTATCGCTCCCCGTCGCGATCACGACCTCGGTGCCCGACTGGGTCGCGTGGGAGAGGACGCTCGCAAAACTGTCGAACACGCTTTTGCTGAACTCGATCGTGTCGTGCGCAGGACCGCGCGCAACGAACCCCTTGATGACGTCGTTGCCGAAGCCCGCGCCAAACACGAAGGTGTCGGCCTGGCTGCTGCCAACGAAGGTGTCATCGCCCGACGTGCTCTTCAGGGTCGTGTTGCCAGCCGAGGCGACGAACGTACTGCCCGCAGCAGCAACGGTGCTACTGGCTGCAGTGGACGACGTAGCTACGGTGGACGTACCGATCTGCCCGTCAGTGTTCAGATCCTGATGGAAGCTGGTCTCGAGCGACTTGAGGCCGGAGTCCGTACCCGACACGGAGCCGCCCGACGTGGAGCCCGTCAGGGAGCTGACATGGGAGACGTAGTTGCCGTTGTTGTCGGTGTTCCACGCCGTGTACTGACCGGTGCTCGCTTCCTTCCAGACGACCTGATAGCCCGTCGCCGTCTTCTCCGCAGCAATCGGTGCCCAGCTGCCATCTGACCCGCTGACGAAATCGGCACCGCTATCCTTCAGCGAGGGGCCCGTTCCGGTGCTGCCATTGAGGTAGAACTTTCCGCCACTCTCAACGAGACTTGTCACACCAGCCGCCTCGACCACCTTGCCAGTGGTCTGCGCTGGCGACGTCGGTGCGGTGGCAGTGGAAGTACCGATCTGCCCGTCACCGTTCAGATCCTGATGGAAGCTGGTCTCGAGCGACTTGAGGCCGGAGTCCGTACCCGACACGGAGCCGCCCCACGTTGACCCGGTCAGGGTGTCGACATGGGAAACGTAGTTGCCGTTGTTGTCGGTGTTCCACGCCGTGTACTGACCGGTGCTGGCCTCCTTCCACGCAACCTCATAGCCAGTCGCGGTCTTCTCCGCACCAATTGGTGCCCAGGTGCCATCCGACCCCTTCACAAACGCCACGCCGTTATACTTCAGCGTGGGGCCCGATCCGGTGATGCCGTTGAGGTCAAATTTGCCGCTGCTCTCAACGAGAGTTGTCGAGCCAGCCGACTCGACCACCGTACCGGCAGTCGGCGGCGTGGGCGCGGTCGGTGACGTCGGGGCCGAGTTGGTGATGCTCGCCGCGAACGCGGTGGACGCCGTGCCGGTATTGCCTGCCGCGTCCGTTGCCTTGGCGGTGAGGCTGTGCGAACCGGCTGCCAGGGCAGCGCTGGTGTAGCCCCAAGCGCCACTGCTGTCGGCCGTGACGGACCCGATCTGGATCGTGCCGTCGAATACCTTGACGACGCTGGTCGCTTCCGCCGAGCCGGACAACACCACCTGATTGGCACTGTTCACCGTATGGCTCGCCATGGTCGGCGCAGTCGGCGCTTTGGTGTCGACGGTGATTGCCAACGCAGACGACGACGCGCTGGTCTGACCCGATGTGTTGGTCGCCGTTGCGGTCAGCGTATGCTTGGCGTCAGTTAGGACCTTCGTGATGTAGTCCCAATTGCCGCTCGAGTCCGCAGTGGCCGAACCGATCTGGGTCGTACCATCGTAGAACTTGACCGTGCTGCCTGCAGCAGCGGACCCCTTCAACTCGATGGTGTTGTCGCTGGTGATCTTATCACCAGCGGTGCCGCTATCGGTCGAGAACGACGCGATGACGGGAGCGGATGGTGCGGCTGGCGCAGTCCCGCCCGTGTTGGTACCGCTGTTCGCCGATGTGTTGAGCGTGGAGGCCAGAGCGACTCCGTCATTAACATTCCCACTTATGACGGGAACATGACCAAGTTCGGTCCTCAGATCCATGTCACCCCAATAACCACCCCCGACGTGATTGTTCGTATAGGAGACATTCGTGACCGAGCCGCCGCCGGGCTGGCCGTTGGCCACCTCATTGAGGTAAGCAGTGTAGCCACCGCCAACCAGTAGATTGTTGTCGATTTTGACGTTATCGATAGGCCCCCAATAATTGTCGAGCATGATCACCCCTGTCTGAGTGTGCTCGTTGATGACCGTGTTGTGACTGATGGTCAGATTAGAAAAGCCGCCATCGGCTTGGATCCCATCGAAATGCGAATCGGAAGTGCCCTGCATATCGTGGATGTAGTTATTCTGAATAGCGGTATTATCGCCTGAGACGCCGATACCATCAGCACACCCATGGATGTTGTTATTCAGGAACGTTCCTTGTCCAGTGATACCCTGGCCACCGGACGCCATCCCGTTGATATCGCAATTCTCGATAACGGCTCCTGTGATGCCGTCCGCGACCCGGACGACCGTCCATCCATCGCCCGATATCTTACAGTCTTTCAAGGTCACGTTCGGCGCATTGATGACCACCATACCAGTGATTTCGAGTCCAGAGATCACCGCCCCCGGTGTGTTGATCGTCATGCCACCTGATGGAGTTAGGGTGACGCCCGCCGACACCCCCGTATTCGTCGCATCAGGCCAAGCAGTAGTAGTTGCCAAGAGACTTCTCCTTCGCAGTTTAAATGTGCAGTGAGTTTCTGGCCGCGATTATTGTCCCCACGCGCGCCATGCGCTGTCTCATGCTCCGTCGGCGAGTACTTTTTTTAGACCAGATGGCGGCGTGACTAGGGTTATTTTTTGGGTGGCCCGCACCACACAGATCGCTTCGATATTTAAAAACGCCAAATAATTCCGCCGCATAGCCGGCAATAGGGTGCGCAGCGCAGGAGTTTACCGCAAGGTCACACTGAAAGTTATTCACGCTTTTTGAAAGTGTGTGGCAACGCCAGCAAGCATCGAGCTACTGAGCTGGATCCGCAGCGCGGCTCGACAATTAAATAAAGTAGACTGCATTAAACACTAACCCACGCCACGACGATGCGCAGCCAAAAGGAGATCGTTTGCATTGCAGGCGATCATCCGCACACAACAACGAGGGCCACGTCACCATAATTCAGCCCCGGCCGACTGAAAGAACGCTCCTCGATACTGGCTAGGGCGGCTCAAATAGGACCCAGCATGACTCGAAACTTACCTCTAAATGTTGGCGAACCAGCCCCGTGGTTCTCCGCATCCACCGGCACACAGCTTCGCAATACCATTGCTTTCGACGAACTTGCCGGTCGCCTCATCGTGCTGTTTTTCTTTGGCACTGCTGCTCGCCCCAGTGTCGCCGAAGCGCTCAGCGCCTTCGAGAAGCATGACGATTTATTTGACGGGAAACGCGCCCTTTTCGTTGGGGTGAGCAATGATCCGGATGACTTCCGTCTGGAGCGAGTCCGCCATGATCGTGCCGGTCAGCTCTTTCTATTTGATTCAACCGGAGCCATTCTGCGACGATATGTTGCGCCAGAAGAACCGACGGCGCTCGCAACAATCGAGCCGGCTGCTTTCATATTAAGTCCGGCACTACAGATTATTGAAATTGTGCGCCTAGCCCAACCGACTGGCTTTGTCGGGCAAATCGTTTCCAAGTTGACAGACCAGCTGGATAGCCCACCAAGTGGCCAAGCCGCACCAGTGCTCATCATACCTCAAGTGTTCGATCCTCTGTTTTGTCGTAAGCTTGTCGACCTTCACGAGGCGAACGGTGGGCGCGAAATCGGAGTGGTAGAAAACGAAGGAAAAATCGTCCGGCGTTTCGATCCCACATTTAGGAAACGCTTGGATCACTACATCGTAGATGAGGATGCACTTCGGCAAGCCAGAGAATCATTGGCGCGGCGACTTCTGCCCCTGGTTTATCGCGCATTCCAATTCTCTGCGACGCGTATCGAGCGATATCTGGTTGCGTGCTACGACGCGACGACTGGGGGACATTTCAAGCCACACCGCGACAATACGGCACCAATGGTCGCTCACCGTCGCTTCGCCGTCACCATCAATTTGAACGAAACTTTCGAAGGCGGTTACCTCAATTTCCCCGAATTCAATTCTCAAACCTATCGCACTCGACCGGGGGACGCGATCGTGTTTTCCTGCTCTCTTTTGCACGAAGTCACACCGGTCACACGTCATCGCCGTTACGCGTTCGTATCTTTTCTCTATGATGAGATCTCTCAACAGATCCGTGAGAAAAACAGCACGTCGTTGGCCAACAGCGACAGCATGGCTCGCCGAGCCCAGCAGGAGGATCACGCCTCAGGCTTTCCCAAATCATAAGCGCCAAACGATGCCTCGATTGCGGCAAATCCTCCTCTTAGCATTCTCGCACTCGTTGCTTGGTTCGATTACTCCCTGAATCGAGGTCACCTTTTTAAGGCTGGTTTTCTCGGCCCCCGAACAGGTCGACCAGTGAATCTGTCAATGTTGCCCGAGATAATCGGCACGTTGCCCAACTCAGTTCTAAGATCAAGAGGGCCCCAATATCCTCCGGCGAGTTGGTTGTTCGTGAACACTACGTTCGTCACCGGCCCACCGCCAGGTTGGCCTTTCGCAACTTCGTTTATGTAGATGGTATATCCGCCGCCGACCAGCAGATTGTTGTCAATCATGACATCGTCGATCGGCCCTGTATAATTATCGATCATGACCGCCGACGTTTGGGTATTCTCGTTGATGATAGTGTTCCGCCGAATGCTCAGATGAGAAAACTTCCCGTCGGCTTGGATCCCATCAAAGTGAGAGTCGGAAGGCCCCGTTATCTGATGGATGTAGTTGCCTTCTATTAGCGTGTTGTCGCCGCGGACATCAATTCCGTCGGCACAACCATGGATATTGTTTCTGAGAAACGTCCCTTGGCCGGCAATGCACTGACCGCCATATCCTCGATTATCAATCTCGCAATTTTGGATGATTGTCCCTGAAATTTCACCCCTAATCACAATGACGTTGTGTCCCGCATGGGTAACCTTGCAATCCTGCAACCTGACGTCCGGAGCCTCGACTACCACCGCACCGGTAATATCGAGACCTTCGATTACAGTACCTGGAGTACTAATCACGAATCCAGAAGAGGCGGCCAGAAACTTGCCGGGAGGAACGCCGGTGGTCGTCGCATCCGGAAAGCCGGTCAAATCAATCGCCTTGTCGCGAAACCTAATTGTCTCTGCGTCAGACGCGGACGAAATAAGAATCTGAAAAATGGCCGAGCAGACCCCTGCGCGGCGCTTAGTGGGTCGGTAGTGCTGAAGCAAATACCACAACTTCCTCACCTTCACGCTCCTAGCCTAAGCCGCTGGCCGCATTTAAGCAAAAGCTGCGGCCGGAACGGCCGCGACATGCTCCAAGATCTGTCGCCTTCGCTTGGCAGCAACTTCATCCCAACCAAATGCGCGCGCGCGTTCCGCGGCTGCCGCGCCCAAGCGCCTTCGACGGTTCGCGTCCTCTGCAAGAGTGCGAATTGCCATTACCCACCCATCACGGTCATAGGCGTTCAGGATGAGCCCTTCCTGACCATCGCGCACAATCCTTCCCATTCCCATTGGAGTCGTGATGGCCGGTAAGCCACATCCGCACGCTTCGTAGGTCACTTGTGGCCCCCCCTCCTCCAGGGAGGCAAAGACGAAGATGTCAGCAGAGCGATAGAGGCCGCCAATGTCGTCGACGTAGTCAAGCACAACAACATCAGGCCTTGCCAGAAGAGCGGCGCACTGCTCCTTTATGGCGGTCTCAAGCACGCCCGCCAGCACGAGTCGTCCACGAACGTTGCTCCGCGCCCAATAATCCAGGAGCAGATGACAGCCCTTCCTGACGCAAATGGAGCCAGCGAATACCGCAGTAATGCCGTCGCACGGCGGCAGGAGTCTGTTGGCCCCGCTAAATCGCTGCGGGTCCCACCCATAACTCGTACTCACCAATTTCGACGCAGGCAGGCCGGTGCGAAGAAGCGATGCCTCGACCATAGCATTTGGACAAAAGATAAAGTCTACAGCATCCAGAGCGGCCTGCTCGGCATCGACGGATTCGTCCGTAATTCCGTGACGAGGAGAGATGCCCAACTGTTCGTACGCCTCATCGAGAATGACTTTGGCTGAACCTCGATGGCAATTAATCATCTCTCGAAAGACTGGTATGTTACGGCGCTTAAGTTCAAGGATAGTGTTCAACGATGCATCTGGCCAGATATACGCAATGCGATCTCCGGATGTTTCCTTGGTCATCTGTTTAAGAAATATACCTTCAATCGTTCTCGATGATCTCGATCGCACCCACTTGTACGGCACATATCGAGCCCATATCGGAAGGACCTGCACAACCTTTGCGGGGGATACAAGATCCATTGCTGCGCGAGGCGAAACGATCGTGACCGCAAAATCAGAATCTGTCATCCCGCGGGCCAGCATTCCGCAAGTATACGCGGGCCCCTTCGGAGTCACCGGCAGAGGCATGAACACACCCACATGCGCACTCATACGACAGCCCCTAGCCGCTTACTTGCTCAGTATGCCATTCCGGCCGGCCCATCTCACCCTTCAATCCAGCAACAAGTCCTTCCACCGCCGCGCGACTGTTGTTTGGTGCTCCCTGCAGCAGGAACCGGAACGCATACATGAGCGAAACTGCAATTCTAAGAGGCACCGACCACGGAAAATGTCGTCGCACAAAGCGAATGCAATTGCGGTGCTGTAGATAGACGGAGAGCACCGGTATGGCCGATGACGTCCTTCCCGATCCCGTCGTCGTACCTCGCTTGTGAACGACGATTGACTCGGCCGCATAACCGAGCCCCAAATGTCTCGCGCGAAGCCCCCAATCCATATCCTCGTAGAACAGGAAAAAGCTTTCATCCATGAGGCCGATCCGCTCGATGCACCAACGGGTCACGTACATCGATGCCCCCGACGGGCTATCCATCGCGTCTTCAACCGCGGCGACGTTGCAGGACACGTCGAGAAGCTCTCCCAAGCCGATGGCAACGTCTCTGGCCGCCAGCCTCCGCCAGGAAAGACCGCCGCGAAATCTCACATGGTCCGCGTCCAAGCTGTCGAGAATAGTGCTGCCCACCATCGCCTTCCGGCCGGACTCCGCCCGTTCGTGTAGCGCCGCCAACGCAGACTCTGTCGGCTGGGTGTCTGGATTCAAGATCCAGATGGCACGCCAGGTGGGTATCGCAGAGAGGAGGCGCAGCCACGCGTTAATCCCGCCTGCGTAGCCCAAATTGTCGAAGGCGCATCCAACCCAGACATTTGACGACCTTGCTCGGAGAGACAGGCGCTGAACGTCCGTAAACCGGCTGATGTCGCCGTCCAGTCCGGTTCCATAGGACTGGCCGCGCCGACAGGGCCCTCCTTCGCTGATCAGGGCGCTTACAAGCTGGAGATAGGCATCACGACCGCCATTCTCGCAAATGAAGATGTCGAAAGCCGGCGAAGTGGTCGCACGTGACAATGCCTGCAGACAGTCAACGACGTCCTCTGCGTTGCGGTAACCGACGATGAGCACCGCCACCTCGCAAACGAGGCTTTCCGCCAGCCCATACGAAGCATCCGTTTCGCCAACCTTCAACCCGGCCATGGGGAACTTCCGTTCGACTATTTAATAAATAATATACTTTTTCCTATCTTTAAATGCCAGATATTGCAATCTCATTTATTTTGTTTAATCTAAAGCCATTGAATGGCCGCCGTAAATTGCGCGTGGGCAAGGTCCTATCGTCATGAGCTTGAAGCCTTTTGCCCGTTTCGCATATGCGAACATCCCCGGCGTTGCCGCCGCTCGATTTGCGTTCAAGGACGCGGCGGCCTCATATTTCGCAAAACCCGAGTACAGGGGCGCGGCCTGGACCTCCAGCGTTGATGGCTTGATCATCGACATCGGGGCCAATCGCGGACAAAGTATCCAGGCGTTCAAGAGGTTCAGGCCGCGAGCGAGCATCGCGGCCTTTGAGCCCGAACCGCTCTCGGCCGCGCGGCTCAAAGTCCGATTCTCCGGAGATCGGTCCGTCTCGATATTCCCCTGCGCTCTGGGAGCCAAGCCGGGCACCATCACGTTCTTCGTCCCCTCATACGGTCGGTGGGCTTGCGACGGCATGGCGGCGACCTCGCGGGAGGCGGCGACCAACTGGCTGAACGACGGCGGCCGCATGTACCGTTTCGATCAGTCCAAGCTGACCGTGGGCGAACACAAAATCGAATGCCGCACGCTCGATTCCTTTGCCATGTCACCCTCCCTGATCAAGGTTCACGCTCAGGGAGCCGAGTTGGAGATACTGCAAGGATCCGAGCACACGCTGAGGCGGCACAAGCCGGCACTGATGTGCGCCTTTGCATCGGACGAGATTTCGGGATTCGTCGCCGACATCGGTTATCGGCCGCACGTCTTCCAGAGCGGGCGTTTCGTGTGGGGACTGGCGCCGCGTTCGGTCACTTTCACTTGGTATTTGACCGAAGAACACAGCGACCGCGTCCAGATCGAAGCGGGGTCACCGGACAAGGCGGTCCTCTCATGAGCATCATTGCTGAAGGCGAGTTCGGCTTGACAAGTACGGCCCTGCCGAGAGCCTCCGAGCGATGCAGCACCTTGCCGGCCTGGCTGCTGCTGATGGGGCTCATCCTGCCGGCGGCGCAAGTCCAGCTTTATCTCGCCGATGCGAAACTCACGGTCGGGCGGATCGGCATCCTGCTCCTCATAATCCCTGCCGCGGCGAGACTGGTCAGGGCCGGCCGTCACATCCTCGTCTCGGACTATCTTGCCTGTGCGGTCGCGGCCTGGATGTTCGCAGCCGCCACCTACACGGGCGGGCCGGGTGCGATCTCATCGACTGGCGCCGAGAGCCTCGAGTTTCTGGGCGGCTACCTTGTGGCGCGCGGATTTTTCTTCGGCCCGGCGGCCATTTACAGCTTCATTAAACCATTCAAGCTTGTGACTGCTTACATAGTCGTGCTGGCGCTTTTCGATAACCTTTCGGGCCGGCTCATCGTTCAAGAAATGTTCTCTGCCGCCTTCGGCAGCTCTGCGACGCTCTCGCCCGACTACAGGCTCTATTGGGTGAGAGCCGCCTCGACGTTCGACCACCCCATTCTGTTGGGCACCTACTGCACCGTCGCTTGCGGCATCTTCCTGTTTTCGGAGCAACGCCCATTGTCGAAGTTGCTTTGGGCGGGACTTTCTGTTTTCGGCTGCCTCTTGTCGCTGTCCTCCGCGCCATTATTGTCGTGCGTCATTGTCATGATGCTCTACCTTTATGACACGGCGCTGAAACAATATTCTGAACGCTGGCGCGCGCTGCAGCTGTGTCTTGTCACGATCGTTCTCGTGATCCTGGCCGTTGCCAATCACCCGCTTGGCTGGATCATCTCGCACCTGACCTTCGATCCGGTGTCGGGATACTTTCGAATGTTGATCTGGGACGCAGCCATACAAAAGATCATGGATTCTCCTTTCACAGGCTACGCATTCGGCCCGCTCAAGCACGACATTCTCGACACCACGGTCGACTCGGTCTGGCTAGTATTCGCGCTTCGGTTCGGACTTCCCATGATCATCCTTCTCGTCTTGACGAATATTGCGAGCGTCCTACCGGCAAAGAGTCGCTTTCAGGGCGTCATGGAAGATCCCAGCGCGCCAGATCTGCGCATCGCGTTCACCGTTGCCGTCGTGATGCTCATGTTCACCGGGCTGACGGTCCACTACTGGAACTACCTCTGGATATTTTGGGGAGTGTGCATCGGCATCAGGGCGTCGCTGCGGGAGTCCTCACTGTATCCGGTTTCCCCCTACCCAACGGTCCGAACGCGCCGTCGGGAGCGAAACGCGGCAAGCAGCATGGCAGCCTGAGAGCCACGGAGCCGACTATAGCATCTTTAGTCGTCCGTGAACAAGGCACTAAGCGATTGAGCAGGAGTCAGTTTTCCGGTTGCGGCGGCATTTGAGATTGCAGGGATTGGGGGCTTGAGGCCCCCA
>NZ_JADPJC010000014.1:0-36143 GCF_023073215.1 Bradyrhizobium sp. 35
CCCACCATGCGCGGTTTCCTCCCTTGGAGGCTTTCGGACGCCGGCCGCCCGAATGTGCCGCGCCGTCAATCATGCGGCCGGCATCCGAAACCCTTCACACAAGCGGTCATGACAGTGCTCTCTTAAAGGGGGGCGATCGCAGAGTACGGTGACTTCGCGTCGCTCCGCTCGGGATCCCTGGTCCCTCCGAAGCACAGGAGGAAATTGGACAGTAATCGCGGCGGCCTGGTAGTAGCGGTGATAGTCTCCGGCAGACCTCGGTGGAGAGCGCGGTCGAGCCGCATGCGCTACTCTCGTTTGTTCTCGCCAAGTGCATCCCCCAGACGCTCGAGTTCTAACGTGAAGCAGAACAGCGCGAACAGCGTAATCACCATCAACACCCCACGTCGGGCCATCAAGACCACGTCGGTATCGGGGCCGAGTTCGGGAAGGTGGCGAAACAGCACGATCGAGAACACAGCGCTGCCGAAGATGAAGTTCAGCCGGCCTAGGAACAGGAAGAGGTGGCTCAGGGACAGCCGTCCGCCTTTGAACGGGATCGCCACCTTCAAGAGGCGGTACCAGTAAGCCGCCTGCAGCCGATGGCGCCTATTTCCGCGTGCACCATTTCGCGCGCCAGCTCGCCTCGCCCTTTCCGCTGCTGGCCGCGGTCGGCGCCAGGACCAGCAAGGTCGAGATCGGCACGGCCGTGATCGACATGCGCTACGAGAACCCGCTGTATATGGCGGAGGACGCAGGCTCTGCCGATCTCATCGCCGGCGGGCGCCTCCAGCTCGGCATCAGCCGCGGCTCGCCCGAGCAGGTGATCGATGGCTGGCGCTATTTCGGCTACGGGCCGGCCGACGGCGAGAGCGACGCCGACATGGGCCGGCGTCATGCCGAGGTCTTTCTCGACATCTTGCGCGGCGAAGGTTTTGCAAAACCCAACCCGCAGCCGATGTTCCCAAATCCACCGGGGCTGTTGCGGCTCGAACCGCATGCGGAAGGTCTGCGCGAGAGGATCTGGTGGGGTGCCGGCTCGAACGCCACGGCGGTCTGGGCCGCCAGGCACGGCATGAATCTGCAGAGCTCGACGCTCAAGAACGACGAGACCGGCGAAGCCTTCCACGTGCAGCAGGCCGCGCAAATCCGTACCTATCGCGCAGCCTGGAAAGAGGCCGGCCACCCCCGCGAGCCGCGCGTCTCCGTCAGCCGCAGCATCTTCGCGCTGATCGACGATCGCGACCGCGCCTATTTCGGCGGCGAGCGCGGCAGCGAGGACCAGGTCGGCTTCATCGACCCGCGCACCCGCGCGATCTTCGGCCGCTCCTATGCGGCGGAGCCTGATGTGCTGATCGAGCAGCTCCGAACGGACGAGGCGATCGCCGAGGCGGACACGTTGCTGTTGACGATTCCGAACCAGCTCGGCGTCGACTATTGCGCGCACGCCATCGAGGCGATCCTCACGCATGTGGCGCCTGCGCTGGGGTGGCGGTGACGCCTGGACTGCCGCACAATTTTTAAAGGTTACGGCTTTTAAAGGCTACGTCGCGGGCTGGTAGTGTGCCAGCCGCTCCGGATCGGCATCCGGAACGGAGACCGTCTGCGCCCTGATCTGGCTGCCGATGACCAGTCCGGTGAGCGAGAGCATGAGCCCCAGCGCCAGCGGCGCGAACAAGGCCTCTTCCTGAAACAATCCATTCAGCAGCACGACCATGACGCCGAAGCCCGCGAGCCCCTGCGTCAGATATCCGGAGAACGCATAAAGACGCCAGGCCTTCAGCGCCACCGCGAAATGAAACGCCAGCGGAACGAGGGCGGCGATGCCCATCTGGTACAGCAGGACCCCGATCGCACTCTCGACGGCGCCGTTGGTCGTTCCGGCGGCCTGCGCGGCGCTCCAGTCGATCGAGAAATAATCGTCCGACAGATTTCCGCCGACGCCCAGGCCGCGGCCAAACGGCTTTTCGAGAAATCCGTTCAAGCCGCCCATGAGGCCGAGGACGTGATAGTCGCCGATCTGCAAGCCGACGCGGATCGCGACAATTGCAAACACGATCAAGGCCACGAAGCCGAGCCATAGCGTCACCACGGCGCCGAGCAGACGGGTCGATATCCAGGCCGTGGCGACGAACACCACCACGATGAGCGCTCCCTTCACGCTGCAAACGATCAGCAGCGGCAACGCCACGAGGGCCAGAACCGGACGCCCTACCGAAAACAGGAAAAGCCCGAAAAACGCGATCCCGTACGCGAAGCTGATCGGGTGCATATTCGGCCCGTGGATGCGGAGGATCTTCGACACGCCGAACCCTTCGAGCAGGGGCGTATTGAGAAAGTCGAAGCTGAAGCGATCCTTCAGATCGACCGGCACGTTGCCGGTGGCGCGCATCTCGGCTTCCCAAGCGCCGGAGCGGGCCGCCTTGAGCTCGTCGAAACCCCAGAACGTGTAGCCGTTGGTGACGGCCAGCCAGAAATCCCGAAACGCAAACTCGACGTATCCGCACAGGATCAGAATGACTCCAAGCGTCACCAGGAACGGCGTGGCGCGAACCTCATAGGTCGCGGCCGTCAGCAGCGAGAGCTGAAACAGGAACAGCGGCAGCACGATGTTGCGCAGATAGACCGTTGCCGCCTGGCCGTCCTGGACGAAGCCGATCGCGAAATACAACGACACCACGGCGAGGGTCACGACGCCCCAGCGCATGATCTGATTGACCTCAGTCGACCGGTTCCTTTGGCCGGCGACGTAGAGCCCAAATGTCGTCAGCCACATCACGGAGCAGACGAGAAAATTATAGCCTTTGATGAAGTCCAGGTCGGACGGCGCCGAAATCAGCGGCGACAGGATCGAGACGAACAGGTTCTGGAAGAACAGGACGAAGATCGCGATCGCCGGCGCGTAGGTTGGAGCCGCAACCACGATGGCGATGGCGACGAGAACTTCGACGGTCAGGGACAGGACCGGGCTCGCCCCGTGCAGGACCGGCACAAAGCCGATGGTTGCGATGGCGATGCAGAGCGTCGGGATCAGCTCGCGCCAAGGCGAACGTGAAGGCGAACGCGAAGGCTCGGGACAGCCCGCCTGCACGGCTTGAAGATGCGGTGAGGTCCCGCCACTCATGACTCGTCCTTTGGCGCAGCGCGGCGGCCACGATAGCGGCAGGATGCGTAAGGATTCGTTAACGATGACGGACCGGCTTCAGCGGCGGCCCGGCTTCGCGGCGCCGAACAGCGCGCGCATGACGTCGGGATCGGGCTTGCCGGTCCCGTTTTCGAGCAGGCCGAATCCCTGCGCCAGCTCCCAATGCGCCCAGCCCCAGCAATGCGCCCGCGCATATGCGGTCACGGCCGCGAGCCAGCGTACGCGGCTGTCCCGGGGCGCCGCGGCTTTCAACACGCCAAATTCGTTGATGATGATCGGCCGCGAAAATTGCTGCTGCCACGCGACCGCGGGCGCGAGCCAGCGGCTGACATCCGGCTTGTCCCTGGCGGCGGCAATCGCCGTGTCGAGCATGAGGAGCGCCTTCGTCGCGCCTCTGTCCTGCAAATCCCGGCGGAGCGCCTGAACCCCGGGATCGCCGGCGCTGATCGGATAACGCAGATCCGTGATGTCGTGCAGCGGATCCTGCACGTCCCAGTGGCCCTGGTGTGTGAACACCATGGGATCGTAGAAATGGATGGCGTAGACGACGTTTGGATCCGGCAACGGGCGAAACCGCGGCAGCGAGTCCGCGCGTTGCCAGTCGACCGGGCCGACGATCAGCGTGGTCGCGGGAAGCAATTGGCGAACGAAGGCGGCGAGCGTTTCGACCTGCTTTTGCCATCTGCCGGCTTCGATGTCGGGCTCATTGAGCAGCTCGGCGAACACGCGGTCGGCCGGGAACGATTGAATGACCCGGGCGAGCGTGCCCCACGCATCCTCCAGCTCGCGCAGCGAGGCGTCGGCGTCGTCCTTGTGCAGGCGATTGAAACGATCGCCGGGATGAAGATCGACGGAGATTGAATAGCCGAGCGAGATGAGCTGCTTCAATGCCTTGTCGAGCGCACGCAGCGTCTCATCGCGTTCCGCTTTCGAAGCGAAGCGCAGCATCACGCGCTCGGCCGGCACCGGCAAGCGGACATGACTCATCCCCGTCTTGCGAAGCTGCTGCAGCAATTCGCGAGTTGGAGGCGCGGATTTTTCGCCATTGATCCAGCCGTCGGCATTGAACCCGCGCGACAGTGCGGCGAGCCTGTGCGGCGCGACGGTCTGCGAGGCAGGTACGCAAGTTTCGGCCGATGTCGCGGAGGCGAGCGACGTTGGCATCAAGATCGTGGATAGCAAGATCGTGGCAAGGAGCAGACGACGGCACGGCGTCGCCATCGTCAAACCGCCCTGCTAAGCGCACCGCCGTCAGGGTGAGGCGCGGCAGAGCCGGCGGGCGCATGATTGACGACGAGACCGGTCGGCACGGTGTCGTACTTCGACAGCGCGGCGGTCACCCGTCGCATCGCCGCCGAACCGAGCTCGCCGGCGCGCACCACCGGGATGATCAGGTCCGCGTGCGCGGCGAGCGCGATCGCATCTGGCTGCAAGGCAAGATTGTTCGCATGGACGATGATCAGGTCGAACTCCGAGCGAATGTCGTCCTCCGGCCGCGCATCGGCCTTCCTGCCGGCGCTCAGCAGCTCGTCGATCGACTGGAGTCCTGCCGTGGTCGAGCCGTCCTGCCATTCGGTCACCGGCGGCTGGGCGCCCGCGAATTCCGGCTGCAGCCGGATCAGCACGCTCATCATGCCGCGATTGACGGCCGCGCGGTTGAGCGAGCGCGCAACGGTATTGCCGCCGGCGCTCTTGCCGACCGACAGCACGAGGGCGACCTTGCAGCCACGCACCGGGGCACGATCGATACGCTCGAGCAGCGGACGCAAGTAAGCGCCGAGATCGAGCTCGGCTGGGGCGGCAATCGGTCGTTGCCAGACAGTGTTGGGCGCAGCTCCCGACATCAGTTCGGGAATGCGGGACCAGACCGGAAGGTTCGGCATCGCCTCGGGTTGCTGCACGGCCGGAGCCGGACGCTTGGCTTGCCGCTTCGGCGTCTCCCTCGCCTCCGCACGCGTGGGCGTTCGAGCCGGAGCCTCGGCAGGATCGGACTTGTCGGACATGCTCGTCATCGCCGCAACCGTAGCGGTTGACGTCAGCAGCGAGCCGATCGCGAGCGCGGCGAGCAGCAGGGCGAGCGGCGGACGCGTCGAGCGCAGCGGCGGGATCGCGGGCGAAGCGATCTTGGTCTGCGAGCTCTGAAGCTGACGCTGCTCGTTGGTCGTCTTGAACCGCGACAAAAACTGCTCGTAGATGTTCTTGTTGGCATCGGCATCGCGCTGCAGCTCCTGCAGCTTCACGAGCGCCTGGCCGTCCACCAGCATCTGCGTCTCGACCGCCTTGAGCTGCTTTTCCAGCGCGGCCTGCTGCTCGAGCTGGGCCTCGTATTCGGACTTCGCGGTGTCGATGTTCTTCTTCCGCTCGACCTCGATCTGCCTGTTGATGTCAGCCAACTGGCTGTAGGAGATCGCAAGATCAGGATGGCGGTCGCCGTAGACCGCCTTCTTCTGTGCGATCTGGTCGTTCAGGGTCGAGCGCTGCGCGCGCAGCATGCTCAGGAGATCCTGCTTCACCGGACCTTCGACATTGGCCTTGAGATCGCGCTGCACCTGCTCGTAACGCGCCTTGGCTTCCTCGGTGCGCGCACGAGCCGCGGAGACCTGCTGGTTCAGGTCGGTCACCCGCAATTGCTGGGTGGTGGAATCCTTGCCGGCATTGAGGATCTTGTGCTCGAGCCGGAAGGCTGCGACGGCGTCTTCCGAGACGCGCAGGCGCTCGCTGAGCGTCTTCAGCCGGTCCTTGAGCCAGTCGGCCGCCTCGTCCGTCGCATCGCTGCGCACGCGGCTCTGGGTCGCGACGAACGCCTCTGCGATGGCATTGGCATAATACGCTGCCCGCTCCGCACTGTTCGAGGTGAACGAGATGGCGATGACGTAAGTCAGGCCGCGACGCGAGATATCGAGGCGGCTGCGGAGTTTTTCGAGCAGGCGCGTCATGTCGGTATGACCGCCTGCGATATCCTCGTCGTCGGCGATCTTGAGCTTCTCGATCAGGGGCCGGAGAAAGCCGTCCGATTTGGCGATCTCGATCTGGCTCTGAAGCGCAGCGGCGTCCTGGCCGATGCCAGGCAGCACGTCCTGGTCCGTGGTCACGCGCAGCTCGCGGGGATCGACCACGACGAGCGCCGTCGCGGCATAGCGGACCGGCAGCACCATCAGCACGGCGACGCCGAGCGCGAAGAGTGCCAGCGCCAGCATCAGGATGCGCCGGCCGTTCTCACGCAGAAAAGAGAACGCGCCGGTGAGGGTCAGCGATCCCTTGATCAGCGCGGGGGCGGTGTTGTCGGGGGTCGCCGCCGCAGCCCGCGGCGCTTCCCACGAAGCCGCGGGCTCCGTCGGGGCGATGCTTCGCGGAGATGCGCTTCTA
The DNA here is from genome assembly GCF_023073215.1 of Bradyrhizobium sp. 35. Lineage (NCBI taxonomy): Bacteria > Pseudomonadati > Pseudomonadota > Alphaproteobacteria > Hyphomicrobiales > Nitrobacteraceae > Bradyrhizobium > Bradyrhizobium sp. 35. The sequence continues at coordinate 6,491 of NZ_JADPJC010000014.1, forward strand.
CCGAACGCCATGGGGTTGGACTCGAAATCAACTAACAGGCACAGCCTAGAGACTTGCTGCACCGTAAATATCCATGGTTAACCCGCGGTTACGGCTGCCGCGAAGCTCGGTAAACGATTCGTTAAGGAGACGACGCACGGCCCTGCGCGGAGAGGGGTTCCGTGCGTCCGGATACCGGGCGACACCGAATGCATAAAGTCCGCTATTGGTTGGCGCGGACGCTTGCGGAAGACTTTCTTGCGCTTCGACGACCCGGCGCGCCGGATCTCAAAACAAAGCGGCGTTGCCAGCCTGCCCGTAGATCATTGCGGCCACGAGAGAGAGCAGCAAGCCCGCGCCCGAAAAGATCACGAGGACTTTCAGAGTTTCGACATCAACGTTGGTTCTCGTCGCGCGGGATATCGCCTTTGCCAGTGCAGCCATCATCGCCAGCTCCGAACAGGCCGCGCGAAGGCGCGACCTGTTTTGTCTAGCGTCATTGGGCGCATTTGCGTGTGAAGCAGATTACAAGTGATGTTGCGTGCTGCACCTTACACCGCCGGCCGAGCGTGCCTGGATCTTACCATTCATAGAGCACCACGCTCTTGCCGGCGCAGCAGCGCGTGACGTGCCCCTCGCGTATCACGGGCGGTCGCGCGACCTACATCTTATGCGGGAAACAGCCGACTTGCTGCCACTTTGCGGTGCAGGCTCGCGGCCGGTATTATTCTCAACTGATTCTCGTCTGACGAGGTACGGATGTCGCGGCCGCTCATCGGCGCGGTCCCTGTCAGGCGGAAACGATCTTGGTGCCGAGGATGATTCGGCGTCGTCAGGGGAGGACAATTTGCCATGCCTGGGATGACTGGACTGCAGCTGGCCGGCGCTGTCGCCGCGGAGCGCCCCGGGACGGTCATCCTCCTGAGCACGGGATACGCAGAGATTCCCAGCAACGAACGATCCAGCCTGCCGCGTTTATCAAAGCCATTCGACCAGGCTGCGTTGGCGAAGGCAATCGAGGCGGCAATGCGCGAAGACGAGCCAAGCGGATCCATCGTCGCTTTTCGGCCGAAGAGCGCGTGAAAGCCGGATGATGAATGGCGCACCGTCTGGTGCGGTCCCGATTCGGAAGCGCCAATGGTCCATCAAATCCCGCCGGGAAGCTCAACGCCCGCTTCCGTCAGGTCACGGAGGAATTTCCGCACCAGGAGCATGTTAGTTCTCTGCAACTCGTGATTATTGCCGAACTTGAACTGGTTGGCTTCGGTTACGATCAGACCCTGGTCGGTCTCGCGGAAAATGCCTTGCTTCTTCAAGCGATCGGCGCGCCGCCGAACGGTTTCGATCGGCAGACCGAAAAAGCGGGACAGGGCGGCACGGGAAACGCCCTGCTTGATCTTGTCCGGCTCCACCGCCTGGATACTGCCAAATTGCCGGTCGAGTTCGGGGGTCTTCATGATCTTGAGAACGTTGGCGTTCAGGACCGCATGAATGATCATCAAGTCCAGCGGATCGAAATCGTAGTGGCGGAACATTTCGCTGGCTGCGCACAGCATGTAGGCCAACGAGTGGCGGGAGACGGTTCGGATCAAATCCGACGCGATGTCCTCGCCTTCAGTCGTACCAACCATCACCAGTCCCCGCTTCTACAGATGTCCGGTCCGACGCCCACAAGCCGGTTCTATGTATCCGTGGCGCACCACGCGTGAGGCAGGACCGGTCTGCTGTTCCCCCAATATGGGTATGGTTGCGGTTCAATCGGGTCAATAGCCGGCTTGTCGGCAATATCATTTTCACCGATACGGGATTGAGTGGCCGGGCGCGCAATTGGCGCGTGCCAACGGTGGTCGTGGGCCAAATGACATTCATCATCGAAGCTGTAAAAGACGACTGCCGCACCGTGGATTTCCGTGACAGCGCGATCGTTGCGGTGATCCTGGCCCGCAAGCATGCGGTGAATGGTTTTGTGGTATCGATCACGGCTCCGGACGGGCAGCTTTTTTCCGCCGATCAGTTCAACCGTTTGCTGACGAGCAAGGGGCTTGGTTCGGATCCGGCGGCGCAAGATGTAGGGCGGCGCTAAAGCGGGCTTTGTCGGCGGTACGCAGAATCCCGAACAGTGCAATTGATTGTCATCGCGCCGAAACGGGTGCGCCGCCTGCGGACGAAACGAATGGATGCGGGAAATCGGCGTCGATCGCGTATTCGAAAATGGCGCGCCCGGAACGATTCGAACGTCCGACCCTCAGATTCGTAGTCTGATGCTCTATCCAGCTGAGCTACGGGCGCGTTTTTCGCTGACATTGCGGGCGTGGCCCGCAGGCAGCCCCCGGCGACGCCGGAGGGGTGCGAAAGAGCGCCCTGACTAACCGCTCTTGCCCCAATTGGCAAGGTCCGGATTGAGGTGATTTTGCTGGGAAATGACGGTTTCCGCACTCAGCCGCCGGCCGACCTACGCCCGCGCCCGCTCGTTGCGGACGGAGAGCAGTTCCACGGGGCGGTCGGGGATGACGATCCGGAAGGTGGCACCGATGGTGCCTTCGACCAGATGGATGTCGCCGCCATGGGCGCGGACCAGCTCGGCGGCGATGGCAAGGCCGAGGCCGCTGCCGCCGGGGCGGCCGGAGGTCTGGAACGCCTCGAACAGGTGTTCGCGAGTCTTCTGCGGCACGCCAGGGCCGGTATCGGAGACCTCGAGGATGGCGACCGCGCCCTCGCGTTTTCCCGTGATCCGGATCTGCTGCGCGCCGCCCTCGGCGGACGCATGGCTTTCCAGCGCTTGGGCGGCGTTGCGGACGAGGTTGAGCAGCACGCGGAAGAGCTGGTCGGGATCGGCATCGACCGCGAGCCCGCGCTCGATTGCGGCGACCCAGGAGATCGAGGCGTCGGAGGCAAGGCCAGCGGTCTCGCGCACCTCAAGCACCACCGGCTCGATCATGATCATGCGCCGGTCGGGCGCGGCTTCCTGGGCGCGGCCGTAAGACAAGGTCGACTGACAGAAGGCGATGGCGCGCTCGAGCGAGCGGACGAGTTTTGGCGCAAAGCGCTGCACCCGCGGATCCGGCACGCTGGCGAGCTGGTCCGACAGGAGTTGTGCCGAGGCCAGCAGATTGCGCAGGTCGTGATTGATCTTGGAGACGGCGAGGCCGAGGGCGGCGAGCCGGCTCTTCTGATGCAGCATCGACATCAGGTCGCGCTGCATGTCCGACAATTCACGCTCGGCAACGCCGATCTCGTCGCTGCGCTGGCTCGGCACGATGATCCCCGCCGAACTCTCGGGATTTTCGTGGAAGCCGACCAGGCTCGCGGTCAGCCGCCGCATCGGGCGCACGAAGAGATAATGCATGGCGAGATAGACGAGGCCCGCGGTCAACACAGCGATGATCAGCGCGACCACCACGACGTTGCGGGAGAAGCGGTACATCGACTGCCGCAGCGGCAGCTCGTCGGTGACGATCTCCATGAACTGGGCGTTGCCGACGCCGGGCCCGACGATCCGGATGGCCTGGTTGCCGGTCTCCAGCATCATCCGGAACGAGCCGGTGATCGCCTCCCACGCCGTCATGTCGCGCAGGTCGATGTCGTGCTCGATCGCGGCGGGCAGATTGTCGCTGGCGAGCAGACGGCGCTGCTGGCCCATCTTGATGGCGACGGCGCGCGCATTGATGCTTTTCAGGATCTCGCGCGAGAGCGAATCGGGGACCATGCCGAGCGGCGCCGCATCGAGCACCAGCGCCGCCGTGTTGGCCGCGGCGACGCGGTCGTTGAGCCGGTTGACCCAGAAGTTGGCGATGGCCGGCACGTAGAGCAGGATGGCCGCGATCATCACCAGGGGGACGGTGAGCAGCAGCAGCTTGCCGGACAGCCCAAGTCCGCGCGTCCCACGCGGCAGCGCCGCCGGCGGGTCCCGCTGATCCCCATCCTGGATCGGCTGGAGGTCTGTCGCTGCCACGAAATTCGCCCTCGCTGCCTTTACCGGGTTGAAGATTTGGCTGGTGAAGGGTTTGGCGCGTACGAAGATGCGGCCCGCCCCCAGCGCGGTCAAATTACAGATCGTCAATCTGCCAAGGTCGGATGTAAGCGCAGATTTGGCGAGTCGCTACCTCAAGGGTTAAAAACCCCGCACAAACAGCGATATTCGCCGGAATTGAGCTCTTGTGCGGCGTTGACGAAAAGAAGGCGCTCGCTTATAAGCCGCGCAATTGTCCGCGATGACCCGGTGTGACCGCCGGGAGCGGCTCTCTTGGGGCCGAAAAAGGCCCGTTTTGGGCAGCATCTTCCGGACTTTATCATCAATTCTACAGGCAAATTGCCCGGTCAGCGGAGAAAAACCCGTGAAGCGGACTTATCAACCCAGCAAACTGGTGCGCAAGCGCCGTCACGGCTTCCGTGCCCGTCTCGCCACGGCCGGCGGCCGAAAGGTGCTCGCCGCCCGCCGCGCTCGCGGCCGCAAGCGTCTGAGCGCCTGAGCCGGACCCCCTTTTTGGGATTTCATCATGGATCGGCTGAGGCAGCGAGCGGATTTCCTCGCCGTTGCCAATGGCGCGCGGGTGAATAGCCCCGCGTTCGTCCTGCAAAGCCGCGGTCGCGACGATAGCGGCCCAATCCGGATCGGCTTCACCGTCACCAAAAAGAACGGCAACGCCCCCGAGCGCAATCGCATCCGGCGCCGGCTTCGCGAACTGGTGAAGCGGCTCGATCCGGTGTCGATGCAGCCCCATCATGATTATGTGCTGGTCGGCCGAAGGGACGCGCTCTCGCGCGGCTTCGCCACCATGCTCGACGATCTGCGCATAGCGTTCGCGAAGCCCGCGCGGCATACGCACAAGGGACGCGGCTCAAAAAGCAGCCCAACAACCGACGGCTTAAAGCCCGGCCCCGCTCCTGCGACCAGCCGCAAACCGGATTGATGACGAGAGAATGATGATCGACAACCGCAATACCATCCTCGCCGTCATTCTGTCGGGCTTCGTGCTGATCGCCTGGCAATATTTCTACAACATGCCGGCGATGGAGAAGCAGCGCGCCCAGCAACAGGCGCAGGCCGAGCTGCAGAAGACCACGCCGCAGCCGACGGCTTCCGCTACGCCGGGCGCCACGCCGCAGGCCGGCAGCACGGCCCAGCCGTCGACGCCGAGCGCGAACCAGCAAGCCCAGCCGGTTCAAAGCCGTGACACCGCCATTGCTGCCAGCCCGCGCGTGAAGATCGAGACGCCGCGGATCGCCGGCAGCATCTCGCTGAAGGGCGGACGCATCGACGATGTCGCGCTGGTGCAATTCCGCGAAACGGTCGATCCGAAGTCACCGCCGATTATTCTGTATTCGCCCTCGGGGACCGCGGAGCCGTATTACGCCGAGTTCGGCTGGGTACCGGCGACGGGCGTGACGGCGAAACTGCCGGACGCGCAGACCGTCTGGCAGCAGGACGGCAGCGGCAGCCTGACGCCGACGACCCCGGTGCTGCTGAAATGGGACAATGGCGAGGGCCTCAACTTCCGTCGCACCATCTCGGTCGACGACCACTACCTCTTTACCGTCAAGGACGAGGTGAGCAATGTCGGCAACGCGCCGGTCACGCTCTATCCGTTCGCACTGATCTCGCGCCACGGCACGCCGCAGGTCTCCGGCTACTACATTCTGCATGAAGGCCTGATCGGCTATCTCGATGGCTTGCAGGAATACGCCTACAAGAAAATCGACGAAGCCAGGACGGTGAACTTCAAGGCCACCAATGGCTGGCTCGGCATGACCGACAAATACTGGGCCTCGGCGCTGCTGCCGGACACCAGTGCGCAGATTCAGGCGCGCTTCTCGTCGAATCCGAGTGGCAACGTCCACACCTACCAGACCGATTATCTGCTCGATCCGGTCACCGTCGCGATCGGCGGCTCCGCGACCGCGAACGCGCGGCTGTTCGCCGGCGCCAAGGAAGCCAGCGTTGTCGGCATCAACTTCCCGCTCGCCGGCCATGGCGGCTACAACAAGGAACTCGGCCTCAACCATTTCGATCTGTTGATCGACTGGGGCTGGTTCTACTTCATCACCAAGCCGATGTTCCTCGGCCTCGACTTCTTCTACCGCTTCTTCGGCAATTTCGGCATCTCGATCCTGCTCGTGACCGTGATCGTGAAGCTCCTGTTCTTCCCGCTGGCGAACAAGTCCTACGCCTCGATGGCGAAGATGAAGTCGGTCCAACCGCAGCTTCAGGCGCTGAAGGAGCGCTACCCTGACGACAAGGTGAAGCAGCAGCAGGAGATGATGGAGATCTACCGCAAGGAGAAGATCAATCCGGTCGCCGGCTGTCTTCCCGTGGTGATCCAGATCCCGGTGTTCTTCTCGCTGTACAAGGTGCTGTTCGTCACCATCGAGATGCGGCACGCGCCGTTCTTCGGCTGGATCAAGGATCTTTCCGCGCCGGACCCGACCAACCTGTTCACTCTGTTCGGGCTGATCCCGTTCGATCCGACCACCATTCCCGTGTTCGGCCACTACCTCGCGCTCGGCATCTGGCCGATCATCATGGGCATCACGATGTGGTTCCAGATGAAGCTGAATCCGACGCCGCCGGATCCGACGCAGCAGATGATCTTCAACTGGATGCCGCTGATCTTCACCTTCATGCTGGCGGGCTTCCCGGCGGGCCTCGTGATCTACTGGGCCTGGAACAACACGCTCTCGGTGCTTCAGCAGAGCTTCATCATGCGCCGCAACGGCGTGAAGGTGGAGCTGTTCGACAATCTCAAGGCGACGTTCGCGAAGAAGGCGACGTAGCGGTCGTCATTGCGAGGCAAAGCGACGAAGCAATCCAGAGTCCCTTCGCGGATGCATTTTTGGATTACTTCGCTTCGCTCGCAATGACGCGGACAAACAGAAAGCCTTCGCATGACCGACGACAAAGATGCGAAGCTGATCGAGGTCGGGCGAAAGCTGTTCACGCGCGACTGGCAGTTCATCTGGGCCTCGCCCTCGACTGAAACGCTGCCGCCGATGGCGGGGCTGGAGATCGCTTTTGCCGGCCGCTCCAATGTCGGCAAGTCCAGCCTGATCAACGCGCTGACCGGCCGCAACGCGCTCGCGCGCACCTCGCATACGCCGGGCCGCACCCAGGAGCTGATCTTCTTCGAGGTCCCCGGGAAAAGTGACCTGCGCCTGGTCGACATGCCCGGCTATGGCTATGCCAAGGCACCGAAGAGCCAGGTCGCGTCCTGGACCGAGCTGATCCACAAATTCCTGCTCGGACGCGCGAGCCTCGCGCGCGTCTACGTGCTGGTCGACGCGCGGCACGGCCTCAAGGACGTCGATCTCGAACTCCTGAAGACACTCGATCGCTCCGCGGTCAGCTACCAGCTGGTTCTGACCAAGGCCGACCAGATCAAGGCCGCCGAGCTTCAATCGCGCATCGTCGAGACCGAGGCCGCGCTCGCCAAGCGTCCGGCCGCGTTCCCGAACGTGCTCGCGACCTCGTCGCGGAGCGCAACCGGCATGGCCGAGCTGCGCGCCGCGATCGCCAAGCTGCTGGAAGAGCGCACCTCGTAATGGCGGCGTTCCGCCTGTTGATCGGGCTTGCCGGTATGATGGGCGCCGCCGGCGTCGCGCTGGCCGCCGCTTCCGCGCATGGCGGCGATGCGAGCCGGCTCGCCGCCGCAAGCGCCATGCTGCTGTTTCATGCAACCGCCATACTCGCGACCGTCGCCCTGCTCGGGCGCGGCCTTCTGCACGGCGGAATTGGCATCATCGCCGCGTCCGGCTTCGCAGCCGGCGCCGCGCTGTTCGCGGGCGACCTCACCTTGCGGCAATATGCCGGCCATTCGCTGTTTCCATATGCGGCGCCGACGGGTGGATCGGTGATGATCTTGAGCTGGCTGGCAGTGACGCTCGCGGCGGTGGTGGGAAAGAAATAGTGGCTCTTTGTTCCTTCTCCCCTTGCGGGAGAAGATGGCGCGAAGCGCCGGATGAGGGGTTCTCTCCACGAACTCACTATTGCGCGCGCGGAGAGAACCCCTCACCCGTCTCGCCGCTATCGCGGCGATCCACCCTCTCCCGCAAGGGGAGAGGGGAAGAACATCACTTTGCGCCCCGCCCGCCAATCGGATAGAACGCGGCCCGAGTATCCCGCCAGCGAGATCCGCCTCATGACCGAAATCTCCCCGCTCGACCAGGCCCGCATCCTGTCCGAAGCGCTGCCGCACATGCAGCAGTATGACGAGGAAACCATCGTCATCAAGTATGGCGGCCATGCCATGGGGGACGAGGAGACCGCGAAGAATTTTGCCCGCGACATCGTGCTGCTCGAGCAGACCGCGATCAATCCGGTGGTGGTGCATGGCGGCGGCCCGCAGATCGCGACCATGCTCAAGCGCCTCGGCATCGTCTCGGAATTCGCAGCCGGCCTGCGCATCACCGATGCCGCCACCATCGAGATCGTCGAGATGGTGCTCGCCGGCTCCGTCAACAAGCAGATCGTCGGCTACATCAACGAGGCCGGCGGCAAGGCCGTGGGGCTCTCTGGCAAGGACGCCAATATGGTGAAGGCGTCCAAGACGACGCGCACCATCATGGATCCGGACTCGCACATCGAGAAGGCGGTCGATCTCGGCTTCGTCGGCGATCCCGAGAAAGTCGATCTCACGCTGCTCAACCAGCTGATCGGCTACGAGCTGATCCCCGTGCTCGCGCCGCTCGCGACCTCGAAAGAGGGGCAGACGCTGAACGTCAACGCCGACACTTTCGCAGGTGCCGTGGCCGGCGCGCTGAAGGCAAAGCGGCTGCTGCTGCTCACCGACGTGCCGGGCGTGCTCGACAAGTCCAAGAAGCTGATCCCGCAGCTCTCGGTCAAGGACGCGCGAAAGCTGATCGCGGACGGCACCATATCGGGCGGCATGATCCCGAAGGTCGAGACCTGCATCTACGCGCTCGAACAGGGCGTGGAGGGCGTCGTCATCATCGACGGCAAGATGCAGCACGCGGTGCTGCTCGAGCTCTTCACCAATACCGGCACGGGCACGCTGATCCACAAGTGAGAGAAGAGCGGACAGGAACAGTGCTGGGAGAGCGGCGGCCTCGCCGCTCCGTCCTGACGCGCTTCCTGATGACGCTCCCTGCCGCAGCCATCTCGTTCGTGTTCTCCTCCGCACCGGCCTTCGCCGACCTGAAAATCTGCAACCGCATGTCCTATGTCGTCGAGGCCGCGATCGGCATCGACGACAAGGCGGCGACCGCGACGCGCGGCTGGTTCAGGATCGACCCCGCCACCTGCCGCGTGGTGGTGCAGGGCACGCTCTCCGCCGACCGCATCCTGCTCAACGCCCGCGCGCTCGGCGTCTACGGCGCATCCCCGATCCCGCAGAACGGCAGCGACACGCTGTGCGTCGCGCAGGACAATTTCGTCATCGCGGCAGCGCGGCAGTGCCGCAGCGGCCAGACCCAAGCCGCCTTCACCCAGATCACCCCGACCCAAGGCGCGGACGGCAATTTCGTCGCCTATCTCGCCGAGGACTCCGAGTATGACGACGAGCAGGCCCGCCTCGCCGGCATCCAGCGGCTTTTGGTGATCGCAGGTTACGACGCCGCGCCGATCGACGGCGTCGACGGGCCGAAGACGCAAGGCGCGCTGGCCGCTTTCCTGAAGAGCCGCGGATTGTCGTCCGACATCCTGTCGTCGCCGAACTTCTTCAAGACCATGGTCGATGCCGTGCAGACGCCGTCTGCGACAGGCCTCACCTGGTGCAACGACACCGCGCACAAGGTGATGGCGGCGGTCGCCACCGACGACGGCAAATCGGTGACGAGCCGTGGCTGGTATCGCATCGACCCCAAGACCTGCCTGCACCCTGATGTGAGCGGCCAGCCGAAGCAGATATTCAGCTTCGCGGAAGCCATCGACGCCGATAACCGAATCGTCAAGCTGAAGGACAAGCCGCTGAACTGGGGCGGCGACAAGCAGCTTTGCACGCGCGAGACCAAGTTCGAGACCAACGAGCAGACCGACTGCGGCGCGCGCGGTTTCGCGGCCACGGGCTTTAGCGCGGTGGACATGTCGAGCGGCGGCAAGACGCTGCGGTTTGCAATGCCGTGACGGGTGCTGTTGTGATGGTACCGGTGCCACGCACGCCGCTGTCGTCCTGGCGAAAGCCAGGACCCATTACCCCAGGATTGGATTTGGCGAAGAACGACGACCGCAGTGTCCCAATGATCGGTCACGGCGTATGGGTCCTGGCTTTCGCCAGGACGACGATTGAGGGTGGGGCGCCGCCGCGGTCAACGGATAGAGAGTGAAAATGACCTCCTCCCGCGCCTTTGCCCATATCGACACCTGGGTGTTCGACCTCGACAACACGCTCTATCCGCACCACGTCAATCTGTGGCAGCAGGTCGATGCGCGGATCACCGAGTTCGTTTGCAACTGGCTCAATCTGACACCGGTGGAAGCGCGCAAGATCCAGAAGGATTATTACCAGCGCTTCGGCACCACCATGCGTGGCATGATGACCCTGCATGGTGTACGCGCCGACGACTATCTCGCCTATGTCCACAAGATCGACCATTCCCCGCTGGAGCCGAACCCGGCCCTGGGCGAGGCCATTGCAAAACTGCCGGGACGAAAGCTGATCCTGACCAACGGCTCGGTCGATCATGTCGATGCGGTGCTGGCGCGACTCGGCTTTGCCACGCATTTCGACGGCGTGTTCGACATCATCGCCGCCGAATTCGAGCCGAAGCCGGCGCCACAGACCTACCGGAAGTTTCTCGCCGACCATTCGGTCGATCCGACCCGCGCAGCGATGTTCGAGGACCTCGCCCGCAACCTCACCGTTCCGCACGAGCTCGGCATGACCACGATACTCGTGGTGTCGGACGGCACCAAGCAAGTGGTGCGTGAAGATTGGGAACTGGCGGGCCGTGATGCGGCCCATGTCGACCACGTCACCGACGATCTGACTGGGTTTCTGCAGTCGCTCGCGATCGGCTGACCCCCGCAGCAACGCAGGAGCGACCGTGCCTCAGAAGCCGACAGACTTGGCTGCGATCGAATGGGAAGACCTGCGCTACTTCCTGCACCTGGCTCGCGAAAAAAGCCTCTCGGGTGCCGCACGAAAGCTGGGCACCACGCAACCGACAATGAGCCGGCGCCTCGAACTGTTCGAAAGCAAGCTCGGTGCGATCCTGTTCGACCGCCTTCCGTCCGGCCTTCGGCTCTCCGACACCGGACGGCAGATTCTCGATTATGCCGAGAGGATGGAGGACGCAGCACTGGCGGCGCAGCGGATCGCAGTCGGCAGCAGCGCTGGACTGACCGGAACGGTGCGCGTGACCTCGCCCGAATGGCTCGGGGCACGGATCCTCTCGCCTTTGCTGGCGAAGTTCTGCGCGGCGCATCCGACCGTCACCGTCGAGCTGGTTACTGACGCCGAGGCCCTGAGCCTCACGTGGCGGGAGATAGATGTCGCCCTACGCTTCGGGCGCTTCCAGCAGGACGGACTGATGCAGCGGAAGATCGGCAGCATTCCGTTCCAGCTTTATGCTGCTGCTGCCTATCTCAAGGCAAAGGGACCGCCCGATTTTTCGGACGGTGGCGCCGACGCTGCGCTCATTACAATGAACGCGGCGCTCGCCGAAAGCGTTGCGGAGACGAAGTGGCTGCGTCGCTATTTGCCGCAGGCACATGTTGGATTCTGCAGCAATAGCCGCGATGGTCAGGCCGCTGCGGCCGCCGCCGGCGCGGGGCTGGTTTGCTTGCCGACTCGGCTGGCCTCGGCCTATCCCGCGCTTCGTTCGATCAAGACGCCGGCGCCCGTCCCGAGCCGCGAGCTGTGGCTGGGATTTCATCGCGACACCGGCAAGGTCCGGCGGGTTCGCGCCGTGGTGGACTTCATCGCGGGAGAATTCCGTCAATTCGCCTGACGCTTCGGCAAGCTGTATAGCGGCCATACGCCCATAGCTGATGGCTCCCGCGAGACCGCACGTCTATCTCTCGAGCTCGGCAACAACCCGCCGTTCGAGGAGAGAGACAATGATGATGGATTGGAGCGCCTATCGGAGCGACTTGCTGGCGCGGATCGGCGACATTGGTGCCCTAAGCCCGGCGACGCTGAAGGGCTATCGCGAACTTGGCGCGGCTGGCCCCCAGACAGGAAAGCTGGACGGAAAGACGCGCGAGTTGATCGCGCTGGCGGCGGCCGTGACCGCCCGCTGCGACGGGTGTATTGCGGTTCACGCCGCCGCCGCCGCACGTTTCGGCGCGAGCCGTGAGGAGCTCGCCGAGGCCCTCGGCGTGGCGATTGCGATCGGTGCGGGGGCGTCGTTGGTCTACTCGGCACGGACGCTCGAAGCGTTCGATGCGAGCCGGGCACCGAAGCCGGGCGAAGGCTGATCCGATGACGCAAACACCGCAACCTGTGGCCTTCTCCGGATGCGGTTCGGCCGCAAGCTCGTTTCAACGGTCGGTCACCTCTTCGTTGACCGTCGAAGAGGTGGTCACCCGCTTGAAGCAGGGAATCATTGCGGCAGACCTCTGGATCCTGCACGAGATCGACCCGCAAATGCTGCTCAGTCGTGGCGGCTTCGCCATCGGCCCCGCGCGTCAGGTCCTGTTTTTCCACCCACGCCTGATGTCGCGGCTGCTGACCGCCGATAGCGCGGCGCTGCTCGAGGCCCCCCTGAAGTTCGCCGTGATCGGCTTTCCAGACGGTCAAGCCGAACTGCGATGGCTTGATCCGGCTATGGCCTTCGCGCGCTACCGTTCACCGGCATTGACCGAACTCGGAAATGAGCTCGCCGGCCTCTGCGAGGGTATCGTGAACGGCATCGATCTCGCGGGCACATCAAAATAGCCGCCGGCCATGTCCCGGGCGCGTCCGAACGCGCCGGGACATGGCCGACTGCGTTCTTGACTCTCTCGCTCCAAGTCCCGAAAAAGCGATCCAAATTCCCCGCAAATGCTGCTCAAGGATCGCCAAATGTCCCTGTCCGTCCTCGAATCCACCATCAACGGCGCCTTCGAGGCGCGCGACGGCGTCTCGACCTCGACCAGGGGCGAGGTCCGCGAGGCCGTGGATCACGCGCTGGAGATTCTGGACAAGGGTGAGGCCCGCGTTGCCGAGCGCGGGGCCGACGGCAAGTGGAAGGTCAATCAATGGCTGAAGAAGGCGGTGCTGCTCTCGTTCCGCCTCAACGACATGGGCGCCATTTCCGGCGGCCCCGGCAAGGCGGCCTGGTGGGACAAGGTGCCCTCGAAGTTCGACGGCTGGGGCGAGAACCGCTTTCGGGATGCCGGTTTCCGTGCCGTCCCCGGCTCCATCGTGCGCCGCTCCGCCTTCATCGCCCGCAACGTCGTGCTGATGCCGTCCTTCGTCAATCTCGGCGCCTACGTCGATGAATCCACCATGATCGACACCTGGTCGACCGTCGGCTCCTGCGCGCAGATCGGCAAGCGCGTGCACATCTCCGGCGGCGTCGGCATCGGCGGCGTGCTCGAGCCGCTGCAGGCCGAGCCCGTGATCATCGAGGACGATTGCTTTATCGGCGCGCGCTCCGAGGTCGCCGAGGGCGTGATCGTGCGCAAGGGCGCGGTGCTGTCGATGGGCGTGTTCCTGGGGGCGTCGACCAAGATCGTCGATCGCGAGACCGGCGAGATCTTCATCGGCGAGGTGCCGGAATATTCGGTCGTCGTTCCCGGCGCGCTGCCCGGCAAGCCCATGAAGAACGGCCAGATCGGCCCGAGCACCGCCTGCGCCGTCATCGTCAAGCGCGTCGACGAGCGCACGCGCTCCAAAACCAGCATCAACGAGCTGCTGCGGGATTGATTCGCGGCACCAGCTGCCGTACGACACCGAGGGTCCATCGAACCCGCCCTCCCCCCATCGCGACCAACATCCGGGCGACCTTTCCCGCCCGGAGCCTTTGGAATGGACTGGATCTGGTATCTCTTCCGCTTCGACGGCCGCATCAACCGCGCGCTGCTGTGGCAGGCGCTGCTGCTCGTCATGATGCTGGCCTGCATGCTCGGGATGATCGACCAGGCCATCAAGGTGCTGAACGGGGCGGCAACTTTCGCCTTCAACTTCAAGGTCGACTTCGATTTCGGTGTCGACGACATCTTCAACGTGGTCGATCCCAGGGCCTATCGTCAGCTGGCTACGGCCGATCGCGCGACCCTCATCCTCAAAGTGTTCGGCACTTTGCTATTCCTGTGGATCTATCTCGCAACCGCGACCAAGCGGCTGCACGATCGCGACCGGAGCGGCTGGTGGCTGGTTCCGTTCTTCGTCGTGCCTGCGTTGTTCGACCAGTTCTCGGACCTGCTGCCCACCAATTCAAACTGGGTTCTTGCCGTCGCCTGGGCCGTGCACATTCCGTGGTTTTGGGGCCTCGTGGAAATGTTCATTGTGCCCGGCACCTCGGGCGACAACCGGTTCGGCCCCGATCCACTGGCCGTCCTTGAAGATGGCTCCGCGCCCGCACCTTCGACGAAAAGCTGGGACCAGCAGAGCGAGATCGAATTTGTCCCGCCCAGTGCTAGCCCACCCGGCGGCATGCATGTTAAGCGGGGCGCATGACCGATGCTCTCTCGATTGCCCGCGATCTCATCCGCTGCCCCTCGGTAACCCCCGCCGATGCCGGTGCACTGGGCGTGCTCGAAAAAGCCCTCAATGCGGCAGGCTTCACATGCCACCGCGTGACTTTCAGCGAGCCCGGCACCGCCGACGTCGACAATCTCTTTGCGCGGATCGGCACTGACGGGCCGCACATCACCTTTGCCGGCCACACCGACGTGGTACCGCCGGGCGACGAGAGCGCCTGGAGCGTCGGCGCGTTCTCGGGCGAGGTGAAGGACGGCTTTCTGCACGGCCGCGGCGCGGTCGACATGAAAGGCGGCATCGCCTGTTCGGTCGCCGCGGTGCTGGAGCATCTGGCCGCGAACGACGGCAAGCCGCGCAGCGACGGCAAAGGTTCGATCTCCTTCCTGATCACCGGCGACGAGGAAGACGTCTCCATCAATGGCACCATCAAGCTGCTGCAGTGGGCGGCCGAGCGCGGCGAAAAATTCGACCATTGCGTGCTCGGCGAGCCCTCCAATGTCGAGACCCTCGGCGACACCATCAAGGTCGGCCGCCGCGGCTCGCAATCCGGCACGCTGTATGTCGACGGCGTGCAGGGCCATGTCGCCTATCCGCACCGCGCCGCCAATCCGGTGCCTGATATCGCGCGGCTGATCGTGGCCATCTCGGACGAGCCGCTCGACCATGGTAGCGCGCAGTTCCAGGCCTCCAACCTCGAATTCACCTCGGTCGACGTCGGCAACACCGCCAACAACGTCATCCCGGGACAAGCGCGCGCAAAATTCAACATCCGCTACAACGACAACCACACTCAGGCGAGCCTGCGCGAGCTGGTCGAGATGCGGCTGACAAAAGCCTGCGGCAACCGCATTCGCGCCCGCATCGTCTGGGAGCCCTCGAACTCGAACGTGTTCGTGACCAAGCCCGGCCCGTTCACCGATCTCGCGGTGTCCGCGATCGAAGAAGTGACGGGCCGCAAGCCGGAGCTGTCGACCTCAGGCGGCACCTCGGACGCGCGCTTCATCTCAAGCTATTGCCCGGTGATCGAATTCGGCCTGGTCGGCCAGACCATGCACCAAATCGACGAACGCGTGCCGGTCAGGGACCTGGAGCGGTTGACCAAGGTGTATCGCGGGATTTTGGCGAGGTATTTTGGGTAGGCTCTTCCGCCTGCCCACTCCGCTGTCATCGCCCGACTTGATCGGGCGATCCAGTATTCCAGAGACGACAGTGACTGAGCCGAGAGGCCACGGCTACTGGATGCCCCGGTCAAGCCGGGGCATGACAGTGGGGGGATGTAGCGAGAGTACGCGCCCTCATCCCATCAGTAATCCACCTGCATCAGATACAGCCCGTCCGGCGGGGCGACGATGCCGCAGGCGGCGCGGTTGCGTGCGGCGAGCGCTGCGGAGAGATCATCGGCGGTCCAGCGGCCTTCGCCGACCCACATCAGCGACCCCACCATCGAACGCACCTGGCTGTGCAGGAATGAGCGCGCCGAGGTGACTATGGTGATCTCGCGCCCGTCGCGCAGCACGTCGAGCTGATCGAGCGTCTTCTCCGGCGACCTGGCCTGGCACTCGGTGTCGCGGAAGGTGGTGAAATCGTGCTTGCCGAGCAGGCGTTGTGCCGCCGCATGCATCGCATCGGCGTCGAGCCGGCGCGGCACGCGCCAGGCGTGGCCGGCATCGAGTGCGAGATTGGCGCGAGTGTTGACGATACGGTAGCGGTAGTGGCGCTTGATGGCTGAAAAGCGCGCCTCGAAACTATCAGGCACGATATCCGCTTCGAGCACCGCGACAGGATGCGGGCGCAGATGCGCATTCAAGCCGTCGCGAAAACGGCCCGGCGGAAACTGCTTGCCGACATCGACATGCGCGACCTGGCCGCGCGCATGCACGCCGGCATCGGTGCGGCCGGCACCATGGACGCGCGCATCCGCGCCGGTCATCGCCTTCACAGCGGCCTCCAACGCGCCCTGCACCGAGGGCAGCGTCTCCTGCACCTGCCAGCCGAAGAACGGCGCGCCGTCATATTCGATGGTGAGCTTGTAGCGGGGCATCTTGTCCAGTTTCGCTGTCATCGCCCGGCTCGACCGGGCAATCCAGTACTCCGCAGCCTATCCGTTCGACCGAGAAGCCTCGGCGTACTGGATACCCCGCCTTCGCAGGGTATGACAGCGTCAGGTGAATTTGGCGCCGGTCTTCAACGGCACGCCGCGCAGGAAGTCCGCGGCCTGCATGCGTGCCTTGCCTTCGCGCTGGAGCTCGATCAGACGGATTGCACCCTCGCCGCAGGCGATGGTGAGGTGATCGTCGAGCACCTCGCCGGGTGCGCCCGTGCCTTTCGCCAGCTCGCAGCGCAGGATCTTGACCCGCGCATTCTCAAGTTCGGCCCAGGCGCCGGGAAACGGCGACAGGCCGTGGATATGGCGCAGCACCTCGCGCGCGGGCCTGGTCCAGTCGATCCGCGCCTCGGCCTTGTCGATCTTGGCGGCATAGGTGACGCCGTCCTCGCTCTGCTGCTTCAGCTGAAGCCCGCCGCGCGCCAGCGCGGCCATGGCGCGCACCATCAGATCGGCACCGAGCCGCGACAGACGATCGTGCAGATCGAGCGCGGTCATGTTGTCCGTGATCGCGAGCCGTTCCGCCATAGCGACGTCGCCGGTGTCGAGGCCAACATCCATCTTCATCACCATCACGCCGCTCTCGGCATCGCCGGCCATGATCGCGCGGTTGATGGGAGCGGCACCGCGCCAGCGTGGCAGCAGCGAGGCGTGCAGGTTGTAGCAGCCGAGCTTTGGCGCATCGAGGATCGCCTGCGGCAGGATCATGCCATAGGCGACGACGACGGCCGCATCGGCGTCAAAGGCGCGAAACTCTTCCAGCGCCTCCGGCGTTTTCAAAGTCTTCGGCGTCAGCACGGGCACACCGAGCTTTCGCGCGGCCTCTTCCACCGGGGTCGGCTGCAATTGCAGCCCGCGCCGTCCGCCGGGCTTCGGCGCGCGCGTGTACACGGCCGCGATCTCGTGGCCATGCGCGACGAGCTCGAGCAGCGTCGGCACGGAGAAATCGGGCGTGCCCATGAAGATCAGGCGGAGGGGCATCGACAGAGAACCTCACTCCGCGCGCTTGGCGGCTTTCTCGAACTTCTTCAGCACGCGGTCGCGCTTGAGCTTTGACAGATAGTCGACGAACAGCACGCCGTTGAGATGGTCGATCTCGTGCTGGATGCAGGTGGCGTAGAGGCCTTCGGCGTCCTCCTCGTGCACCTTGCCGTCGAGATCGGTGTAGCGCACCCGCACCTTCGCAGGGCGCTCGACCTCCTCGTAATATTCGGGGATCGACAGGCAGCCTTCCTCGTAG
Source organism: Bradyrhizobium sp. 35 (assembly GCF_023073215.1). NCBI lineage: Bacteria > Pseudomonadati > Pseudomonadota > Alphaproteobacteria > Hyphomicrobiales > Nitrobacteraceae > Bradyrhizobium > Bradyrhizobium sp. 35. The sequence goes on from NZ_JADPJC010000014.1 coordinate 24,393, forward strand.
ACCGACAGGTCCTCCGAAGAGGCGATGATTTCCGGATTGATGAAGACGCGCGGCTCGGGCTTGGTCTCGCCGTCCTGGTCGGGCTTGGCGAGGTCCATGGTGATCAGCCGCAACGGCTGCGCGATCTGGATCGCCGCGAGCCCGATGCCGGGCGCGTCGTACATGGTCTCGAACATGTCGTCGGCAAGCTTGCGGATCTCCGGCGTGACCTTCTCGATCGGCTTGGAGACCAGACGCAGCTGCTTGTCGGGCAGGATGATGATTTCTCTGAGGGCCATGGCCGCGATTTAAGCCGCGCGTTCGATGCGGTCAATGCGGCCGGGAACCCCGTTAACCCTCCGCTAACCATAAAACTTCAGGTTTCGTTAACCATAAAAATTAACAGAGCATTTACCATAAATGTTCGCTATTCGTTCGTGTCTCGAAGCGAATCGGCTAGAAGCAGGGGCATGAACGAGATCATTTTCATGCTTGGCGACTGGCCGGTGCGCACCGTGGACGCGCTGATCGGCTTCGGCGCCCTGGTCCTTATCCTGCTGCTCGTGATTGCCGTCGTGATCGCGCGGTCAGGGCGGCGCGGCGCGGAACTCGCGATGGCCAACGCCATCCGCGCCGACGAGCTCGAGGAGCGCATCAGCCAGATGCTGCACGCCCAGAGCGAGGCTTCGGGGCGAGTCGACGCCATGACCCAGACGCTGGCCGGCCGCCAGGCCGACATGGCGCGCGCGGTCAACGAGCGGCTGGATTCGGTGACCCACCGCGTCGGCCAGTCCATGGAGCACTCGACCCGCAACACCATGGAGAGCCTGCACGCGCTGCACGAGCGGCTCGGCATCATCGACAGCGCGCACAAGAACCTCACCGACCTCACCACGCAGGTGACGACCCTGCGCGACGTGCTCGCCAACAAGCAGTCGCGCGGCGCCTTCGGTCAGGCGCGGATGGAAGCGATCGTCCAGGACGGTCTGCCGAAGGGCGCCTACGAGTTCCAGTTCACGCTCTCGACCGGCAAGCGTCCGGACTGCGTCGTGTTCCTGCCCGACCAGCGTCCGCTCTGCATCGACGCGAAATTTCCGCTGGAGGCGATGACCGCGCTGCATGATGCGCGCACCGACGAGGAAAAGCGCATCGCCACGCAGCGGCTGCGCGGTGACGTGATGAAGCATGTCAGCGACATCGCCGAAAAATATCTCGTCGCCGGCGAGACCCAGGAAATGGCGTTGATGTTCGTGCCGTCGGAATCGGTCTACGCCGAGATCCACGACGGTTTCGACGACGTGATCCAGAAGGCGTATCGCGCCCGCGTCGTGCTGGTGTCGCCGTCGCTTTTGATGCTCGCAATCCAGGTGATGCAGCAGATCATGAAGGACGCGCGCATGCGCGATGCCGCCGACCAGATCCAGACCGAAGTGATCAAGCTCGGCGACGACCTCGGCCGCCTGCGCGATCGCGTGCTGAAATTGCAGAAGCACTTTGCCGACGCGAACGAGGACGTCCGCCAGATCCTGATCTCCGCCGACAAGATCGAGAAGCGCGCGGGGCGCATCGAAGAGCTCGATTTCAGCAAGAGCGATGCCCCCGAAGCCCCGCATCTCGTGGCGACCGGCGCTGCCGAGTTGTTCCCGAGGAAGCTCCAGGCGGGGGAGTAGAATATAGAACACACTGTCGTCGCCCGGCTTGACCGGGCGACCCAGTATCCCAGAGACGGCAGATGGGCGGGCGCTGCTACTACGTGTACATTCTCGCCAGCAAGATGGGCGACACGCTCTACATTGGCGTAACGAACGATCTCATCCGCCGTGTGGCCGAACACAAATTGCAGTTAGTCGAGAGCTTCACGAAGGAATAGGGCGTTGTGAAGCTAGTCTATTTCGAGCAATTCGATGATCCCGAGAATGCGATAAAACGCGAGAAGCGCCTGAAAAAATGGACGCGCGCCTGGAAGATTGCGCTGATCGAGAAGGATAATCCCGATTGGAACGATCTCTATGCGGAGATCGCGGGCCCTCCATAACTCCGGCCTCTGGAATACTGGGTCGCCCGGTCAAGCCGGGCGACGACACCTCACTTGTGGCTCTCAGAATCTGCTAACACCACCCCATGACCGCACCCGACGCGACCTCCCCTGCCGGCCCCGGCACGGCCCCCACCTCCTGGCGTGACAGCCTTGCCGTTTACCTGCAGCCGCGGGTGCTGATCGTGCTGTTCCTCGGTTTCTCGTCCGGGCTGCCGCTGGCGCTGTCGGGCTCGACGCTGCTGGTGTGGATGCGGGAATCCGGCGTCGATCTCAAGACCATCGGGCTGTTTGCGCTGGTCGGCACGCCCTACACGCTGAAATTCCTTTGGGCGCCGCTGGTCGATGCGATGCATGTGCCGCTGTTCACGCGCGCCTTCGGGCGGCGCCGCGGCTGGCTGCTGTTCTCGCAATTGCTGCTGATCGCAGCGATCCTGCTGCTGGCGCTGACCGATCCCGCGCGCTCGCCGTTCTACGTCGCGCTCGGCGCATTGCTGGTGGCGACGGCCTCGTCGACGCAGGACATCGTGGTCGACGCCTTCCGCGTCGAGAGCCTGCCGGAGAGCGAGCAGGCCGCCGGCATGGCGTCCTATGTCGCGGCCTATCGCATCGGCATGCTGGTCTCGACCGCCGGCGCGCTGTTCATCGTCTCCGGCTTCGAGAGCACCGGCATCACCCGCACGTCCGCCTGGATGTGGGGCTATGTGGTGATGGCGGCGATGGTCCTGATCGGGACGATCACGGCGCTGGTCGCGACCGAGCCCGAGCAGTCATTGCGGGCGGAAGCCGCGACGCAGACGCAGACCGCGCTCGCGCGCGTGCTGCACGCGGCAATCGGCGCCTTCTCGGAATTCCTGACGCGCAAGGACGCGCTTGCGGCACTCGCCTTCGTCGTGCTGTTCAAGTTCACCGATGCCTTTTCCGGCACGATGACCGCGCCGTTCGTGATCGACCTCGGCTTCTCCCGCAACGACTATGCGGCGATCGTGAAGGGCGTGGGCCTTGCTGCGACTCTGATCGGCGGCTTTGCCGGCGGCTTCGTCGCGCGGCGCTATTCGCTTGCGACCAGCCTCTGGATCGGCGGCGTGGTGCAGGCGCTCGCGAACCTCTCCTTCTCCTGGCTGGCCTTCGTCGGCACCAGCCAATGGGCGCTCGCCTTCGCCATCACCTGTGAGAACTTCACCAGCGCCATCGGCACGGTGATCTTCGTCGCCTATCTTTCGGCGCTCTGCCAGAACCCGCTGCACACGGCGACGCAATATGCGCTGCTCACCGCGCTTGCCGCGGTGGGGCGGACCTATCTCTCGTCAGGCGCCGGCTTCGTGGCTGATACCACCGGCTGGCCGCTGTTCTTCGTGATCTGCATGCTGGTGGCGATCCCGAGCCTGGTGCTGCTGGCCTGGTTGCAGAAGCGCGGGCATTTTGATGCGCTGGGGCCGGTGCGGGTTTAGCGCAACGCCGTCATGGCCGGGCTTGTCCCGGCCATCCACGCCTTGCTACGCGGCGCCAAAAACGTGGATGCCCGGGACGAGCCCGGGCATGACGAAAAACAGATGCGCTTATATGTGTGGCGAGCAAACGGGGCGCCCCCTACTGCTTCTTGATCAGGCTCCATTTCGTGATCACGGCCTCGCTCATCTGGCCGGGATCGCTGGCGCAGGCGACTTCGTCGACCTTGACCGAGATCTCCTTGCCGGCAAACGTCTTCAGCTGCGCTGCCTGCGCGTCGCCGCTGGGAACGAGCTGGAAGGTTTCGGGTCCGGTCTCGAGATTGCACAGCCCGCTCGGCGGCGGCAGTCGGCGCGGCTCGGAGGTGATCTGGTAGGTCGCAACCCGCTTGCCGACGTTCTTGACGTCGCGCACTTTCATCGTGTTCAGCTCGCCCGACAGCACCTCCCCGGCATTGATCGGCTTGCCGGGCTTCGACGGCGGCGGAGCCCCGTCGTCCTGTTGCGCGGAGATGGCCGGCGTCGCCAGCATCGTCAGCGTCGCGACCAAAGCCCATCGTGTGGCGAAAAGTTTCGTCATGTCGTCCGTTCCGTAAGTCTGGATGGCTAGAACAGGGTGCGCTGCCGCATCGCGGCCGATAGCGTACCTTCATCGAGATAATCAAGCTCGCCGCCGACCGGCACACCATGGGCGAGCCGGGTTACTTTTACGTTGGCGTCCTGAAGCAGGTCGGTGATGTAATGTGCCGTGGTCTGGCCGTCGACGGTGGCATTCAGCGCCAGGATGACCTCATGCACCTGCGCCTCATGCGCGCGCGCGACCAGCGCCTCGATGGTGAGGTCCTGCGGGCCGACGCCGTCGAGCGGCGACAATGTCGCACCCAGCACGTGATAGCGCCCTTGAGTGGCATTGGCCCGTTCCAGCGCCCAGAGATCGGCAACGTCGGCGACGACGACGATGATCGAGGGGTCGCGCCTCGGATCGGTGCAGACCGTGCAGGGACTTTGCGTGTCGATGTTGCCGCAGGTCTTGCAGACCTGGACCTTCTCGAGCGCGACCTGCATGGCCGAGGACAGCGGTATCATCAGCGCTTCGCGCTTCTTGATCAGATGCAACGCGGCGCGCCGCGCCGAGCGCGGACCGAGGCCCGGCAGCCGCGCGAGAAGCTGGACCAGCCGCTCGATTTCAGGACCCGCAACAGCGCCCATCCTAGTGGCCGAACAGCCCCGACAGCCCCGGCGGCAGACCGAGCCCGCCGGTGAGCGACTGCATCTTCTCCTGCATGGCGGCTTCCGCCTTGCGGCGGGCCTCGCCGAAGGCGGTGACGAGCAGATCCTCGAGCACCTCGCGCTCTTCCGCCTTCATCAGCGAAGGATCGATCTTGACGCCCTTGACGTCCATCTTCGCGGTCATGCGCACGGCGACGAGACCGCCGCCGGAGATGCCCTCGACCTCGACGTTGGCGAGCTGGTCCTGCATCTCCTGCATCTTGGATTGCAGCTGCTGCGCCTGCTTCATCATGCCGAAAATATCGACCATCGGTGCTGTCCTTGGTTGGCGCGATGACTCATCGTCGCGCCTTCGCTGATTGTTTTGAGCGTGATCCAGTCGGAAAAGCGCTGCACGCTTTTTCCGGATCATGCTCTAGAGATCGTCGCCGTCGGAACCGTCGGGCGGATCGTCACTGCCATAGTCGGCGTTAATATCGGATTCCGGCGCCTCGGGGGCAAGCCTGCGGACCTCGACGACCTTCGCACCCGGAAACCGCGACAGCACCTCGCGCACGCGCGGATCGGCCTCGGCGGTGCGCGCATGTTCCTGCTTGGCCGCCTGGCTTACCGAGCGCAGCGTCGGCTGGCCCGGCTCGTTGGAGACGATCACGGTCCAGCGGCGCCCGGTCCAGAGCTCGAATTTTCGCGCGAGATCGGAAATCATGGTCTTGGAGGCGTTCGGCTCGAGCGCGACTTCCAGCCGGCCCTCCTCGAAACGAACGAGGCGCATGTCGCCTTCGAGCGCGCCCTTGGTCAGGAGGTCGCGCTTCTGCCCGGCCAGGGCAACGAGCTGGGTGAAGCTCGTGACGCGCAACACGGGCGTGGCAGCTTGCGGATCCGGCGCGGGTGTTGCCATCTGCGGACGAGCACCACCGCCGCCGAACGAGGACGGTGACGAATTCGGCATGCGAACGGGAGCCGCGGACGCCACCGGCCCGGCCGGCGCGTTGCGCGCGGCACTGCCGCCGCTCACGACCGGCGAACCACCGCCGTTCTGCTCCAGCATCTTGATCGCTTCGTCAGGCGTCGGCAGGTCGGCGACATAGGCGATGCGCACCAGCACCATCTCGGCGGCTGCGGCGGGCCGCGTCGCGGCCTGCACCTCGGTGATGCCCTTGAGCAGCATCTGCCACATCCGCGACAGCACGCGCATCGAGATCTTCGAGGCGAAATCCCGCGCGCGCACGCGCTCGGTCTCGCCATAGGCGACGTTGTCGGCGGTCGCCGGCACGATCTTCACGCGGGTGACGAAATTGACGAATTCGGCGAGATCCGAGAGCACGACGATCGGATCGGCGCCGACGTCGTACTGGTCGCGGAACTCCCTAAACGCGGACGCGATGTCGCCACGCGCCAGAGAATCGAAAAGATCGATGACACGGGTGCGGTCGGCGAGCCCCAGCATCTGCCTGACGGCATCGGCCTTCACGGTGCCTGCCGCATGCGCGATCGCCTGATCGAGCAGCGAGAGCGAATCGCGCACCGAGCCTTCCGCGGCGCGTGCGATGATACCTAGTGCTTCGGGCTCGATCTCGACGTTTTCCTTGGCCGCGATGTTGGCCAGATGCTTCATCAGCACGTCGGCCTCGACGCGGCGCAGGTCAAAACGCTGGCAGCGCGACAGCACCGTGACCGGAACCTTGCGGATCTCGGTCGTTGCGAACACGAACTTGGCGTGCTCCGGCGGTTCCTCCAGCGTCTTCAGGAAGGCGTTGAACGCCGCCGTCGACAGCATGTGGACTTCGTCGATGATGTAGACCTTGTAGCGGGCGCTGGCCGGCGCGTAGCGGACGCTGTCATTGATCTGACGGACGTCGTCCACGCCGGTGTGCGAGGCCGCGTCCATCTCCAGCACGTCCATGTGCCGGCTTTCCATGATGGCCTGGCAATGCACGCCGAGCGTCGGCATCTGGACCGTCGGGCCCTTCACCGAGCCATCCGGCATCTCGTAGTTGAGCGCGCGGGCAAGGATGCGCGCAGTGGTGGTCTTGCCGACCCCGCGGACGCCGGTGAGAATCCAGGCCTGCGGAATGCGACCGGTCTCGAACGCATTTGAGACGGTGCGGACCACGGCTTCCTGGCCGATCAGATCGTCGAACGAGGAAGGACGGTATTTCCGCGCCAGCACCCGGTAGGGCGTGCTGGCCCGGCCGGCGCTGTCAGGGTTGGGAGGGGCGCCAGCGTCGGTCATCGGTCGATCCGCAATGAAGTGTCTTTCGGCCGGCTTTGCGGAAAGGAGCGCGCTGGCGGCCCGAGCCGCCGGCGCAATTCGCTCGGAAAAACAGGTAGGAGACTGACGAGCGACCCGATCCGGACCTCGTTAGGGCTGCTTCCTTCCGGACCTGACCCGGTTGGCGAGTGGCTCGTCCACCGCCAATCTCCCGGCCCCTATTTGGGGCCAAAAGGACCGGAAAGCAAGCGGGTATCGGCTTGAACAGGCGCGGCTTCATGGTGGCTTGCCCAGCATCCGGGCAATTCCTGGTCTGCCCAGCCGATAGGCTGTGCTTTCACTGCCGGAGGCGCCTTGGTAAGAACGCTGCCGGAACTTCTTCCAACAGAAAAGCGATTGATCCCAATGGTTACACGTCGTGATGTTGCATCGATTGTCGGACTTGGCGCGATTGGCGCGGCGACGCTGGCCTCCCCTGCCGTGGCGCAGACCGCCGATACCAACGAATCGACCTTCGCCCGCATCCGCCGCACCAAGAAGATGCGGATCGGCGCGGTCGGCGGCGGCGCGCCCTATTACATGAAGGATCTTTCGACCGGCCAGTGGAAAGGCTTTTACGTCGACATCGCCAAGGCGCTCGCCGAGGACATGGAGGCCGAGCTCGAGATCACCGAGACCACCTGGGGCAATTCGGTGCTCGACCTGCAGTCCAACAAGATCGACATCTTCTTCGGCCTCAACCCGACCCCGAAGCGCGCGCTGGTGGTCGACTTCTCGGTGCCGGTCTTCAACAACGCCTTCGGCATCCTCTGCAAGAAGGACTTCAAGCCGAAGAGCTGGGCCGAGCTGAACTCGCCCGACATCAAGATCGCGGTCGACCAGGGCTCCTCGCACGACCAAGTCGTGAGCCGCCTGACGCCGAAGGCGCAGATCTCGCGGCTGAAGACCGCCGACGACGCCACCGCCGCGCTCCAGACCGGCCGCGTCGACGCGCAGTGCCTGATCACCATGCTGTCGCTCACGGTGCTGAAGAAAAATCCCTCGCTGGGCCAGTTCGTGCTGCCGACGCCGATCTTTGCTACCACGTCGAACGCCGGCTTCCGCCGCGAGACCGACAAGACCTGGCGCGACTACGTCAACACCTGGATCGACTTCAACAAAGGCCTCGGCTTCATTCGCAACGCCATCATCACCAACATGGAGCTGGTGGGCGTGACCGAGGCGGACATTCCGCCGGGCGTTTCGCTGTAGTCTTCCACTGTCATTCCGGGGCGCCCAAAGGGCGAACCCGGAATCTCGAGATTCCGGGCTCGATGCTTCGCATCGCCCCGGACGACAATGCCGGCGGTCAAGGCGTTCGACGAGTAACACACGCATGTATCAGTGGGACTTCGGCATCCTCTGGAGCTATCGCTGGCTCTTTCTCAACGGGCTCGGCGTCACCGTAGGCTTCACCGTGGTCATCGTCGTGCTTGGCCTCGTCTTCGGCCTGTTCGGCGCGTTCGGCACCCTGTCGCGCTTTCGCGCGGTGCGCCTGCTCGCGCTCACCTTCATCGAGGCGTTCCGCTGCACGCCGATCCTGGTGCAGCTGATCTGGTTCTATTACGCGCTGCCGATCCTGGCGGGTGTCGAGATGACCCCAATCACGGCGTCGGCGCTGGCGCTGTCGCTCTATGGCGGCTCGTTCTATTCGGAGATCATCCGCGGCGGCATCATCTCGATCGACCGCGGCCAGTCCGAAGCCGGTGCCGCGCTCGGTATGACCCCGGGACAGAGCATGCGGCGCATCGTGCTGCCGCAGGCGATCAAGCGCATGATCCCGGCGCTGATGAACCAGTCGATCATCCAGTTCAAGAACACCTCGCTGGTCTCGGTGCTGGCGGTGCCTGATCTGGTCTATCAGAGCCAGGTCGCCGCCCATGACAGCTACCGTCCGCTGGAAACCTACACCGCCGTCGCGGTCGCCTATGCGGCGATCCTGATCCCCCTGACCATCATGGTCCGGCGCGGCGAGAAGCGACTGGCGGTCGGCGAATGAGCGACACCTCTTCCAAGATCGAGATCCGGGCGCTGCGCAAAAGCTTTGGCAGCAACGAGGTTTTGAAGAGCATCAGCCTGGATGTCGCGAAGGGCGGCGTCGTGGCGCTGATCGGCCCGTCCGGCTCCGGCAAGTCGACGCTGCTCCGCTGCATCAACCTCCTGGTGACGCCCGACGGCGGCAGCGTTCGCGTCGGCGACACCCGCTTTTCGTTCGGCGAGGGTACGAAGCTCCCCGATGTGAAGACGCTGGCCAAATTCCGTACCACCACCGGCATGGTGTTCCAGCATTTCAATCTGTTCCCGCACATGACGACGCTGCAGAACGTGATGGAGGGACCGGTCACGGTGCGGCGCATGGCCAAGGCGGACGCCGAGAAGCTGGCGCGGGCCCAACTCACGAAGGTGGGCCTTGCAGAGAAGGCCGACCAATATCCGGCAACGCTCTCCGGCGGACAGAAGCAGCGCGTCGCGATTGCGCGGGCGCTCGCCATGGAGCCGGACGTGATGCTGTTCGACGAGGTCACCTCCGCGCTCGATCCCGAGCTTGTCGGCGAGGTCTTGAACGTCATGCAGCAGCTGGCGTCGGAGGGCATGACCATGGTGATCGTCACCCACGAGATCGCCTTTGCCCGCGAAGTCGCCGACCGTCTGATCTTCATGCGCGACGGCGTCGTGGTCGAGGAAGGCCCGGCGCGACAGGTGATCGACAATCCGCAGGAAGGAGCGACGCGCGCGTTCCTCAGCCATTTCCACCGCACCGGCGCGCTGCCGCCGGTTACAACGGCATCGTGATGTCCGAAATCGATCGCGTCTATCTTGTCACCGGCGCCGCCAGCGGCATCGGCCGCGCCACCGCAAAACTGCTCGCGGGGCCCGGCACTGCGCTGCTGCTGCACACGCGCTCCAACGCAGCCGGCCTCGACGCCACGGCGGCGGAAGCCGAAGCGCAAGGCGCGATCGTCGCAAAATGCCTCGGCGATCTCGCCGAGGAGACCGCGGCCACCGACACCGTCGCCGCTACGCAACGTGCCTTCGGCCGGCTCGACGGATTGATCCTGATCGGCGGCCATGCCCGGCGCGGCAGCGCCATCGGTACGCCGGCGGATCAGTTCCGCAAGGCAATGGACGAGTCGGCGCTGGCGTTCACACGGTTGGTGGACGCCGCGCTGCCGCTGCTGCGTGCAGGGCGAGATTCGCGGATCGTGGCGGTGTCGTCGTTCGTCGCTCACGCGATCCGGCCGGAGTTCGCGCCCTTTGCAGCGACGGCCGCGAGCCGCTCCGCGCTCGAAGCGCTGGTGCGGCTCACCGCAGTCGAGCTCGCCAGGGAGGGCATCACCGTCAACGCCGTCGCGCCGGGCCTGATCGTCAAGGACAAGCCCAGCGAAAGCCGGCTTACACCCGAGCAGATCGCCGCGACCGAGACGCTGATCCCGATGGGCCGCCGCGGGCGACCGGAGGAAGTCGCCGAGATCATCGCCTTCCTGGCATCCCCAAAAGCATCCTACGTCACCGGCCAGGTCTGGCACGTCAATGGAGGCCTGACATGACCGAAGCCACCATCGAACGTCTCAGGCTGTTCCTGATCGAGAGCCCGATCAAGATGGCGCGCCTCCAGGGCGTCGGCAACGTCAAGGGTACGGTGAAGCGCGTGCTGCTGGAGCTCACGTCGAGCGACGGCGTGATCGGCTGGGGCGAGGCGGCACCATGGGAAGTGTTCACGGGAACGCCGGAAGCGGCGTTCGCCGCGCTCGACATCTATTTGCGGCCAATCGTGCTCGGCAAGTCGGTGCGCCGCATCCGCGCGCTGATGGCCGAGCTCGATCGTGCGCTGGTCGGACATGCCGAAGCCAAGGTCGCGATCGAGATGGCGCTGCTCGACATCGTCGGCAAGTCGTCGGGACTTTCGGTCGCCGACCTGCTCGGCGGGCGCGTACGCGACACGATCCCGCTGTCGTTCTCGATCGCCGATCCGGATTTCGCCGCCGATCTCGAACGCATGCGGAAGATGGTTCCGGACGGCAATTTGATCTACAAGGTCAAGACCGGCGTGAAGCCGCATCGCGAGGATCTCGATCATCTCGCGGCGATCCGGAAAGAATTCGGCGACAAGGTCGATCTACGCGTCGATTACAACCAGGCGCTGGCGCCGTTCGGCGCCATCAAAATCCTGCGCGATATCGAGCAGTTTGCGCCGACCTTCATCGAGCAGCCGGTGCCGCGCAAATTTCTCGACGTGATGGCGCAGCTCACCGCGGCGCTGGAAACGCCGGTGCTCGCCGACGAAAGCTGTTTCGACCGCCGCGACATGATGGAGGTGGTGCGCCGCGAGGCGGCAGATGCCGTCTCGATCAAGCTGATGAAGGCCGGCGGCCTGTTCGAGGCGCAGGCGATCATGGCGATCGCTGACATCGCGGGCCTGCCCGGCTATGGCGGCACGCTGTGGGAGGGCGGCATCGGGCTTGCCGCCGGCACGCAGCTGATCGCCGCGACGCCGGGCATCTCGCTCGGCTGCGAATTCTACATGCCGCATCATGTGCTGACCGAGGACGTGCTGGAAGAGCGCGTCGCCAATCGCGGCGGCCACGTCGTGGTGCCGGACGGTGCCGGCCTCGGCATCCGCGTCAGCGAAGCCTCGGTCCGCGCCAATGCGCGGGTGTTGGCGGAGGGGTAAAGGCACGCCCCCACCGTCGTCCTGGCGAAAGCCAGGACCTGAGTTCACAAACGAAGTGCAACACTTCCATCTGGAGGTGTTGCCATGGGGCGGACTTACAAACAGCTCTCCCTTGACGATCGATGCGAGATTGCCC
>NZ_JADPJC010000116.1:0-35854 GCF_023073215.1 Bradyrhizobium sp. 35
GCCCTTGGCCTCTCGCACCCGAACGCTGCCGCGTCCACCGCAAGCCCGGCTCGCGAACATGACGACCACAAGATCGCCCCTCAAGGATGAGCCGGGATGGGCGACACATACGCCAATTCCGAATTTCGGTAAAGCGGAATCTTTTTGCGGCGGCGGATTGACAGAGGGGCGAAACAGGCGCGGTCCCGTAGCCCGGATGAGCGAAGCGACATCCGGGTCTTGCCACAAGCGACAGCGGTCCCGGGTGTCGCTGCGCTCACCCCGGCTACGAGAGCTCACCGCTTCGTTCGCACCGGCGTTCCGTCCGCCATGAGTGTCACTCCCTTCCGTTCGACAATCATCCCGTAGGCGTGCGGCTGACGGTGAACGTCGAAATTGAAAGTGGTGCGCTTGTAGGAGTTGCAGAGATCGAGATCGCAACGGGCGAGCGCGATCTCGTCGCCCTTGGTCGTGCATCGCGCGATGATCTCGCCGGAGGGCGCGATGACGCAGCTACCGCCGATGTGGTCGACGCCCTCCTCGGCACCGGCCTTGGCGACGCCCACCACGAAGGTGCCGTTCTGGTAGGCGCCAGCCTGCATCACCAGATGATTGTGAAACAGCGAGAGATCGTCATGCTCGGGCGCCGGCGGATTGTGCACCGGCGTGTTGTAGCCGATCATCACCATCTCGACGCCCTGCAGGCCCATCACCCGGTAGGTCTCGCTCCAGCGGCGGTCATTGCAGATCGCCATCCCCATCACGCCGCCAAAGGCCTCGGTCACGCCAAAGCCATCGCCTGGATCGAAATAGCGCTTTTCCAGATGTTGGAATTCGCGCCACGGCTCATGCTCGGCATGCCCGGGCAGATGAACCTTGCGATATCTCGCGACGATGGCGCCGCTCTTCTCGACCAGGATCGAGGTATTGTAGCGCCTGACAATTCCGGCCTCGACCGTCAGCTCGGCATAGCCAAGATAAAATCCGATGCCGATCTCGCGCGCGAGATCGAACAGGCCTCTTGTCTCCGGCCCCGGCATCTCGCGCTCAAAGAAGCTGTCGATCTCAGCCTGATCCTCGAAATACCAGCGCGGAAAGAGCGCGGTCAGCGCGAGCTCGGGATAGACGATCAGGTCGCAGCCGTTGGCCTTCGCCTGGCGCATCAAGGCCATCAGGCGCGCTACGACCGCGGTTCTCGTCTCGGTCCGCGCGACAGGGCCAAGCTGGCCGGCTGCAATCGTCACAAATCTCGCCACGAATCTTTCCCTCGTCCGCTTCCCGGGTCAGGTCGCGGCAGAGACTATCGCGCGATGCGCCGCGCGCACAGCCTCGCTGTCCGGCACGGTGCCCAACCGAGAGGCAGCCCGACCGTCACGTGGAAAGTACCGAGAACAGATAATCTCGCAAACCCCCGCTCGTGCTGCTCAGGCGATCGAGCACAGGCAGCTACACGCCTACCGGGGGGAAGATGCATCTCACGGAGCGCGACTTACCAACCCGCCGATGCAGGTTCGTTGAAGAACATCGTCTGATCGCGCGCCGCCATGCGCGAGGGCTGGCGTCGACGGTGCCTCTCCGCACTGCGCTTGTTCGAAACGGTCCGAGCTGCTTGCTTCGGCGTCGCATCAGGCTGCGCCACCATTGCAAAAGCTTGGCGGGGCCTCTCCTGCGTGGGAAGCGCGTCGGCGACGGCAGGTGCGGGAGTCGGCGGAACCGACTCGGCTTTGGACAGCGATATTTGCCGTACGCTGGTGTCGAGGACGATCTTCTCAGGCCAGGTTTGCGCGGAATGAACGCGCACAATCGACCGATCTGGCTCGGCCGGCGCGGCGGCGCTCACGGGGGCGGTCATGTATCGGTCTGCGAGGAAAAGGAGGACGAGCAGAGCGCCGCCGGTGAAGACGAAATAGCGGATGAGCGGCATGGGTCCCTCGATCGCCTCGTTGTCGAGGCCCCTGCAGCAACGGGAAAGAGTGGTAATCGTTCCGGTGCGCCGTCGAGCATTCGCGGGAAACGCTCAGCCGCCCACTGGCATTCCGCTTGCTGCACGGGAGTCAAATCCCTCAGACCCGCAGTGGGTCTGTCTCACCGTGAGGCGATCATGCACCCGACGTCCCGTTTCGAAGCGACCATGCCGACCCAGCTCCACGCCTTGATCTCCGATCTGCGCTGGCGCATGCGAATGATCGACGCCGACATTCTGGAGGAAGAGCGGAAGGCTGGAATCTCCGATCCCCAAAACCTCGCCTATCCCCTGCTCGCGCAGAACCTGCGGGCCCGGCGCGACAATATCCGGGTGAGCATCGCCACCCTCGAAAGCCGGCTTGAAAAGCGATCGACCGAATGGCCGCGCGCTGCCTGATGCGCGCGATGGCGATAGCTCCGGTCGCATCCGGTCAACGGGAAGGAACTCCCGTTGCCGATCTGCAACGGTTCCCGTCCGTCCGAAGCCGGACAAAAGAAACTCCCATTGCGGCCACGAACCCCTCTCACAACGGCGTGAGACGAGCAGGGGAACTACGATGCGTGCGCAACGAGTCTGGGTGGTGAATGGGGCCGCCAGTGTCGAGCAGTTGCAGACCAGATTGGACGATCTGAACAAGCGGCTCGGTCAACTCGAGACGCAGCACCCCGAGAGCTGGAAGGTCGAAGAGCTCAGATCGACTGCGCTCAGCCTGTCGCGCGAGATCGACGACATCCGCTGCGCCGAGGCGACGGCGGCGCTGAGCGAGCTGCTGCGGAAATAGCCGGCGTTCGCCCGTCGCGCAAGGAACCAACGCCGCCTCCCCACCATTGCCATGCCGAGCATGGAGCAAAATCATGACCAGGCACCTGACGCGGGCCGATCTCGCGCGCGGCGTGGCCGGCGCGGTATCCACGCTGGTCCTGTGCGCGACGATGGCATTCACCATCGCGCGCCACTTCGCTTTGTAAGGCATTTGGCACTGTGAGGTATTTTCGATGACGTCCGACCCCGAGGAATCGGTCAGGCTGCAAGGCTACGGCGAGATGACCCTGCGTACGGCCGTCACGACGATGATGTTGCTTGCGCCGCGCGAGCGCGCGGATGCCGCCATCTTCCGCGTCCGCGACGGCGTCCGGCTTGCCTCAAGCGAGATTGCCGAACTCGCCTCCGAATGGGGCATCACGCCAACGCCGGAGATCAGGTCTCCGAAACTTGTCCCGGAGCAGCATTGGATCCACGTCGTTCGCGGCATGGTGCGTGAGGCGCCGCTGCCGGCGCTGATGATTGCGTTTATGGTCGGCGTGCTGGTGGCGCGGCGGTAGTCCTCTGACCTAGCTTGCAACGCCGAGTTATCGAAACAGGCAATGCTGAGCCATGCCACCGCGACAGACCGCCCTGTCCGGCCAAATCGGCCGTGGACCCGCCCTGAAAATCGTTGCAAGAAGACGCTCCCGGGCGCCGGCGGCTGGTCCGCCAAGCTTGGGAACGAGCCTCTAGAAAAACGTCGACTTTTGGAAGAATGGTCGGAGTGGCAGGATTCGAACCTGCGACCCCTGCGTCCCGAACGCAGTGCTCTACCGGGCTGAGCCACACTCCGACAAGAGGCCGGCTTATAGCGTCGGGTTTGGCGCACCGCAAGCGGCCGAGCTGAGGAATCTTATCCCTGTGAAAACGGGTCTTGAAACGCTGATTTTACCGGCCGGCGAGGCCGGCGCGGAAGCTGCCGCCCGGACATTGGCAGCCGGCGGGCTGGTCGCGTTCCCGACCGAGACGGTCTACGGGCTCGGGGCGGACGCCGGAAATGCCAGTGCCATCGCCCATCTTTACGCCGCCAAGGGGCGGCCGGCCTTCAATCCGCTGATCGCGCATGTCGCCGACCTCGCGGCCGCGCGCAGGATCGGACGATTCGACGCCTGCGCCTTGCGCCTTGCGGAGGCGTTCTGGCCGGGGCCGCTGACGCTGGTGGTGCCGAAGACGGAAAACTGCCCGGTGGCCGAGCTTGCCACCGCGGGCCTCGACACGGTCGCGATCCGCATTCCGGCCCATCCGGTGGCGCAGGCGATCCTGCGCGCCTTTGGCGGGGCGGTGGTGGCGCCGTCCGCCAACATCTCCGGCCACGTCTCGCCGACGCTGGCGGCCCATGTCGAGAGCGACCTTGCGGGGCGGATCGACCTGATCGTCGACGGCGGGCCTGTTACGGTCGGCGTCGAATCGACGATCGTCGGCTGTTTTGCGGCGCCGATGCTGCTGCGGCCCGGCGGGCTGTCTCGCGAGCGGATCGAGGCCGTGCTTGGTGCAGCGCTGGCGCGACTGCCCGCGGAGACCGACAGCGAAGACAGCCAGCCGCTGGCGCCGGGCATGCTGGCCTCGCATTACGCGCCACACGCCCATGTGCGGCTCAATGCGCTGGACGTCGCGCCGGGCGAAGCGCTGCTGGCGTTCGGCCCGGCGCGCCTGCCTGGTCTGGAGGCCGCCGTCGCCGTCATGAATTTGTCGCCCACCGGCGATCTCGATGAAGCCGCCGCCAATCTGTTCGGCTATCTTCGCGCCCTCGATGCTGGGGGGCCGCGGGCGATCGCCGTGATGGCGATCCCCGAAGAGGATCTGGGCGAAGCGATCAACGACCGGCTGCGCCGGGCGGCTGTGGCGCGATAAGAGCGAAGCAAGAGACAAGACAATGAACATTAATCATCCCGCCACCCCTCCGCTTGCGCCCGAGCTGATCGAACAATTCCGCAAGATCGTCGGCGAGAGGCACGCCATCACCGATGTAGCCGACATCGAGGCCTACGTCACCGAAGAGCGCAATCTATTCCACGGCCGCTCGCCGCTGGTGCTGCGCCCGGGCTCGACCGCGCAAGTCGCCGCAATCTGCAAGCTCGCCTCCGAGCACAAGATCGCGCTGGTGCCACAGGGCGGCAACACCGGGCTCGTCGGCGGCCAGACCCCGCACAATGGCGAGGTGGTGGTGTCGCTGCGCCGGCTCGACAAGATCCGCGAGATCGACACCGCCTCCAACACTATGACCTGCGAGGCCGGCGTCGTGCTGCAGATCGCGCAGCAGAAGGCCGCGGACGTGGACCGGCTGTTTCCGCTGTCGCTGGGGGCGGAGGGCAGCTGCACCATCGGCGGCAATCTCTCGACCAATGCCGGCGGCACGGCCGCGCTGGCCTATGGCGTCGCGCGCGAGATGGCGCTGGGGCTCGAGGTGGTGCTGGCGGACGGTCGCGTGCTCAACGTGCTGTCGAAGCTGAAGAAGGACAACACCGGCTACAATCTGCACAACCTGTTCATCGGCGCCGAAGGCACGCTCGGCATCATCACGGCGGCGACGCTGAAGCTGTTTCCGAAGCCGCGGTCGATCGAGACCGCCTTCGTCGGGCTGAAGTCGCCGGACGCCGCGCTGAAGCTGCTGGCGATCGCGCAAAGCGAGGCCGCCAATGCGCTGACGAGCTTCGAGCTGCTCTCGGAGATGGCGGTCGATTTCTCGATCCGCCACGGCATCGACGTGCGCGATCCGCTCGCGCAAAAGCATGCCTGGTACGTGCTGATGGAATTGTCGTCGCCCGGCGATGACGCCCGGACGCCGCTGGAAACGATCCTTGGCCGCGCCATGGAGGACGAGATCGTCGACGACGCGGTGATCGCGGCCAATCTGACCCAGCGCGCCGGCTTCTGGAAGCTGCGCGACGAAATGTCGTCAGCACAAAAGCCGGAGGGCGGCTCGATCAAGCACGACATCTCCGTGCCGGTGGCCACCGTGCCGGCCTTCATCGCCGAGGCCAATGAAGCCGTGGTGAAGCTGATTCCCGGCGCGCGGCCGGTGCCGTTCGGCCATCTCGGCGACGGCAATCTGCACTACAATGTCAGCCAGCCCATCGGCGCCAACACCGCGGACTATCTGGCGCGCTGGCACGAGATGAACGCGGTCGTGTTCGCCATCGTGCTGCGTATGGGCGGCTCGATCTCGGCGGAGCACGGCATCGGCGTGCTCAAGCGCGACGAGTTGCCCGACGTGAAGGACAAGACCGCAATTGAGTTGATGCGACAGCTCAAGGCGATGCTCGATCCGCTTGGAATCATGAACCCGGGAAAAGTGCTGTGAGTGGGCTCAAGATCGACGCGATCACCGAGGCCGATGTCGAGCCCGTGGTCGCGCTGTGGCAGCGCTGCGGGCTGACGCGGCCGTGGAACGATCCGCATGCCGACATCGCGCTGGCGCGACGGCGCGACAATTCCACCATCCTGCTCGGCCGCGACAACGGCGCCATCGTCGCCACCGTCATGGTGGGCCATGACGGCCATCGCGGCTGGGTCTATTACGTTGCGGTCGATCCGGATAGCCAGAAGCGTGGCTACGGCCGAGTGATCATGGCCGCGGCCGAAGACTGGCTGCGCGCGGCTGGAATTTTGAAGCTCCAGCTGCTGGTCCGGCGCGGCAATGAGCAGGCCAATGCGTTCTACCAGTCGCTGGGTTTCGAGGAATCGACCTCGGTGATGTTCCAGAAGTGGATCGACGTCCGCACCACAACGCCAAGCAACTGAGATCGAAGCATGACCATATCCGACCGCGTTCGCATCAAGGACGTCCGCGTGCTCTCGGACGGCTGGACCCCCCTCAAGACCACCACGTTCGAGTACCGGCGCGCCAATGGCGAATGGCAGACGCAGCACCGCGAGACCTATGAGCGCGACAACGCCGCCGCCGTGCTGCCCTACAACCGAGCGCGGCGCACGGTGATCCTGGTGAAGCAATTCCGCTTGCCGGCCTTCATCCGCGGTTACGACGATCTCCTGATCGAAGCCGCCGCCGGGGTGCTCGACGACGCCTCGCCCGAGGTGCGCATCCGCGCCGAGGCCGAGGAGGAAACCGGCTATCGCCTGCACCACGTCCACAAGGTGTTCGAAGCGTTTATGAGCCCCGGCGCCATCACCGAGAAGCTGCATTTCTTCGTCGCCGAGTACGAGCCGGAGATGCGGGTCAGCGACGGCGGCGGCCTCGAACACGAAGGCGAGGACATCGAGGTGCTGGAGCTCGGCATTGACGAGGCGCTGGCGATGATCGCGGACGGGCGTATCATCGACGCCAAGGCGATCATGCTGCTGCAGCATGTGGCGCTGCATGTGTTTCGGTAGGTTGTCTTCCTTCCTTCTCCCCTTGCAGGAGAAGGTGGCGCGAAGCGGCGGATGAGGGGTTTCTGTCCGCGCGCGCATCTCATGCAGTTGAGCACGCGAGAGACCCCTCACCCGTCTCGCCGCTTCGCGGCGAGCCACCCTCGCCCGCAAGGGGAGAGGGGAAAAAGCGGACCTGGCTCTATCAGTGCAATTCTGACCTGCATTGCCCCGCCCCCCGTTGAGCTCACCCCCGACTATCTCTAGTCTGTCGCCAACAAGAACCAGGAGACGCGCCCCATGTCCGCTTCGCGCGACGACGAATTCGGCTTTGCGCCCGACTATGACGCCCCCGTTCCCTATATGCAGCGCACGCGGGACTATTACGCCGCGATTGGCTACACCACGGCGTATCGCTGGGCTCACTACACCGAGGCGCCGTTCCAGCCGCTAAAGAAGCCGTTGTCGCAATCAAGCGTCACCATCATCACGACCGCCGCGCCATACGACCCCACCAAGGGCGACCAGGGACCGAGCGCGGCGTATAATGGCGGCGCGAAATTCTACCAGGTCTATGAGGGCGACACGGCGAAGCCCCACGACCTTCGCATCTCGCATATCGGCTACGACCGCAAGCACACCACGGCCACCGACAACGGCACCTGGTTTCCGCTGCCGCAACTCTTGAAGGCGAGCGCGGCGGAGCGCATCGGCGAGGTGGCGCCGCGCTTCTTCGGCGCGCCGACCAACCGCAGTCATCGCGTCACCCTCGACACCGACGCGCCGGAAATTCTGGCGCGCTGCCTTGCCGACAAGGTCGATGTCGCCGTGCTGGTGCCGAACTGTCCGGTCTGCCACCAGACCACAGCGCTGGTGGCCCGGCATCTCGAGGCGAACGGCATTCCGACCGTGATCATGGGCTGCGCCAAGGACATCATCGAGCACGCCGCCGTGCCGCGCTTCCTGTTCTCGGATTTCCCGCTCGGCAATTCCGCCGGCAAGCCGCACGACATCGCCTCGCAGGCGCAGACGCTCGAGCTGGCGCTCAGACTGCTGGAGACCGCGAGCGGCCCGCAGACCACGATGCAGTCGCCGCTGCGCTGGAGCGAGGACGCTTCCTGGAAGCTCGACTACAACAACGTCGCGCAGCTCTCAGCCGAAGAGCTGGCGCGCCGCCGTGCCGAATTTGACAAGCAGAAGGAGATCGCGCGCGGCAATCGCGCGGCCTGACGTCCTCCGACAACCAAAACAAACAGGGAGAGCGACGTGACGCGACCGTTCGAGGGCGTGAAGATCCTGGACTTCACGCAAGTGCTGGCCGGCCCCTATGCGAGCTACCAGCTCGCGCTGCTGGGCGCCGACGTCATCAAGGTCGAGCGGCGCGAGGGCGAGGACATGCGCCGCACGCCGCTGTCACGCGAATGGGCGGAGCGCGGGCTCGCGCCCGCGTTCCAGGCCATCAACGGCAACAAGCGCAGCCTGACGCTCGACCTGCAAAAGCCCGATGCGATCGCGATCGTGAAGAAGCTCGCCGCGCAAGTCGACGTCGTCATGGAGAATTTCCGCCCCGGCGTGATGGACAAGCTCGGCATCGGCTACGAGGCGCTGTCCGCGATCAATCCGAAGCTGATCTACTGCGCGGTGTCCGGCTTCGGCCAGACCGGTCCGGACCGGCTGCGCCCCGGCTATGACGGCAAGATGCAGGCGCTGTCCGGCATCATGGCGATCACGGGTCATCCCGAGACTGGGCCGACCCGCGCCGGCTTTGCGGTGTGCGACGTGCTGTCGGGCGCCACCGCTGCGTTCGGCGTGTCGAGCGCGCTTTACCAGCGCGACCGCACCGGCAAGGGCCAGCTCATCGACGTCTCCATGCTGGAGGCGACGATGGCGTTCCTGTCGGGGCAGATCGCGGACTGGTCGGTCGCGGGCCATCGCCAGCAGCTGTCGGGGAATCAGGCCGTCAGCCGCAGGACCACGGCGAATTTGTTTAGATGCGGCGACGGTCACATCCTGCTCGC
Source organism: Bradyrhizobium sp. 35 (assembly GCF_023073215.1). Lineage (NCBI taxonomy): Bacteria > Pseudomonadati > Pseudomonadota > Alphaproteobacteria > Hyphomicrobiales > Nitrobacteraceae > Bradyrhizobium > Bradyrhizobium sp. 35. The sequence goes on from NZ_JADPJC010000116.1 coordinate 9,076, forward strand.
CGTCAACAACGAGAAGCAATATCGCGCACTGATGTCTGCGCTCGGCCGCGAGGACACGCTCAGCGATCCGCGCTTTGCCGACTGGTTTGCGCGCAACGAGAACGAGCCGGCGCTGCGCGCCATCATCGAAGAGGCGCTCGCGGCAAGGCCTGCGCGCGAATGGGAGACCATTCTGGAAGACGCCGGCGCGCCCTGCGCCAGCATCTGGAAGGTCGAGGAAGTCATCGACCATCCGCAGATCAAGGCGCGCGGCGCGATCCAGGAACTCGATACGCCCTACGGCCGGCTTCGTTTCGCCGGCAGCGGATTCAAGCTCGCGCATGGCGGCGGCAGGCTCGACCGGATGGCGCCGGAGCTCGGCGCGGATACGGATGCGGTGCTGGGCGAGCTGGGATTTGACGCAGCGGAGATCGCAGCACTACGGGCGCGGGAGATCGTGTAAGGGCGAAGCCGCTTAAAACAACGACCCCTGCCCGTCATCAGCCGGCCCGGCCGCCGCTTTCCGCACCACCTTCTTCTTCGGCGCCTCCGCCTCCATGTCCTCCGCGCTGATCGGCAGGAGCAACTGGTCGTCGTCATTGGCGACGCGGTTGACGCGGGTGGAGACCGGGTGCCAGGCGAATTCGCCGATGCGCGGGGCGGTCATCAGCGGCAACACCGCATCGAGGTCATCGCTGCGGCTGTCGAGCCAGCGCTCGAAATCGCGCGGGCTGATGGTGACGGGCACGCGATCATGGAGCGTGGCGAGATCCTCGCTCGCCGCCGCCGTGACGATCGCGACCGTGTCGAGCTCCTCGCCGTTCGGCCCGACCCAGGTCTCGAACACCGCTGCAAAGCCGAGCGGCGCGCCGCCGGCGCGATGGATGAAGAACGGCTGCTTGCGCCCACCCTCCGCCTTCCATTCGTAATAGCCGTCGGCCGGAATCAGGCCGCGGCGCCGGCGAATCGCGTTCTTGAAAGCGGGCTTCTCCAGCACGGTCTCGGAACGGGCATTGATCAGGAGCGAAAATCCCTTGGGATCCTTGACCCAACCCGGCAGCAAACCCCAGCGCATCAGGCGAAAATGGCGCGCGCCGTTCTCGGCCAGCACGACCGGAATCGGTTGTGTCGGGGCCACATTGAACCGGGGCGGGAAGTTCGGCTGCTCAATGTAGCCGAACAGTTGCCGCAAAGCCGCGGGGGCCGAAGTTATGACGAAGCGTCCACACATCCTTGAGGGCCTATATAGGGTCCGTTCAGGTCCTTTTAACCCCGAACGTTAACACTGCGGCAGATGAGCTCAACGGTCTCCCAGCCGGCGCGAATGCATGGACAGACGGGGCCCGAGGCTGCAGCCTGGGCCGAGCGGCTGCGCGTGGCCAACATCAACCCGCGGACCGGGCTTGCCACCGACTATCTCAACCATTTCAATGAAGCCGTGATGCTGCTGGAAATGGTCCCCGACATGCCGGAATGCGCGGAAGATTTTCTGACCTGGTCGCCGCTGTCCTATGCCGAGCATTTCACCGCCTCGAACTTCAAGGCCCGGGATCTGGCGATCGAGGCCTATGAAAAGGCCGACCCGAACGTGCGCGCCCAGTTCGACCACCTCACCGACACCATGACCTCGATCCTGACGGCGGTCGGCTCGGCCATGCGCGAGGTCGAGAAGGACACGACCCGCGTTCGCCTCGCCGAGCAGGCCGCCCACTGGGTCAAGCCGCTGATCGCGGCCTGCGGCGGCATCATCAATGGCGGCGCGGAAGCCGACGTCGACAACATCATGGCGAACTGAGCCCGAGCAGGTGAAGTCATGGCTGCGATCGTTCAGCCCACCCGTCCCCAGATCGCGGTCAGTGCCGCGATTTTTCGTGACGGCAAGGTGCTTCTGACCCGTCGCGCACGCTCGCCGGCAAAGGGGTTCTATTCGCTGCCGGGCGGCCGGGTCGAGTTCGGCGAATCGCTGCACCAGGCGCTGGCGCGCGAGATCGACGAGGAGACCGGGCTAGATATCGAAATCATTGGCCTCGCGGGCTGGCGCGAAGTGCTGCCGGCCGCGGCCGGCGCCGGCCACTACCTGATCATGTCCTTTGCCGCCCGCTGGGTGGCCCGGGAGCCGGTTCTCAACGACGAGCTCGACGACTGCCGCTGGATCGCCCCAAAGGCCCTGGCGAGCCTTGGCGACCTCAAGCTGACCGGCGGGCTGGAAGAGGTCATCCAGTCCGCTCACCGGCTGATGGGCGCCTGACGGCCCCGCCTTGCGTCTATCGCCCCGAGGAGGCATACACCCGGCCGATGTCGACGCGATTTCTGGCCATTTTTGCCCTGATTCTCGCCTGCGCCTCGGTGCCCACGAGGGCTCAGGACGGGGCAGCGCCGTTTGACGGCGATTTGCAGCGACTGGCGGAGATCCTCGGCGGGCTGCACTATCTGCGCGGCATCTGCGGGTCCAACGAGGGCAACAAATGGCGCAGCGAGATGCAGGCGCTGATCGATGCCGAAACCCCCGCCGGCGAACGCCGCACCCGCATGATCGCCGGCTTCAACCGCGGCTATAACGGTTTTCAGCAGACCTACCGGAGCTGCACGCCGGCCGCGACGGTGGCGATCCGCCGCTATATCGAGGAAGGCGCCAAGATCTCGCGCGATCTCACGGCGCGTTACGCGAACTGAGACAGCGGCGGGAACCCTGTCATCGACTTTGTACACAGCCGTTAACCGTTCCTAAAGATGTGGCCTAGCGGGCGTTAACGTGCGTGCTACACCTCTCGCACAGCGCATCGCCGTGGATTGCGCCCCAGCCCCGACGAGTTTCATGAGCCATCCAGTGTCCTACGCTCCCGCACGCGCGCCGCTGCCCGATCACGAGCAGAAGCAGGCCGCACTGAGTTATCTCAACGAGGCCTGGGCCGAAGCGCGCCATGATGGCGTCGACGGCGACTGCCTGGCGCAGGCGAGCCTGTTTGCGGCCCTTGCCGAGCTCGTCGGCACCTATGGCGAGGACGCGGTGGCGAAGTTCGTCGAAGGCTTTCCCGGCCGCATCCGCAACGGCGAATTCTCGGTCGACATTTCCAGACAGTAAGTCTTTCTCCAGGCAGTAAGCCTTGCCGAAAATGACCCCGCCACGTAGGCGGGGCCAGCTTCCGCTACGGTCGGGAATACGCTCCGAGCCCGTTACGGCTCGATCTTGAGCGTCGCTTTCATGTTGGGATGAAAGCGACAGTAATAATCGATCGTGCCCGCCTTCTTCAGAACCAACGTCCCTGATTTTTTCGCCGGCAGGTTGACGTCGAAATCGCCGTTCCTGGCTGTCGCGGTGTGGACGAAGACGTCCTTGTTGATCCATTCAATGGTGTCGCCGACCTTGGCCGAAGCGTCTTTCGGCGACACTTCGAGATTCTCCATCGTGATCTCGATGGTCGCAGCGTGCGCCGGGACGGCCACCGCCACGAGCAGGACCGCTGTCGCGATCGCGGACAATCGTCCCAGCATCATCGCCTCCCTATTTCAGCTCCGCCGCGACGTGCTCGGCGTGCTGCTGATGGCCCTGGAAGATTTTCAGGCCGGTCTGCAGCAGGCTCTTCAGTTCGGCATTGCTGGCGGACGGAATGAGCTGGGTTTCCAGCGCGCCGTTGACCGTCTCGTGGTAGGCGACCTCGTTCGCGACATAGGCCTTGTCGAAGGCCGCACCGCTCAGCTTGTCCAGTTCGGCGAGCTTCTCGCTCGCCTGCTTTGACAGCGCTTTGCTGGTGTCGTTGTCTTCAGGCGTGACGTTCAGCTTCTTGACCAGCGCGAGCGCCTGCTTGTTGACGGCCTCGTGGTCGCGCAGCATGTCCTCGGCAAACGCCTTCACGTCCTTGTTCTTGGCTTTCTTCTGCGCCTGCTTGGCTGCGTTGATGTCGATCACGCCCGCGGTGTAGGCGATGTGGGCGATCTGCGGATCGGTCAGCTTGTCGGCTGCTCTGGCGCCTTGCAGCAGCGCGGGGCTCGACAACAAAATTGCAGCGGTGATCGCCGTGGTCCAACGAACGAACATGGTTTGACACTCCTGTGGTGCCGGACGTTTTGCCGGCGCGTTGCTTCACAGGCGTTGGATGGAATTCTCGCGCAAACGTTCCCGAAAAATTCAGCCGCCGATGCCAAGCCGCTTCAGCACTGACACGGTCAGCCGCTCGCAGCGCCACCCGGCGAACGGGAACGCATCCATCACCACCGGACCGATCTCCTTTTCGACGTTCTCGCGCAGCATGGTCCGCGCACGGTGCAGCCGCGTCTTCACGGTCTCGGGCTTGACGCCGAGCAGCTCGGCGGTCTCCTCGATGTTCATCCCTTCCATGACGCGGGCGACGAAGACCATGCGGAAGACATCCGGTAATTCATCGATGGCGCGCTCGACGACGCGCTGGATTTCACGTTGGGCCATGGTCCTTTCCGGATCGCCTGGGGGAGAAGCGGGAAATTTGATGATCTGCGCCTCGAGCGTCGCTTCGGGCACCGAGCCGAGCTCGACCTGCGGCCTGGCGCTTCGCGCCCGGCCAAGTGCCTCGTTGATGGCGATGCGCGACAGCCACGTCGACAGTCCGGATTCGCCGCGGAATCCGTCGAGATGGGTGAAAGCGCGGACATAGGTTTCCTGAACGACATCCTCGGCTTCGCTGTCGCTGCGCAGAATTCCGCGCGCCAGACGATAGAGCCTGCGGTTGTTGGCCTGCATGATCTCGCGCAGCGCGGCCTCGTCACGGCCCCGCGCCCGCTCGACCAGTTCGGCTTCCAATGTCCTGATTTCTGAAGTCTTGGCGCCGGCGGACAGGCCGGCTGCGATCCGTGGCATGGCGGTCACCTGCTCGTTTGGCTTCGTTCCGGACATTGGATGCCGCCCCAAGGGAAAGGTTCCCAACTTTCTGTCCCTCCCCTGGGGAGGGGCCAAGGAATGTCCTAATCCGTCTCGATCGGCAGCGCCGGATCCTTCGCCCACTCCCCCATCGAGGCATCGTACAGCGTCAGCTTGTCGTAGCCGAGTTGCGTCAGCAGCAGCAGGTCGATCGTCGCCGAGATGCCGCCGCCGCAATACAGGATCACATTCTTGTCGCGGGTGACGCCTGCAGCGTCGAATTTGGCCTCGGCATCGGCGAGCGTCGTCAGCGTCTTGTCCGCATTGACGAGCGCTGCCGCTGATACGTTGACGCTGCCGGGAACGCGGCCGGGCCGCCCGTAGCGGCTCGGCTCGAGGCCGCGATGAAACTGGGGACCGAGCGCGTTGACGATAACGGTCGCGGGATCTCCGAGCCGTGCCTTGACCGCATTCTTGTCGACGAAGAAGCCTGCGCGCGGTGTGGCCTTAAAGGTCGTGGCCGGATTGCCCTTCGGGGCGCCTGTTAAGACCGGCCGTCCCTCGTCCTTCCATTTGTCGAGGCCACCGTCGAGCACCCGCGCCTCAACGCCGAGCGAGCGCAGCATCCACCAGAACCGCGTCGACCACATCATGGTGCCGATGCTGTAGAGCACGACGGATTTGGATGCATCGAGGCCGTGGCGGCCGAAGGCGGCCTCCAGCTGGGCCACATCAGGCATCATGAAGAATTGCTGCGCAGAGGCGTCGGAGAACTCGCCTTGCAGGTCGAGAAAATCGGCCCCCGGAATATGGCCGGCCTCGAACGTCTTATCGCCCGGCACGGCGCGATAGGGCACATCGCTGCCTGGCGGCACCGGCTCGTTGTAGGTCGTGCAGTCGTAGAGGCGCAGGTTGGGATCGCCGAGCTGGGCTGCAAGTTGCTCGGTGGTGATGAGGGGTGTCGGTTCGGTCATTCACTCCTCCCTCAGCGTCTCCAGAAACCGCACCGGCTCACCTTGCGCGGCCGTCACGAGCTCGCCCTGCCACATCACGCGGCGGCCGCGGATGAAGGTGCCTACGGGCCAGCCGGTGACGCGCAACCCGTCATAGGGGGTCCAGCCGGCCTTGGACGCGACCCATTTGTTGGTGATGGTCTCGCTGCGCTTGAGATCGACGACGGTGAAGTCGGCGTCATAGCCGGCGGCGATCCGCCCCTTGCAGGCCATGTTGTAGAGGCGCGCGGGGCCGGCGCTGGTGAGATCGACGAAACGCGCCAGCGACAGCCGACCCGCATTGACGTGGTCGAGCATGAGCGGCACCAGCGTCTGCACGCCGGTCATGCCGGAGGGCGAGGCCGGATAGGTCTTCTGTTTCTCTTCCAGCGTATGCGGGGCGTGGTCCGAGCCGAGCACGTCGATGATGCCCTGCTCGATGCCGCGCCAGATCCCGGCGCGGTGATCGGCGCCGCGCACCGGCGGGTTCATCTGGGCCAGCGTGCCGAGCCGCTCGTAGCATTCGGGCGCAACCAGCGTGAGATGATGCGGCGTCGCCTCGCAGGAGGCGACGTCCTTGTGGTCGCGCAAAAATTCGATCTCTTCCTTGGTCGAGATATGCAGCACGTGGATGCGCTTGCCGGTCTCGTGTGCGAGCTTCACCAGCCGCTGCGTCGCCATCAGCGCGGCGGTCTCGTCGCGCCACACCGGGTGCGAGCGCGTGTCGCCCTCGATACGCAGCGATTTGCGGTCGTTGAGGCGGTATTCGTCCTCGGCGTGGAACGCCGCGCGGCGCCGGATCACCTGGAAGATGCGGCGCAGGCTTTCGTCATCCTCCACCAAGAGCGCGCCGGTCGAGGAGCCGATGAACACCTTCACGCCGGCGCAGCCGGGCGCACGCTCCAGCACCGGCAGGTCCTGCACATTCTCGCGGGTGCCGCCGATGAAGAAGGCGAAGTCGCAATGCATGCGGTGATGGGCGCGCTTCACCTTGTCGGTGAAGGTGGCCTCCGTCACGGTCAACGGCGCGGTGTTTGGCATCTCGAACACGGCGGTGACGCCGCCCATTACGGCGCTGCGCGAGCCGGTCTCGAGGTCTTCCTTCTGCTCCAGCCCGGGCTCGCGGAAATGCACCTGCGTATCCATCACGCCGGGCAGGATGTGCAGGCCCTTGCAGTCGATCACTTCCGCGGCGGAAGCCTGCGACAGCGCGCCGATCTCGGCAATGCGACCGTTGACGACGCCGACATCGCGGGTCCCCTCGCCGTCCTGGTTGACGACAGTGCCGCCCTTGAGGATCACGTCGAAACGCTGGGTCATGGCTGAAGGCCTCTCTCGTCCCCAAGCGCAGGGCTTGAGGTCTTGTCGTTTTTGCCTTGCGGGCTTACGTTCCGGAGCAACATGTCGCAAGAGATTTTCGTATGAAATCAGCGTTTCTTCCGGACCGGGGCGTGATCAAGGTCGCGGGCGAGGATGCGCGCAACTTCCTCAATGGCCTCGTCACGACTGATGTCGACAAGCTGAAGCCGGGCCTGGGCCGATTCGGCGCGTTGCTGACGCCGCAGGGCAAGATCATCGTGGACTTCCTGATCACGGAAGCGCCTGCCGGCCATGGCGGCGGGTTCCTGATCGATTGCCCGAAGCCGCTTGCCGACGGCCTCGCCACCAAGCTGAAATTCTACAAGCTGCGCGCCAAGGTCACGGTGGAAAACCTGTCCGACGATCTCGGCGTGCTCGCGGCCTGGGACGGCAAGCCCGCGGCCCAGCCCGACCTCGCCTTCGCCGATCCGCGCAATGGGGACCTCGGCTACCGCATCCTCATCCCCGAAGATCTCAAACAGAAGCTGTCCGATCTGATCGGCGCCGAGCTCGTCGACGCCGCCGCATACGAGGCCCACCGCATCGCGCTCGGCGTGCCGCGCGGCGGGCTCGATTTCACGTACAGCGATGCGTTCCCGCACGAGACCAACATGGACCGCCTTTCCGGCGTCGATTTCGACAAGGGCTGCTATGTCGGCCAGGAGGTCGTCTCGCGCATGCAGCATCGCGGCACAGCGCGCACCCGCAGCGTGAAGGTGCTGCTCGAGGATTTCTCGCCTGAGCCCGGCGTCAGCGTCATGGCCGGCGACAAGCCGGTCGGCACGATGGGCTCGTCGGCGAAAGGAAAGGGTATCGCGCTGGTGCGCATCGACCGCGTCGCCGATGCGCTCGATGCGGGACAGGCGCTGACTGCCGGTGGGCTCGCTGTGAGGCTTGCGGAACCAGACGTCGTGCGCATTCCAACGAAGCAACCCATCGCATGAGCCGTGCCCCTCGCCTGCATCCCGACGGAAAGACGCGTTGCCCCTGGCCCGGCGAAGATCCGCTTTACGTCGCCTATCACGATACTGAATGGGGCGTGCCGGAATATGACGACCGCGCGCTCTATGAGAAGCTGATCCTCGACGGTTTCCAGGCCGGCTTGTCCTGGATCACGATCCTGCGCAAGCGCGACAATTTTCGCAAAGCCTTCGACGATTTCCAGCCGGAAAAGATCGCACGCTACAACGAGAAGAAGGTTCACGCGCTGATGAACGATGCCGGCATCGTGCGCAACAAGGCCAAGATCGACGGCGCGATATCAAGCGCGAAATCCTATCTCGCCATCATGGAGAAGGGCCTCGGCTTCTCGAAATTCCTGTGGGACTTCATGGACGGAAGGCCCAAGGTCAATCATTTCAAGACCACCGCGAGCGTGCCTGCCTCGACGCCGCTCTCCATGCAGATCTCCAAGGAGCTGGCCTCGCGCGGCTTCAAATTCGTCGGCCCGACCATCGTCTATGCCTTCATGGAGGCGACCGGCATGGTCAACGATCATCTCGTCGACTGCCATTGTCACGCGAGCTGCGGCAAGTCGCAGCGCAAGCCGCGCCTCAAGGCCAAATGAGCGCGAAGAAGACGGACCGCGGCGCCGACACCCGCGCCTGGCAACGCATGCTGTCGGGCCGGCGGCTCGATTTGCTCGATCCCTCCCCGCTCGATATCGAGATCGCCGACGTCGCGCATGGGCTGGCGCGTGTTGCCCGCTGGAACGGCCAGACCATCGGCGCACACATCTTCTCTGTCGCGCAGCATACGCTGCTGGTCGAAACCGTGATGCGGCACGAGAATCCCCGCGTGGATCAGCGCATGCGGCTTGCCGCGCTGCTGCATGACGCGCCCGAATATGTGATCGGCGACATGATCTCGCCGTTCAAGGCCGTGCTCGACGGTCATTACAAGGCGGTCGAGAAACGTCTGCTCGGCGCGATTCACATCCGCTTTGGCCTGCCGCCGGTACTGCCGGACGAGATCACGCTGGCGATCAAGGCCGCCGATCGCGGCGCGGCCTATCTGGAGGCAACGACGCTTGCCGGCTTCAGCGAGAGCGAGGCCAAGCGCCTGTTCGGCAAGGATCCCGGCCTGTCCGACAGCGTCCGGCGCGACTATCTCACCCCCTGGACGGCTGCCCGGGCCGAGAAGCAGTTTCTGGAGCGGTTTGGCGCCGTGTTTGCGTGATCGTTGCCGTGGGTTAGAGTCCTGCAGGGCGGGCAAAGGGGCCCTTGCCGCCCACTGTTTTGCGCAATGAGACGAAAGTGGTGGGTACGCTTCGCTTTGCCCACCCCGCCAACGCTCGCTATAATCTGCGGAAAAAGGTCCGCCATGATCCACGTCTGCTCCCTCGCCGCCCTTCCCGAAACCGTCCGCCTCACCAAGGCCAGCCACGTGCTGACCGTGATGGCCAATGTCGAACAGGTGGCGCGGCCGGTGTCGGTGCTGCCGGCCAACCATCTCAAGGTGTCGATGGACGACATCACCGAGGAGATGGACGGCTTCGTCGCGCCGTCGGAAACGCATATCGAGCAGGTGCTGAACTTCGTGCGCGGCTGGGACCGCGACGCGCCGCTGGTGGTGCATTGCTATGCCGGCATCAGCCGCTCCACCGCGAGCGCCTTTGCCGCCGTGTGCGCACTCAATCCGAATCGCGACGAGACCGAGATCGCGAAGAAGATCCGGGCGGCGTCCCCGATCGCCTCACCGAACCGCCGCATCGTCGGCCTTGCCGACCGTGCGCTGGGGCGCAACGGCCGCATGCTGCGCGCACTCGACGAGATGGGCCCGGGCGCGATGATGGTCGAGGGCCGCCCCTTCGTGATCGAGCTCGAATGACAGTTGCGCACCACAGCACAGGTGTGCCCCCTCTCCCGCTTGCGAGCAGAGCAATCGCATGCGAGCCTTTACGCAGACGCCTCCACACCGTCATGGCCGGGCTTGTCCCGGCCATCCACGACCTTTGCTGCGGCACGAAGAACGTGGATGCCCGGGACAAGCTCGGGCATGACCAGTTCACGGCCGCACCGGCGATCGCCATCGCATGAGCGAAAAGCTGCTGACGCCGATCGAGATCGGCCTGACCGCCGCGATCGTCGCGATCGAGGATCACGAACCGCTGATCCTCACCGCGCGCGACAGTGACGGCCTGGCCGGCCTGCCGTTCGGCCCGTTCGATGCGCCGAGCCATCGCACTTTCGAGATCGGGCTGCGGGCGTGGGTCGAGGAACAGACGGGCCTGCGGCTCGGCTATGTCGAGCAGCTCTACACGTTCGGCGATCGCGGCCGGCATGCCGAGGCTGGCGACACCGGCGCGCACATGGTGTCGATCGGCTATCTCGCACTGACGCGCGCCTTCGGCGGCGAACTGGCAGCCACGAGTGCGAGCTTCGCGCCGTGGTATCGCTTCCTGCCTTGGGAGGACTGGCGCGAGGGGCCGCCCGCGATCATCGCGGACGACATCATCCCGGCATTGACCGGCTGGGCCGAAGAGGAGACGCCGGAGACGACGCGCGCATTGCCGCGCAAGGATCGGGTGCGGTTCTATTTCGGTCTCGACGGCGCGTCCTGGGACGAGGAGCGCGTGCTCGACCGCTACGAGCTCCTGTACGAGGCAGGGCTGGTCGAGGAAGCGCGGCGCGACGGTCGCCCTGCGGCATTAGCGCGCAAGGCGCTGTCCGCGCTCGGCACATCCATGCGCTTCGACCACCGCCGGATTCTTGCGACAGCGGTCGCGCGACTGCGTGCAAAACTGAAGTATCGTCCTGTGGTCTTTGAACTTTTGCCCGCCGAATTCACACTTACCGAATTGCAGTATACGGTGGAGGCGATCTCCGGCCGACACCTGCACAAACAAAATTTCCGCCGCCTGGTCGAAATGGAAGCCCTGGTCGAACCGACCGGGGTGATGTCGACACAGACGGGCGGACGTCCGGCGGCGCTCTACCGCTTCCGTCGCGACGTGCTTCAGGAGCGACCCGCGCCGGGCTTGCGCGTACGCTCCCGGCGCTAACCCGAGATATGCGTGATCGGCCCCTGCCCGCCGGTTGCCTGGAGGCTTTATGTCTGACGGCCCGTTTGACGTCTTCGCGCTGATCATTGCGATCATCGCCTTCATCATCGCGATCAAGGCTTCCAGCCAGGCGGCTGAACTGCGACGACGGCTAAGCTCGCTCGAAGAGATGTTCCGCGCGCAACGGCCCGTGCAGCCGCCGCTGATCCCCGCAGATGTGTGGGCTGACGCGCCCCCCACAACTTTCGCAGCGCCACCGCCGCTTGTGCCCCAAGCCGAAGCCAGAGCCGAGGCGCCGCCCCCGCTCGTCACCGAAGATATTTCACCGCCTCCGCTCGAAGCGAGCACCGAGGCCGACGCGACGCCGCCGCTGCCCGCACCCGCGCCCGGGTTCGAGGAACGGCTCGGCACGCGCTGGGTAGTCTGGATCGGCGGCCTGGCGCTCGCGCTCGGCGGCTTCTTCATGGTGCGCTATTCGATCGAGGCTGGCCTCCTTGGCCCCGGCGTGCGCGTGTTCCTTGGCGGCGTGTTCGCGCTGGCGCTGCTGGGCGCCGGCGAATGGTCACGGCGCAAGGAGAGCATCTCCAACATCGCCGCGCTGCCGATCGCCAACATTCCCGCTATCCTCACCGCAGCCGGTACGGCGGTGGCATTTGCGACCATCTACGCGGCGTACGCGCTCTATGGCTTCCTCGTGCCCGCGACCGCCTTCGTGCTGCTCGGCCTCGTCGCGCTCGGCACGCTGGCTGCCGCGCTCCTGCACGGGCCCGCGCTCGCCGGCCTCGGCGTGGTCGGCGCCTTCGTGACGCCGATCCTCGTCTCCAGCGGCAAGCCGGACTATTGGGCCCTCTACATCTATCTCGCCGTCGTCACCGCCGCGAGCTTCGGCCTTGCCCGTATCCGGCTGTGGCGTTGGCTTGCGGTCACGACAATCGCCTTCGCCGTGCTCTGGATCTTTCCGGGGCTCGATACCAGCGACCTGCAGGTCGCGCCGCACGCTTTCCATGTGATCGCAGGATTCGTTCTTGCCGCTCTTCTCGTGGTCTGCGGCTTCATGTTCGGCCCGACGATCGAGGACGGTGAGATCGAGCCGGTCTCGTCGGGCTCACTCGGTGCCTATCTGTTCGGCGCGATGCTGATCGTGCTGTCGAGCGCCCATGCGGACCTGGCGCTGATGGCCTTCACGCTGCTGGTCGGCGCGACGCTGCTTGTCGCCTGGCGCGCGCCGGCGGCCACCGGCGCGCTCGGCGCAGCCGCCGCGACCGTCTTCGTCGTGTTCGCCGAATGGGCGGTGCGCGCCAATCCTGACATGCTCGTGCTGCCGGGCGGTCCCATGGCCGACATCGCACCGACGGCGATCGATAGCGCGGTGACGCTGCATCTGGTGATGGCGGCGATCTTCGCCGCCGGCTTCGGCATCGCGGGCTTCCTCGCGCAGGGACGTTCGAACTCGGCGATCATTCCGGTGGTGTGGTCGGTCGCGGGGGTCGCGACGCCGATCGCGATCCTGGTCGCGCTCTACGCACGCATCGCGCATCTCGATCGCTCGATCCCGTTCGCCATCCTCGCGGTGCTGCTCGCCGCCGCCTTCGGCGCGGCCACCGAAGCGCTTGCACGCCGCGAGACCCGGCCGGGCGCCATGATCTCCACGGCCTTGTTTGCGACCGGCACGCTCGGTGCACTGGCGCTGGCGCTGACGTTTGCGCTGGAGAAGGGCTGGCTCACGATCGCACTGGCGCTGATGTCGCTCGGCACCGCCTGGATCTCGATGCAGCGGCCGATCCCGTTCCTGCGCTGGCTCGCCGCGATCTTCGCCGGCCTCGTCACCGCTCGGATCGGCTATGATCCGCGCATCGTCGGCGACGCCGTCGGAACCACGCCGATCTTCAACTGGCTGTTGTGGGGTTACGGCCTGCCGGCGGCATCGTTCTGGGCGGCGAGCCTGTTCCTGCGCCGCCGCGCCGACGACGCCCCGCTGCGCATGCTCGAGAGCGCCGCGATCCTGTTCACCGCGCTGCTCGCCTTCATGGAGATCCGCCATTTTGCGACCGGCGGCAACATGACGTCAGCACCCTCTCTGCTCGAATTCGCCCTCCAGGTCTGCATCACGCTCGCCCTGGCGATCGGGCTGGAGCGCCTGCGACTGCGCAGCCGCAGCGTCGTGCACAATGTCGGCGCGGTCGTGCTCACGGTGATCGGCGGGCTCGTCGGCGTGTTCGGCCTCCTGCTCCTGGAGAACCCGCTGCTATGGCGCACCGACGTCGGTGGCGCCGTGTTCAACCTGCTGCTGCTCGGCTACGCGCTGCCGGCGGTGCTGATGCTGCTCTTGTCCTATGCCGTGGCCGGCGAACGCGGCAAGGCCTACGCCAACACGATTGCAGGCGGCGCGCTGCTGTTCGCGCTGACCTATGTCACGCTGGAGATCCGCCGCTTCTATCACGGCCCGATCCTCTCCTCCGGGGCGACGACGGGCGCCGAGCAATATACCTATTCGATCGGCTGGCTCGGCTTCGGCGTGGTGCTGCTCGGCGTCGGCATTCTCGTCAATTCGGAGCGGGCGCGGCTGGCATCGGCCGTCGTGATCGCGTTGACGATCCTGAAAGCATTCGTCATCGACATGTCGACGCTGACGGGCGTCTACCGCGCGCTATCGTTCATGTGCCTCGGCATCGTGCTGGTCGCGATCGGCTGGCTCTACCAGCGTATCCTGTTCCGGCGGCAGATCGCACCGCCGCCGGCTCCGCAGACGAGCACGTGAGCGTCAGGCCGCGCGAACCGATTCCAGGAACTGCGCGACCTCGACCTTGAGACGGGTGCTGTCGGTCGCCAGCGATTTCGCCGCCGACAATACCTCGGTCGAAGCCTCGCCGGTCTCGATCGCACCGCGCTGCACGTTGGTGATGTTCGACGAGACCTCCTGCGTGCCGACCGAGGCCTGCTGCACGTTACGCGAGATTTCCTGCGTGGCCGCGCCCTGCTCCTCGACGGCGGCGGCAATGGCCGCAGCCACCTCGGAGAGCCGCTCGATGGTGCCGCCGATCTCCTGGATGGCACTGACCGATTCCTGCGTCGCCGCCTGGATACCCGAGACCTGCGCCCCGATCTCACCGGTCGCTTTCGCGGTCTGCTCGGCCAGCGCCTTGACCTCGGAGGCGACGACCGCGAATCCGCGGCCCGCATCGCCGGCACGCGCGGCCTCGATGGTCGCGTTCAGCGCCAGCAGATTGGTCTGGCCCGCGATGGTGTTGATGAGCTCGACGACGTCGCCGATGCGGGACGCCGCCTGCGACAGCGCATTGACACGGTCGTTGGTCCGCGCCGCTTGCTCGACGGCCTCCGCCGCCATCCGCGCCGAATCCTGCACGCGGCGGCTGATCTCGGTGATGGAGGACGACAGCTCCTCCGAAGCGGATGCCACCGCCTGGACGTTGGTCGAGGCTTCCTCGGAGGCGGCTGCGACGACGGTCGCGAGTTCCTGTCCGCGCTGCGCGGTGTTGGTCAGCGTCGAGGCGGAGGCCTCGAGCTCGGTCGAGGCCGAGGAGACGGTCCCGACCACCTCGCCGATCATGGCTTCGAACTTGCGGGTGATGGCATCGACGCGGCGACCGCGTTCGATCTTGACTTCGGCGTCGCGCGCAGCGGCCTCGTCGGCGGCCTTCTTGGCGATCAGCGCCTCCTTGAAGATCTGCAGCGCATCTGCCATCGAACCGATTTCGGTCTTCTCGCCGCGATGCGGAACGTCGGCCGAGAGGTCGCCCTCGCCGAGCGACTGCATCGGGCGGATGATTGAGGCAATGCCGCGAGAAACGTCGCGCACGAGATAATAGGCGGCGCCGATCGCGATTACGACCGAGAGCACGATGATGCCGACCAGCACGCGGAAGATCATGGCGTAGCTGTCGGCGGCCTGCTTCGTCTCAAGCTCGGCACCGCGGTTGTTGAGCTCGATGCCCTTTTGGAGCAGGGGATCGGCGGCCTGGGCCATCTTCGCAACCTTGGTCTGCAGCAGCTCGTTGGCGTCGACCGGGAAACGGCCAACGCCCTTGCGCGACAGTGCCATCACGTCCTGCACGCCGTTCAGATACTCGGCCCACGCCGTGCTCCATTGCCCATAGAGCGAGCGCTCCTCGGCGGAAGTGATCAGCGGCTCGTAGACCTTGCGGGTCTGGTCGATGCGCGCGCGCAGCGAGGCCAAGCGCTTCTCGGCGGCGTCCTTGCCCTCAACGCTGTCCTGCATCAGATGCAGACGGAGCGCGACGCGCAGCTCGTTGATGTCGGCGCGAAGCGAGCCGAGCGCGCGCACGCTGGGCAGCCAACTCTCCGCGATCTCGACCGTATGGGAATTGATGTTCTGCATGGTGCCGATCGCCGTCACGCCAACGCCGGCGAGCGAAAGGACCAGGACCGACAACACGGCCAGAAGCTTGAAGACGATCGACAATTTCGACATCACGACAAATCCCGATGTTACCTGGCAACGCGCAAATTGTCCGCGCCGCAAACCGCCACGAAGATGGCGAGACGGAGGTCAGTTCAACAATGCTGGCTGGTTCTTGTCCCGTAAGATTGCACACATAGTCGCAAGCAGGCGTTAACAGGGCCCTACGTAAAATTACGGGACAGCGCTGACGGTCGTTATTTCTCCCGCAACCAACTGTGCAGCTGCACAGCCAACTGATGCTGCGACGCGACCTGTCCACTTGCGACGCAATGTGCGGAAGGCGACGGCTGTCACGCCGCCCGTACCGAATCCAGGAAGCGCGCGACCTCGCTCTTCAGCCGGTGGCTCTCCTGCGACAGCGATTGCGCAGCCGAATGCACCTGCGCCGAGGCCGCCCCGGTTTCGCCTGCGCCACGCTGGACATCGCCGATGTTCGCCGAGACTTCGGAGGTGCCATTCGCGGCGTGCTGGATGTTGCGGGAGATCTCTTGCGTGGCGGCACCCTGTTCCTCGACCGCGGCGGCGATGGTTGACGAGATCTCCGACATCCGCGCGATGGTGTCGCCGATCTCCTTGATCGCACCGGCGGAGTCTTCCGTCGCGGTCTGGATCGCGCCGATGTGCTGGCCGATCTCGCCCGTGGCCTTCGCAGTCTGCTCCGCGAGCGCCTTCACTTCGGAAGCGACCACGGCAAAGCCGCGGCCGGCCTCGCCGGCACGCGCCGCCTCGATCGTCGCGTTGAGCGCCAGCAGGTTGGTCTGGGCGGCGATGGTGTTGATCAGTTCGACCACGTCGCCGATGCGGGCGGCGGCCTTCGACAGTTCGGCGACGCGTGCATTGGTGCGCTGGGCCTGCCCGACCGCCACGTCGGCGACACGGGCCGATTCCTGCACCTGACGGCTGATCTCGGAGATCGAGGAGGTCATTTCCTCGCTCGCTGCAGACACCGACTGCACGTTCGCGGAGGCCTCTTCGGAGGCGGCCGCCACGACCGTGGCAAGCCCGTTGCCGCGCTCGGCAGCCTGCGTCAGCGTATTTGACGAGGCCTCCAGCTCGGTTGCCGCCGACGAAACAGTATCGATGATCTCGCCGACCGCGCCTTCGAAAGTATCGGCGAGCCGGTGCATGTCGGCCTTGCGCTGCTGGCGCCCGCGCGCCTCAGCTTCGACCTGCTCGGTGCGCAGCCGCTCGGCCTCCGCCATATTGGTCCTGAACACCTCGACGGCACCGGCCATCTCGCCGATCTCGTCTTTGCGCCCGATGCCCGGAACGGATATCGAAAGCTCGCCGCGCGCAAGCCGCGTCATCGCGCCGACCATGCCGGCAAGCGCCTTCGAGATCGAACGTCCCAGAAGGAAGCCCACCGCGGCGAGCACGACGACGGCAATGGCGAAGGCGACCATCATCCACATGCGCACGGCATCGCGGGTCGCAGCTTCCGCAACGTCGGCCTTCCTGTAGAGGTCTTCGACTGTGTTGCGCACCTCGATCATGCTCGGTTCCAACCCACGGAACGTTTTCATCATGCTGGCGTCGAGGGCCGCAGTTTGCTGCGCCGTCTCCACCCACGCCGTGAACTCGGATTGATATTTCTGCAGCTTGGCTGTGATGTCGTTCATCACTGCCGTAGGGATTGCGACGACCTCTATCGCCTTGGAGAATTCGACCGCGGCCTTCTTCATCTCGGCGATGTATTTTGGGTCGCGCCGCAGCATGAAGTCCTTCTCGTGCCGGCGCATCATCAGCATCCAGCTCGTGGACCTGGGATCGTCGATCTCCTTGAGCTTGGCCTCAATGTCGTGCACGGCGGCGCGGAGCGAGCCGGAGAGGCCCAGAGTCTCGTTTAGGCCGAGCCGGGTCTCCGCGGCCACCAATGCGCCGAAGTCCGACGCGTATCGCTTGAAGCCGTCCTGGGCCTGCTTCATCCGGTCGGACAGCGCGCCCAAGCCGCCGGCCGACATCAGCCGCTCCACCTCGTCGAAGTCGCGATTGATCGGCCCGATCAATTCGGCATGTGCCTTGGCGTAGCTCTCGTTGCGGCGCTGCTGAAAGTTCTTCTCGTTGCGGCGGGCCTCCAGCATCTCGATCGAGAGCTGTTTGTCGAGGTCAGCGATCGCACGAGCGCGGTTAGCAATCTCGCGGGAGGCGTCCTGGGAGAGACTGCCGATCTCGTAGATCGCGCCGAAGGCGACGAGACCCAACAATCCGAACAGTCCGATCGCCATGACCTTATGGGTGAGACGAATGGAAGGGCCACTCATGGAATGTGCTCCAATACGATTGATACGCAATACGAGGAGGGCGACTCGGCACCCGGAATATTACGGAGATCATGACTGCATCGGTTTTCCGGAAGGTTAACCGTGCGGCTCATCGCGCCGCGACATCCCAACTGCGAACGCATGCGAACCACCGCGCGTCTTCGCGCGTCGGTTGTAGTCGATCGATGATTGGTGACGGCGACCGCGTCATGCTGCGCGCACGGTATCGAGGAAGTTGCCGACCTCGAGCTTGAGGCGGTTGCTGTCGCCAGAGAGCGACTGGGCCGCCGCCAGCACCTGCGACGACGCCGAGCCGGTCTCGTTCGCGCCGCGCTGCACATCGGTGATGTTGGCCGAGACCTGATGGGTGCCTTCCGCCGCCTGCTGCACGTTGCGGGAGATTTCCTGTGTCGCCGCGCCCTGCTCTTCCACGGCAGCCGCGATGGTAGAGGAAATCTCCGAGAGCTTCTCGATAGTGCCGCTGATGTCCTTGATTGCGCCGACCGAATGCTCGGTCGCGGTCTGGATGCTGGCGATCTGCTGCCCGATCTCGCCAGTGGCCTTCGCGGTCTGTTCGGCGAGTGCCTTGACCTCGGAGGCCACAACCGCAAAGCCGCGACCGGCTTCGCCGGCGCGCGCGGCCTCGATGGTCGCGTTGAGCGCCAGGAGATTGGTCTGACCCGCGATGGTGTTGATCAGCTCGACCACGTCGCCGATCCGCGTCGCCGCCCTGGACAATTCGCTGACGCGCTCAGTGGTGACACGCGCCTGGCCGACAGCTTCGTTGGCCACGCGGGCCGATTCCTGCACCTGCCTGCTGATCTCGGTGATAGAAGACGACAGCTCCTCGGTGGCCGACGCCACCGCTTGCACGTTGGTGGACGCCTCCTCGGAGGCCGCAGCAACCATGGTCGTGAGCTGCTGCCCACGCTCCGCGGTCGATGTGAGGGTCGACGCCGAGGCTTCGAGCTCGGTCGCTGCCGAGGAGACGGTGTCGACGATCTCCCCGATCGCGGCTTCGAAGCCGTCGGCCAGCTTCCGCATCTCCGCCTTGCGCTGCTCGGCTGCCCGGCTCTCGGCCGCAGCGTGATCGCCCCGCATGCGTTCGACTTCGAGCCCGTTTTGCTTGAAGACTTCAACGGTCCGCGCCATCTCGCCGACCTCGTCACCTCGGCAGGTGCCAGGCACGACCGTCGTGAAGTCGCCATTGGCGAGCCCACCCATCGCAACCGAAATGGCTGAAAGCGGCTTGAGGATCCGGCCAAAGGTGATCCAGAAACTGAGGCCAGCGAGCATCACCGAGGCGCAGAGCAACACGACCGTGAAAACAACATTACGAGTGCTGACCTCTGCCTGCATCGTGGCTTCGCGGTCAGCGGCCGCGCCAATGGCTTCACCGAGCTTCAGCACTGCATTGATGCCGGCGGTGGCCCGCGTGAAGTACTCGGGTCCCGTGATTCTGTAGTCCCCGTCTTCGCCACCGGCGAGCACAGTCACCCGCGTTTCACCGTAGGCACCAAAATAGGATTTCTCGACCTCCGTCATCGCCTCGCCGATCTGCAGGGCGAGGTCCGAACGCAGCCGCACCGGCAATACCGTGTCCCATGCGAGTTCGACCTTGGCCCGCAGCGCCGAAAGGCGCTCATAGCCCTCCATCCCGAGCTTCGCGCGCGCACCGACGACCCCAGCCAGCAGGGCCCGCTCCCTTCCGGCATTCTCGGCCATCTGAGCTGTCAGATGTCGCAAGCCGATGAGCTGGGCCAGCCTTGCCACGGGCGGGCTGGTGAGTGTTTCGAGCGTCAGCCGCAAGCGGTTGCTCGCGACGTCGATCACCTCCGTAATCGTTGGCGCGAAGCCATCTACGAGGTCAGGCTCGCGTTCAACGCGCGAGCGCGACATTCCCGCGTCGGCTTTCTCACGCAGGAGACGCAGCGCCTCGAATTTCGTCGCTGCGTCCGCAATCTGTCTTTGCCCCGCCGTCATTTCGGGAATCGCGCTGATATCGAGGACGGCTTGGCGAAAGGCCTCGTCGGCCGTCGCGCGCGCCTTTGCGATTTCCGCACGGCGCTCGGCACTGACGACATCAGGAGACTTCAGCACGGCGTTGGTCAGCCCGCGTTCAATCGCCCAATGTCCTGCGCTGCGCAGCAGCAGTTGGGCAACTGCATTGACCTTCAGGAATGCCTCGGACTCTCGCCTCTTGAGGACGGCCTCATAGGCGATGAATCCGGCCGAGGCCAACCCAAGCAAGACCAGGGCAGAGATGATGATCGGCAAGATCGTGCCGATCCGAACATGTCCGAGCCGACTCCACGCGCTGGCGGACTGAGTTCGGACCTGCTGATGATGAGCAGGGCTCAACATGGTACGTTTCCCCCAAAGGAAACACGCAGCCAAGTCCTTGCCGGCTGCATGGACGTTGATCGCCCTTGCCGGAGAATCTATTCCTTGGGGTTACTCATTCTGGTTAACGGGAGGGCTCGGAGAAATACTGAGATTTCAACCCAAACAGTTGAAATGGAAGAGATAATCTCGCCAGAAAGTTGTAAATTTCAGCTTGAGGTCGCCACTGTTTGCTTTTGCAGCCGACGTTCGCCGAAGTCATGCGCGAGACGTTCGCGGCGAAGATCAGGATGCAAAAACGCCCGCCTGAGGAGGCAGGGCGTCTTCCGAACTGTCTGGAACGAGGTTCTTAGGCGGCGCGCACGGTGTCGAGGAACTTGCCGACCTCGAGCTTGAGGCGGTTGCTGTCGCCGGACAATGACCGCGCGGCTGCCAGCACCTGCGACGATGCCGAGCCGGTTTCGCCTGCACCGCGCTGCACGTCGGTGATGTTGGACGAGACCTGATGGGTGCCTTCGGCCGCCTGCTGCACGTTGCGCGAGATCTCCTGCGTCGCCGCGCCCTGCTCCTCGACGGCCGCCGCGATCGTGGACGATATCTCGGACAGCTTTTCAATGGTGTTGCTGATGGCGCTGATGGCGGCGACGGAGTCCTGCGTCGCGGCCTGAATGCCGGAAATCTGCTGGCCGATCTCGCCGGTCGCCTTCGCGGTCTGCTCGGCAAGCGCCTTCACTTCGGAAGCCACCACCGCAAAACCGCGACCGACCTCGCCGGCGCGTGCCGCCTCGATGGTGGCATTAAGCGCCAGCAGGTTGGTCTGGCCGGCGATGGTGTTGATCAGCTCGACCACGTCGCCAATGCGAGCCGCCGCCTTGGACAATTCTCCGACACGGTCGGTCGTGGTTCGGGCTTGGGTAACCGCCTCGCTCGCGACCCGCGCCGATTCCTGCACTTGGCGGCTAATCTCCGTAATTGAAGACGACAGCTCTTCCGTGGCCGACGCCACCGATTGCACGTTGGTCGACGCCTCCTCGGAGGCCGCAGCCACAACTATCGTCAGTTCCTGTGCCCGCTCCGCCGTCGAGGTCAACGTCGAGGCCGAAGCCTCGAGCTCCGTCGCGGCCGACGACACCGTATCGACGATCTCGCCGACGGCGCCTTCGAAACTATCAGCAAGCTTGCGCATATCGGCCTTGCGCTGCTCGGCCGCCACCTGGTCCTGCCGCATCTTGGCTTCCGCTTCCTGGCGCGCCTTCTGCTCCGACACGACCTTGAATTTCTCGACGGCCGCGGTGACACCGCCGACCTCGTCCTTGCGGCCGAGACCCGGCAGGACAACAGAGAAGTCACCACCAGCGAGCTTGTCCATGGCAACCGTGAGCGCGCGGATCGGCCGCGCGATGGTCAGGAAGGACATCAGCCACGAACCGATGAGGACGAGCACGGCGCACGCACCGACCACCATGCCGAGACGCTCGCTCACGGCCATCTCCTGGCTCGCGGCAGCGATTTCTTCATCGCTCTTGTGCTTGGCGAAATCGGCAATCTCGCTGGTCAAATTGTCCAGCTGTGTGGCAAGCGGCAGCGTCACCTCGCGGATCTGGCGCGCGCCTTCCTCGGAAATCTTGGCGGCGCGGACGGGGTCCGTGGCCGCAACCGCAATGGCCTCGCTGCGAACAGAGGCGTTCTGCTGCGCGCCCTTCAGGTAATCGGCCGACGTAGACTTGAGCTTCTCCATCCGCGCGCGGTTTTCCGGGGCGTGCGACAACCTGAGCATGGAATCGACAACGCCGTTCAGGGCTTTCGACCGCTCCAGCAGAAGCTCGCTCGCCTTTTGCAAGTCACCCTGATTGTTGGCGAGACGCATGTCCCGTACGGCGAGTTGCAAGCCGCGTATCCCAAGCTTGGCTTCGGTAGCCTCGCGCACCAATTCCTGCTGCGCAAGCGCGGCCTGGTTGGAATGCCCCACGTTGTTGTTGCCGATGACCTGGCTCGCGATCATGGCGCCGACGAGAACAACGCCGAACGCCGAAGCGAGCGCGAGCTTGGTACCGATTTGCAGATTCTGGATGAGTCTCGACATGAGGGCGTTTCCCGGGTTGCGCGGCCAAGTCATTGTCGGCCGCCCTCGGCGTTGATCGCCCTTGCCTAAAAACTGAGCTTCAGGTGTGGTGATCTGGTTAACGATCGCCCCCGGACAAATACCGGACTTACCGGAAAATCCCTTGAAAAACGGCACGGTCCGCGCGCTTAACAGGTTAACCACACGCGGCGGTAGGATGCCCGATTTCTAGCCAGTGCGACCAAGGGCCTTTTGGCTCTCGCCAATCAAGCTGATCCGGAACACCGGCTCCTTGTTCTCGTCGAGCAGCTCCATGCGCCATTCGGCATCCTGTTTCAGGCCGCGCGAGATGCCGCCGAGCAAATTGGCACAGACTTCGGTCATCTCGGTCCAGGCCGCGGCGCGGTCCTCGAACTCATATGGCTGGTCGGCAGCACCGGAATAGCGGCCCGTGCTGATACGGAAGAAGTACAGCGACATCGTTGAACCCTTTTATCGGGCCGCGCCCCCGGCCGTACGCAAACTGGGGCGCGAACAGCTACCAACGCATGAAAGCCGCCGTCCGTATGACTACGGCGCGGCGGCTTCGTGTCTGATGGCAGCTCTCAACGACAAAGTGCGCGGACTGTCCCGCGCACCAACTCACTGGGTGGAGCGGCGCAGCTCCAGCGGGGCGTCGTCCCTGGCGGGCTCCGATTTGACCTGCGGCTTCACCGGCTCGAGCCGGCTACTCTCGACGCGCGGGGTCTCGACACGCGCGGCGACTTCGGTGTTGGGCGTGCCGACCGAACCCGTGTGTTCCGAGGTGCGCAGCGAGCGCGGCCGCGCGACGGCCCGCGCCATCAGCATCTGGTTGCCGCCCTGGTGATGGAAGTCGCAATAGGCGAAGCCCATCCCCGATACCGAGCCGCGGAAACTGCGATCGTCGGTCTTTTCAAGGTTGAAACAGGGCTCGAACGGAATGCCCTTGATCGAGGCGCAGACGTTCTGGCCGCGGATCTGCAGCGTGTTGCCGGGCAGGCGGAGATGTTTCACCGGACCTGCACCCGAGAACTGCACGGCGCCGGCGGCGCCGAGGTCGTCCATGATGCGGCCCGCGCCCCGGGTGCCGTCAAAGCAGGTGAAAGCAAACACCTTCCCGGCGACGAAGCGGCGCGCCTCATCGGCGTTCATGCTTCCAGCAATGGCCGGCGTAAGCGTCGCTACCGCCGTGACCGCCCCCAACACAATACGCGCAAGCATGCTCAACTCCGAACCAACCCCGCAGCGGGCTATGCCTTATCTCTTTACCTGCTGCTTACCATACTAACCATGGCGACATTGAAGCA
The DNA here is from genome assembly GCF_023073215.1 of Bradyrhizobium sp. 35. Taxonomy (NCBI): domain Bacteria; kingdom Pseudomonadati; phylum Pseudomonadota; class Alphaproteobacteria; order Hyphomicrobiales; family Nitrobacteraceae; genus Bradyrhizobium; species Bradyrhizobium sp. 35. The sequence continues at coordinate 32,675 of NZ_JADPJC010000116.1, forward strand.
GCATGGTTGGTAAAGTCTGAACGCCGTTAGACAATTTTTACAACGGTGCGACCGCGGACCTGGCCGGCGAGGATTTTCGCGCCCCACTCCGGAACTTCAGAAAGCGGAATTTCGTGAGTAATTTCAGCTAGTTTTGACCGGTCCAGATCGGACGCCAGGCGTTGCCAGGCAGCTTTCCGCGGCTCGATCGGGCACATCACGGAATCGATGCCGAGAAGGCACACCCCGCGCAAAATGAAGGGTGCGACGGAAGACGGCAGGTCCATGCCGGCAGCCAAGCCGCAGGCCGCGATCGCGCCGCCGTACTTCGTCATCGACAGCAGGTTTGCGAGCGTGGTCGAGCCGACGCTGTCGACGCCACCCGCCCAGCGCTCCTTGGCGATGGGCTTGGCGGCCGCCGACAATTCGTTGCGGTCGATCACCTCAGCCGCGCCGATCTCTTTCAGATAGTCCGCTTCGGACGCACGTCCGGTGGAGGCGATGACGTGATAGCCGAGCTTCGAGAGCACGGCGGTCGCAACCGAGCCGACGCCGCCTGCAGCCCCCGTCACCACGACCGGACCGCTGTTCGGCGACACTCCGTGCTTCTCCAGCGCCAGCACGGACAGCATCGCGGTGAAGCCGGCAGTGCCGATCGCCATGGCGTCGCGCGCCGATAGGCCCTGCGGAAGAGCGACCAGCCAGTCGCCTTTCACCCGCGCCTTCTCGGCATAGGCGCCAAGATGGGTCTCGCCCATGCCCCAGCCGGTGCAGACAACCTTATCGCCCGCCTTCCATTGCGGATGCGAGGACTGCTCGACGGTGCCGGCGAAGTCGATGCCGGCAATCATCGGGAAGCGGCGCACCACCGGCGCCTTGCCGGTGAGCGCAAGGCCGTCCTTGTAGTTCAACGTCGACCATTCCACGCGGACGGTGACGTCGCCCTCCATCAGTTCGGCTTCGTCGAACTGCGTGAGCTGCGCGGTGGTGCCCTTGTCCGCCTTGTCGATCCGGATCGCCTTGAACGTCGCCACAGCAAAACTCCCTGACTTGTTTCAGGGGATGTTTAGCCGATCAGGCAGGCTGCGCAACCGTCCGCTGGACCGGTTTCTCCACGATCGGAAGATTGATCAGCGCCGAGAGCACGCCGAACAGGATCGAGAGCCACCAGATCGGCGTGTAGGAACCGAACCGCTCGAACACGATGCCGCCGAGCCAGACGCCGAGGAAGCCGCCGACCTGATGGCTGACGAAGGCGAAGCCATAGAGCGTGGCGAACCAGCGCGTGCCGAACATGATCGCGACCAGTGCCGAGGTCGGTGGCACGGTCGACAGCCAGGTCAGGCCGGAGACCGCGCCGAACGCAATCGCCGAGAACGGCGTGATCGGAAACGAGATGAAGGCAAGCGTCGCAAGCGCGCGGGTGAAATAGATGGTCGAGAGGATGTAGCGCTTGGGCAGGCTGTTCTGGAGATAGCCGACGCTGAGCGATCCCATGATGTTGAACAGGCCGATCGCCGCGATCACCCAGCCGCCGATCTGCGTGGAGATGCCGCTATCGACCAGGAAGGCCGGCAGATGCACCGTGATGAAGGCAAGCTGGAAGCCGCAGGTGAAGAAGCCGAGGACAAGCAGCACGTAGGAGCGATGGCCGAAGGCTTCCGCGAGCGCTTTGGTGAAGGTCTGCTGGTCCGCAGGCGCCGCATTTGCCGCGCTTGCGACCGGCGGCGTCGAGAGCGCCAGCGACAACGGGATGATCAGCAGCATCAGGAAGCCGAACACGGTGAGCGCCTGCTGCCAGCCGAAATTGTCGATTAGGGCCACACCGATCGGCGCGAACAGGAATTGCCCGAACGATCCCGCCGCAGTGCCGGCGCCGAGCGCAAGGCCGCGCTTCTCGGCCGGCAAGAGCTTGGTGAAGGCCGAGAGCACCAGATTGAACGAGCAGCCGGCGAGACCGAAGCCGACCATGACACCAGCGCCGATGTTGAGCGACAGCGGCGTCGATGAGTAGCGCATCAGGAGCAAGCCCCCGGCATAGAGCAGAGCGCCGACGCACATCACCCGGAACAGGCCGAAGCGATCGGCGACCGCGCCGGCGACGGGCTGGCCCAGTCCCCACAGCAAATTCTGAAACGCGATCGCGAGGCCGAACACGTCGCGGCCCCAGGCATATTCATGGCTCATCGGCTGTACGAAGAAGCCCAGCGCCGAGCGCGGGCCGAACCCGAGCATCCCGATCGCGCAGCCGCAGAGAATGATGATCGCCGGCGTGCGCCAGGAGGAGGAACGGGAGACCGAACCGAGCTCACCCATCTGTATCGACATGCTGTTCCTCGTGCGTGGTCGCGGATTCGCAAATGGCGGCCGCGAGCCAGCTCGTTTAATGCATCTGCATGGAAACCCCAAGTCAAAAACGATTGCATTCCGCGAAGAGCTGGCGCGGGAGCATTGCATTTCCTCGCGGCCTCAGCCGACGCGCCGGGCGCGACTTAACGGAAACGTGTGCGGCAAGATCTGGCGGCTCCCAACACGACGTGTTATTTTATATTTGCTCATATCGAGCATATCGAATGATCCCCGGCCTGTCGGCCGGATTTCTCAGGCTTTATATATGCTCAAAATGAGTACAAATGACATGCACGGGAGGCTTGGATGCCGCTAACTGGAATTTACGGCCCCGACGACTTTGCCAACCGGCCGCAGGGCCACGTGATCACCCCGGCACAGGCCAAGCAGTCGCGAACCGGACCTTCGCTGCCGATGCCTTCACTGGAATGGACGCCGGAGGTCGAGCGAGCCACCGCACCGCTTTACGAGCGCGTGAAACGTGTCATCCCGCCGATCGAATGGCCGCTGATGGCCCCGACGATCAAGGCGATCAACGAGCTGAAGCAGGCCCGGGGCGCGGTGATCCTCGCGCACAATTACCAGACGCCGGAGATCTTCCACTGCGTCGCCGACATCGGCGGTGATTCGCTCCAGCTCGCGGTCGAAGCCACCAGGGTGAAGGCCGGCATCATCGTCCAGTGCGGCGTGCACTTCATGGCGGAGACGTCGAAACTGCTCAATCCGGACAAGACGGTGCTTATTCCTGATACGCGCGCCGGCTGCTCGCTCGCTGCCAGCATCACCGGCGCCGACGTCCGCCTGCTCCGCGAAAAATTCCCCGGCGTGCCTGTCGTTGCCTATGTCAACACC
>NZ_JADPJC010000062.1:0-34126 GCF_023073215.1 Bradyrhizobium sp. 35
TTTTGCTGTCCAATCCCATCCGAAACCTCCGTCCAAGCCGGAGGCTTCTTTCGCACGTTCATTCGAATTCTGAAGCAAGGGTATCGGCTTCGCGCTTACTGATAGCTAGCGTCCCACTGCCAACAAAGACGCTAGACGAGGTTGATGGGGCTGCAGATTGCTGTCTATCACAATCGCCTATTTCGCAACTCGATGAGACTGGCACAGATCCCTCCTAACGTGCGCCGTGGCCATAACAAGCAATCCGCGAGCCGCGAACGAGGCAAACTTGTCTTCAACGGTCACGCGGTCGATCACTTCAGAACAATCCCCCCGGGACTCAGGATCTCGCGCCAATTGACTATTTACGTACTGTGGCGCGTAACCCGATCGAGCGTCTGGTGCTGCGTCTGAATACCGCCATAGGTGCGCGGCTGGCGTCCACCAAAGGAAAGCGATCGACTATCTTCACCCCCGGGCCCCTCCGTCGCGCAGCCTCAGCAATTTCTGCTCCAGGCGCCGCGCTACATAGTGACCCAAACCTGTCACACTGGTTCGGATTTGCTCGGGAGTAACCGCGCTAAAAGCTAATCGTATCCTGCAGTCTTGAGAGTTATCCAACGCGAAGAAGCTCAACGGCGTAACGATGACATGGTCACGCCTTGCACACTCGTCTGCGCAGTCCGCGCCAAATCTGAAAGGAAGATCAAGAGTTAGAAAGAAGCCACCGGAGGGACGGCTCCATCGAATTTGATCAGAGAAAGGCGAAAATACACTGTCCAGCTCACACAACATAATGTCGCGATTTTCACGGTACCAATCCAGAGCCGGTCGTATCCAATCGCCTAAACGTCCTCCGTTTTGAATCAAGAGCCCCGCGACGATCGCTTGGGCAATTTGGCTCGTATTGACGGTAACGAAGCTCTTGCGCTGGACCAGATCTTCCCAAAGCGACCGACGAGCAGCAGCGTCTCCAAACATCGTGTCGGGCAGGCTTGCAGCTCCGACGCGAAGAGCTGGGCTTATTGTCTTCGAGAATGTGGAAAGGTAAATAACACTTCCGACCTCATCCAAAGCGGCCATCGGGGGTACCGGATCGCCGTCATACCGAAACAGCCCATATGCGTTGTCCTCTAAAACGACGAGCCGGTGTCTGGCGCACACTTGGAGGATGTTGCGTCGCTCGTCTGCATCGAGAACACGTCCGGTCGGATTGTCAAAATCGGGGATAAGATATATTGCCCGGGCCTGTTGACTTTTCTGGCGCAATTGCAGCACGGCGAGCTCGATCGCGTCAGCAAGGCAAGGTTCTGAATTGGACAACGCCGCGGCAGCGACTCCTGTAGCCTTGGCTGCACCGATCGCACCGATATAGGTGGGATTGCAGACCAGCAGCACATCCGACGGCTCCGGACAGAGCGCCGGCAGGCAGAGGGCGACTGCTTCCTGGCATCCTGAGGTGATCAGTACGCGGTCCGCGCTCGCCGGAACCCCCTCATCGCATTGCACCTGTTGCGCAACGAGCTCGTTGATGATGCCGGCCGTTCGTCCATACTGCAGCAAGTGAGCCCATCCGTGGGCGCCCCCGTGACCACCAACTGAATCGTTTTGATACACGTTCACCGCGTTCAACAAAACCTGGGGATTGAGCCTATCGAAGAACCGGTCACTCGGTCTGCCTGACGCTAGCGAGACAGCTGACGGAAACAGACTGGAGACTTCGTTCAGGAAGTTCATTACTGATTTTTGCGACCTGACATTCATCCTGGAGTCTTGGAAAAGCGTGGAAGGATAAAATCACACCGGTGTCCGACATGACTCATCGAGGTGTACACGTCCTATTGCTCAATATTTTCCAGACTGCTCAAGTTGGTCGAAAAGCTGCTGGACATTCGATTCGAGAAAGCCAGTCTCTCCGCCTCGATGAATGATTTCGAAGCTAAGCCCCGTTTCAATGGACCGACTTGAGAAGGCCTGCGTCAATCCAGGACCTCGAATCACACTCGTATCGAATCCCAAGCCACGAGATTTTAGAGCCTCTACAGCAGCATCGACGTCATCGACCTCAAGAGCGATATGAGCAACTCCAACGCCGTGATGGCGCACGAGCTCTGAGACCTGAGACGTCGGTTCAGTGCCTTGGCACAGAACAAACCTGATTCCTCGGGTCTCAAGCTCGGCAGATAGCATGCCGGTCGCTCGACCCTTGATGTGAAACCGGCATTTCAATTCAAAGCCCAGCACGTCCCGAAAAAACTCAATAGAGGCTTCAAGGTCGAGCACAGCAATCGCAATATGATCGATCCCGCGAAATTGTGACAGCGAACTCCCGCTTGTTCGGTTGCCATCTATAACGGCACCCTGTTTGGCCTTACCAGCGGTGGTCTTGGGCATAACATCCTCGCTCTCACTCGCAGAATTTGAACAGCGAAGCGACCCATCGCGAACGACGCTGCTACCAACAGATCAGTTCCGTTCTAAGATCAAGATCCCTCACCATCCTTTGCTCGAGTTCCGACAACTCAGCCTTATACCTGGCCACATCCAATTGAGCGCGAAGGAGCTTCGCTTTGAGCTCTTCTCGTAGCCTTAGGGCTTCTCGGAATTCCGGCGACTCCAGCATAAGTAAAGAGCACATGTACTAACCAGTGAAATGAAGGCAGCCGACCAGCGCGGTCTTTCGAGACCGCGCGGGGCAGAAGGTCGACTGTCGGACCGCCTCATCCGGCTCATCGCAAAACCTACATTACATCCGGACTTGGCGGGCGTCGCTGCCGCCCTCCAAAATCCGCAGCAACCAACGGCTCTGCCCCGCGTCCCTAGCAATCAGTGTGCCGCAAAAGGGGTGGTGCGAGTGTTGCTTAAAGAATGGCAAAAACCTCGTGCTTCGCACTGAGGCGGCGGGCTACGCGCCAGCCTTACTGTCGGACGTCCTACATGCACGTCTTCAACCGGACACGGCTCATCACAACGACACGGACCGTCAGTGAAGAGATCACCTCTGGTGCCGTTGGAACGTGTTCCCGCAACCATGATTGAAATGGACCCCGATTTTAGGACCGGAGGCTTAGTTGGAAAAGGGCCGCTCCGTTTGATAGACGGAGGGCATGATGACGAAAAGACACGACGGAAGATCGACGCGGCGTTGAAGGCAAAGATCGCGCTGGAAGCCGTGCGGGAGTAGGCGACGGTGGCCGATCTGGCCAGCGCCATGAGGTTCACGCGGACCAGATCTATGCCTGGAAGAAGCAACTGCTGGACCAGGCGGCCCGAGCTTTTGACGCGGGTGTCCGGCGGGAGAGCGAGGACGTGCGCGAACGCGAGGCCACAAGATCTATCCCTATCTGCTGCGCAACATGACGATCGTGTTGAAAATCTCCGGCGTGCCGTACGTCGCCAGCGCCTCTTCCAGAGCCGCCACGCAGAACGAGACGTCCATCGTGTTCGACAACCGCCACGCCAGAACCGCACGGCTCGCCCAGTCGATGACGGCGACGAGATAGAGAAAGAAAGCCACGGCCGATGGGCAAATACGTGATGTCGGCCGCCCACACCTGGTTTGGCCGGTCCCGGCGCCGGCTTCGTCGTGTTCGGCTTCGGTCCCAGCGCCGCGATGCCCATCTTGCGCATCAGGCGCTGCACGCGTTTGCGATTGACCTGAAGCCCCTCAGCCTTCAGCATAGTGGTCATTCGCCGCGAGCCCAGGAACGGCCAGGCGGTGAACAGCTCGTCGATCCGCTGCATCATGGCAAGGCCGTTGTCGTTGGCCGGCCGTGGCGGCCGGTAGACCCCAGAGTGCGCGATGCCAAGCAACATGCATTGCCGGCGGATCGACAGCGCCTGGGTCGGCGCGATCGAGCATTCCTCGACGGTCCGGCGTGCTCATCTTCCGGACCTCCGTGCTAAAAAATCGCGCTCGACTGTCAGTTGTCCGATCTTGGCGTGCAGCTTCTCGATCTCCGACCAGGGCAGTCAGTTCACCAGTGCGCCTTCACCCGGCGCGTTGGCCGGCGCAGGGATCAAGATCTCCATGGATGGCCGCGGTCGTTGGATGGACAACGTCTTCATCGAGCGGCTGTGGCGGTCGCTCAAGCAATGAGGACATCGTGTGCTGTGGAAGTCAGGCTTCGGCATGAAGCCTGACGAAGCTTTGTCAGAGATGGAGGAGGGCCCTCCGAGGTCGGCCTGCAGGGGAAGACTTCAAACCAGTCCGAGCTGCGAGGGTAAAGAGCCCTGGTGGTGAGCGTTGGAAGAATAGGCGGAGGAAACTCCGTCAGGTGAGGTCCGAGGAGACGAACGTAAGTAAACCGCTGATGACGTGTCGTAACATGTTCTATCGACGTCGAAACCGGGATCAGGATGTCTATCCCGCGAGCAAGGGTTGGGGGGGAGCCTGCTGACTGCCCAACCGGCGTCCGGCATGAAGGCGGCGTGACCTCGGATCAGGCTTTGACAAGGAACACAGGAACCTGTCGCTCCGATGTGAAGGGAGGACTCCAAGCGGCCCGTCGCCGCAAGGAGCAGAGTACCGATGCGGAGCACAGGGGCGGAATCGAACCCTCGCCTATCCAGCTGAAAGTACGTCAATTTTTGATTGAAGGCGTTCCAGTGTACCCGCCAGTGGACCTAGCGCTCTTGGCGTCGCTGCCAGGGTGCGACACTGTGCCGCCGTACCCAAGTCGCGTGCGTATCACGCGTTCTGCGAAAGAGATCATCAGCACCGTGCTGTGCGCTATCGCACGCGAAGAGGACCGCCCGCCTTCTGGCCTTCGCCGGCCTCTGGACAAATTGGACGAGCGTCCGAAAGGCAAGGCGGGCATCCTTGAGTTCATCGGCAATACTCAACGCGAAATCGCGATTCTGGATCGACAACTGCTTGCGGGCTTCAACTTGCACGACTAGCCATAATCCAAGAATGAGCGTTGCGGCCAAAATACGCGTATGGCCCTAGCCCAGGCGCACGAGGCGTGCGCAGCGCGCTTCACCATCTAAATCCTGCTGGTCCGCCATGGAGCAAACAGGAGAGCCTGCGGCAGCGATCAGGTTGAAATCGGGCGAGAGCCGATCTCGACATACTCGGAGTTTTAATATGCGAGGCCAGACAGCCGCTGGGACAGTCCGACGTCGACGAGGCGTCCGACGACGATCCCGTGCGAATACCGTTCGATGATCTCGTCGACTTCGCATTCGAGTGCAGCCAATGCCTCGCCAAGCAAGGGCACGCCACTGGCACCTCTCGTCCAGGAGAAACCGTCGAAACGCTCTTTGCCTTTGAATCGGCCATTACTGAAGCGTTCGGCAATGTCGCGTTGATTCGCGCCAAGGATATTCGCTCCAAAGGTCCTGTGGCGCGCAATTAGAGAAAACGAGGAGGCTTGCCTGTTGATGTTGACGAGAAGCTGCGGAGGATCGACGCTGAGCGAGGTAACCCGTTGAAGTTTGCGGGGACCCAGCGCGGCCCCTCGATCTTTGTCTGGCTTTTCACAGCCGTGTACGAAAGAAGACATCGCGCGCCGTGGCGCATGGCGAGCTGTTTCAAAGCGTAATCAGGCGGTTCAACGCGTGGGGAGCGCTGGCATGGTCGTTGCTCTCGCAGCCGGCAACAACGGCGCTGGCTACTCCCCTTCTGGCGCGCGAGGAATGGTGCAATATGAGCTTGGTAAGATCATTGGAAAGTGCGGAAGTTGATGCCTTCTATACGTTCGATGAGGGGCGTCTTGCATCCGTCACGCGCGAATTCACCGAGCATTTCTCAGGACGCGTGCTGTATGCGGTGAAGGCGAATCCGTTGCCCAAAATTCTTCACGCGGTCTCTCGCGCTGGAGTGGCCGGATTCGACGTGGCGTCGCTGGCCGAAGCCCGCCTTGTCCATTCGACTGTTCCCCGGGCCTGTTCATGGTTCATGAATCCCGTGAAATCTCGTCGCGATATCGAACGGACGTTCCGAGATCTGGGGGTTCGCGACTATGTCATCGATTGCGAAGCCGAGCTGCGGAAGCTCCTTGAGGTGCTGCCGTCGCATGATCCGGAAATACGAATCTACGTCCGGTTCAAGTGTAGCGGGACGTGCGCCATCTTAGACTTAAACGGCAAGTTTGGTGTCTCGCCCGCCGAAGCGAGCCGTCTGCTGGGTCTCGTCAACGCGCAATCGCGCTGGACCACGGGCTTGGCCTTTCACCCAGGTTCCCAAACGATCGTTGTCGATCCGTACCTGCATGGCATTCGGGCGGCCGTCGACATTATTGAAGCTGTTTCTCCGGCTCCCACAGCGCTCGATATTGGTGGCGGCTTTCCCGGCCATTATCTGAACGTCCCCTATAACTCTCCCTTGAGCATGCTCTCCGACATCACGAAACTTGTGCGCGAAACGGATGCACTGAAGCGTGTTGAACTCTTGTGTGAGCCCGGACGAGCACTGGTTCATGATAGCATCTCTTTGTTTTGCCGGGTGATCTTAAGAAAAGACGGGGCGCTCTACTGCGGCGCGGGCATCTACAGCGGGCTCTCACCTGCCCGGCAATATTTTCTGCTCCCCGCCCGTGCTTGGCGTGGGGGACGGCTGATCCAGACTGAGGAGTGGCAGGACTTCATCATCTTCGGCCCAACTTGCGACGGCACGGACAGGCTTGGATTCTCGTATTCACTGCCACGCGATTTGCACGAAGGCGATTGGATTGAATTCCAGAATGTGGGCGCCTATACGCAAATGGCGAGATTCAACGGGTTCTCGGTCGATAAGATCGTGGCTGTAGGGCAGGATGAACTTACCGTGTTGCCCGCCGCGTAGTTGCTCATGAACATACTAATCAGGTGAATTCTAAAGTTCGCCACATAAAGTCTGGTGGGCTTTGTGGTGGCAGAAGTTGGCGATGTCTCGTTTTCTAACCAGAGCGAACTGGCATAGAATGAGCCAGTGCATGGCGAAGCGGTAGGGCCTCGTGACCTCGCAGTGGCAATATCAAGTTAGGTTTGATGTCCGCGATATGGCGCACATCACGCTCGTCCGCAAAGGCGCTTCCGCCGCCGACGACCGACTGCTGGTCACCTTCCCCAACGGCGAAACGCGGCGGATGAAGCCCGGCCCCAGCTCCGACATCACCAAGGCGGTCATCGAGGAGTTTGCTCCGAAGTTCCTGGTGAATCCCGCTGTTCTGTTCGTCACCGAAAGCGGCAACAAGGTCATCGAGATGGACGATCATCTCGCGACAACGATCGGGATCGACATTAAGACCGACAAGGCTCTTCCCGACGCGGTCTTTGTGGACCTGGCTCCGGCCCATCCTTAACGAGCGCCGCAAAGAAGCGCTCCAAGCTCTTGCTGCCGCGACAGGCTTTCCGACAGAGCATCTGTGCTTTGTAACGGCTTTTCGGGACCGCAGCGCTGCTCGGTTCAAGAAGGCCGTCGATGCGTGCGCCTGGTGCAGCTACCCGGAATGCAACAGGCGGACCGTGTCTCGTCCCTTGGGACCTGCAAAAGTAGCAGCTTTACCGCGCCAAAGCACTAGCGGAATAATCAAGCAACGAATGCGCGGCATTTGCTCGATTATTGCGCTACGCCTTTCGTCATGCAAAGCGAAAACAAATTCGACCGAACTGCTCCGCAGCCGCTTGTAGATGGGGAAGCACAGGGCTTTCGCGGCTACATGACCGTCGACTTGACCGCACTGCGCCGGAATTTTGAGCGTATCGCAGCTTTGGCGAACCCGGCCAGCGTTGCGGCAGTCGTCAACGCCGACGCCTATGGTCTGGGTGCCATCCAGGTGGCGAGGTCATTGCTCGATGCAGGCTGCAGACACTTTTTTGTGGCGCAAGCGGAGGAAGCCATTGCGCTGCGGCCTCATCTTCCAAACGACGCTCAGCTCTTTGTGCTGAATGGCCTGCTGCCCGTCGCGGAGCCCGCTTGCGCTTCAGCCCACATCATTCCCGTCATCAACGCCTTATGCCAGCTTCAGCGGTGGCGCGCTCGGGCGCGTCGAAGGTAGGCGTCTGCCTGCTATTCTACAATTCGATACCGGCATGTCACGGCTCGGATTTGCGCCCGCCGAGCGCGCTGTGGTGCGCATGGAAATAGCGCAATCACCGGAACTCGAGATTCTCTACGTGATGAGCCATCTCGCCTCTGCAGATGAGCCCACCAAGGGGCAGAATGCTGCGCAGCTTGCAGAAATGCTGATGGTGACACAGGAATTTGCCCCGGTACCATTCTGCTTTGCCAACTCGGCTGGCGTACTGATGGGCAAGGACTATCACAGTGCTCTTGTCCGTTCGGGGATCGCGCTCTATGGCGGCGCGGCGCAGGCAAGTGTCGCAAATCCGATGGAGCCAGTCGTGAGCCTCTCGATTGCAGTTGCGCAGACCCGCACGGACCGTGCGGCACGCTGGTCGGCTACAGTGGAACGCACGTTACCACCGGCAGCACCCGGCTTGCCACTCTTTGCGCCGGCTATGCTGACGGTCTCCCACGGAGTCTGAGCGGTCGCGGGGCCGTCTACTACCGCGGTCAACGTCTGCCCATCCTGGGTCGCGTCTCGATGGACAGCATGACAGTCGACATCTCCGGTCTGCCTGATGATGCACTCGGTCTCGGAAGCCTCGTCGAAGTGATCGGTCCTCATCAGACAATCTAGGCGCTGGCAGCTGACGCGGGCACGATCGCCTACGAAATTCTCACAGGCCTCGGTTCTCGCTTCCGCAGAGAATATCGCTGACGCGATCGCGGCAAATGCCTCCCGTCGCTATCGTTTAAACAGAACATTGGACCGAAACGATGAAAGTCACGATTTTAGGCGCGGGCGTTATCGGCGTCGCAACCGCATATCAACTTGCAAAGCTCGGGCACGAAGTCGTCGTTGTCGATAGGCAGTCGGGTCCAGCACTGGAGACCAGTTATGCGAACGCCGGGGAGGTCTCCTTTGGCTATTGTTCGCCTTGGGCTGCCCCTGGAATCCCTATGAAGGCCGTCAGGTGGATGCTCATGCGGCATGCGCCATTGATCCTTCGCCCGAAGCTTGATGCCGCGATGCTATCTTGGCTTGTCCGCATGCTGTCCAACTGCACAGCCAGCCGGTATGCCCGCAACAAGGGACGGATGCTCCGTCTGGCGGACTACAGCCGCAAGGCGCTTGCCGAGGTAAGGGCGGAAGCCTCGCTTCACTATGACGAGCGCATGCAGGGAACCCTGCAGCTGTTTCGAACACAACAGCAGCTCGATGCATCAGCAAAGGACGTGAAGGCTCTTGCAGCAGATGGCGTTCCATTTGAGGTGCTCGATCGAGACGGTTGCGTTCGGGTCGAACCCGCATTGCGCCATGTTCGCGATCGAATAGTCGGAGGACTTTTGACTCCGAAGGACGAGACCGGCGATTGCTTCAAGTTCACCAATGCACTGGAGCAGAAATCCGCTGCATTGGGCACGGATTTCCGTTACGGACATTGCATCAATGGACTGGACATCGAAGCCGGCCGAGTGCGTGGTGTGATCACCGATCGCGGGGCTATTCGTTCGGACGCGGTCGTTGTCGCACTGGGAAGTTATTCGCCGCTTCTCCTCAAGAAAATAGGAATCAAGTTGCCAGTCTATCCTGTCAAGGGATACTCGCTGACGATTCCCATTACCGACACTTCGCGCGCTCCCGAATCGACGGTCATGGACGAGACATACAAGATTGCGATTACCCGCCTCGGGGATCGCATTCGTGTCGGCGGAATGGCCGAAATCTCGGGTTACACCAATGACCTCGTCGAGGCACGCCGGCTAACGCTGGAGTATTCCGTGATGGATCTGTTTCCCGGTGGAGATCCCAAAAAGGCGTCCTTCTGGTCAGGGCTACGACCGATGACCCCGGATGGAACGCCAATTATCGGCGGGACCAGAATTAGTAATCTATTCTTGATCACGACCTGTTGAGCAAATATCCCTTTCCAAGCGAACCCGCGGTTCAATATTAGGCAGATGGATAAAAAAGGGAGGGGTTTAATGAAAGCATCACATCGGCGATCGACAGCTCGATGGTCGGCCGTGGCCGGCCTCTTGGTATGGTCTATATCAAGTGCCGTCCATGCCGATGCTGCGGAGCTGTACGGCACGCTGAAAAAGGTGAAAGAAAAGGGACACCTTGTCATCGGCTTTCCTGAAAGCTCGCCCCCCTTCGCATCCTACGACGCGAGCAAAAAACCCGCCGGCTATGCGATTGATATCTGCATGCGTGTGGTGGATACGATCAGGCGCGATCTCAGCGCACCAGACCTGCAAGTTAGTTTCGTTCCAATCAACTCGAGCACGCGTATGGCGCTTCTCGCGAATGGAACAATTGATTTGGAATGCGGATCAACGACGAACACCCTTTCCAGGCAGGAGCAAGTCGATTTTTCGATGATGCACTTCTTGTCATCGACGCGTTGTCTGGTGAAGACAGGAAGTGACATCAAGGAAATTGACGACTTTGCAAATAAGGTGGTCGCACTGGCTCAGGGCGCCAACACTGTTGGCGTGATCAACGGTTGGGTCGAGAAGCTAAAGCTCCCGAACGTGAAAATCCTCAATATTTCGAATTTTTCGGAAGGACTCCTAGCTGTCGATAGCGATCGAGCCGACGCGTTTTGTTCGGACGACGCGATTCTCTACACTCTGAGACAAAGATCTCCAGCTCGTGATCGTCTACAGGTCGTAGGTCGCTCCCTCTCATTCGAGCCCTACGGGCTAATGATGCGCCGCGACGATTCTGAGTTTCGGCTGACCGTCAATAAGACGCTCGCCGAACTATTTCGCTCAGGTGAGATCACGAACCTCTACCACAAATGGTTCGACCAGTTTGGTATTCCACTTAACGAGAGGCTTGAGACCGTCTTCCAAGCGCAAGCACTCGCTAAGTAACGGCCAAGCAGAATGCTCTCTTACAATTGGAATTGGAGTATTCTCTTCCGGCAACCCTACCTTGGATGGCTGCTGGAAGGCCTGCGTCTCACGGTCGTTATGGCGGCGGTAAGCTTCGTCCTAGCGCTTGCGATCGGTGTCTTAGTCGGTATGGCCCGCACTGCTCCATCGAGACCCATTCGCGCACTAGGCTGGGTCTACACGGCCCTCTTTCGGAACGTGCCATTGCTGATCCAGATGTTCCTATGGTTCTACGTCTTTCCAGAGCTCCTGCCCTCCGACGTCGGACGTTGGCTAAAGCGGGATCTGTATGAGCCTGAGGTCACGATAGCTGTTATGTGCCTCAGCTTCTATATGGCTGCTCGTGTGGGCGAACAGATACGTGCCGGCATTCAGTCGGTACCAAAGGGGCTTGTTTCCGCGGCTCTCGCCACTGGACTGACCGTCAATCAGATCCGTCGCTACATCGTCATGCCCATCTGCTTGCGTATCCTGATTCCGCCGTTGACGACCGAGCTGCTGGCTACCTTCAAGAATACATCGTTGGCACTTGCGATTGGAGTACTGGAGATCACCGCACGCAGTCATCAGATCGAAAGTTCTACTTTCCACGGATTTGAAGCATTTGCTGCAGCTACCGGCCTCTACCTCGCAATCAGCTTGTTTACGCTGTCGCTTGTTTTGCCACTCGAGAAGGCTGCGCGTCTTCCCGGGATGCTAAAGGGGCGAAGCTGATGCTGTCCTTGGATTTTGGGGTCATCGGACCGAATGCAGCCTTCCTTTGGGAGGGAATGAAGACAACGCTCTGGCTCACCTTGCTCTCGATCATTGGGGCTGCGATCCTGGGTAGCCTCATTGTGCTGGCGCGGCTTTTTGGCCCATTGCCATTGCGGCTGGTCGCTTTTGCGTATGTGAGCCTCTGTCGCTCCTTGCCGCTAGTGCTCGTGGTGTTCTGGTTCTACTTCATGGTGCCGCTGGTTATCGGTCGACCGGTGGGCCAGTTTTTCTCCGTCTTGATCGCGTTCGTCCTGTTCGAGGCAGCTTACTTTTCAGAAACAATGCGGGCAGGCATTCAAAGCGTGCCCCGTGGGCAATTGGCAGCCGCCATTTCGACTGGGCTGACGCTGCGTCAAAGTTTTCAGTACATCGTCCTGCCCCAAGGCGTGAGAAAGATGGCGCCCATCTTTCTGACGCAGTGCATTATCCTCTTCCAGGACACTTCGGTTGCATATGTGGTCGCGTTAAATGACTTCCTAACATCAACTTCCATTGTCGCTCAAAGTGAGGCTCGGCCGATCGAAATGTACACATTTGCAGCCGGTGTTTACCTCGCAATCTGCCTTTCTATTTCGCTCCTTGTGGAGAGCCGAACGTGGCATTGGTAGTAAACCAGCGCGAGTCCGCGCAAGCAATTGACGTGATGGTGAGATTCGACGACGTCAGCAAGTGGTATGGTAAAACTCAGGTTCTATACTCTTGCACGGCGCAAATTCAACGAGGCCAAGTTGTCGTCGTTTGTGGTCCGTCGGGCTCGGGCAAGAGCACCCTTATCAAGTGCGTGAATGGGCTTGAGGAGTTCCAGAAGGGAAGCATAGTTGTCGACGGAATTTCCGTCGGCGATCGGCGCGCCGATCTGCAAAAGCTGCGGACCACAACCGGAATGGTTTTCCAAGCATTTGATCTCTATCCACATATGGACGTCATCACCAATGTCTCGCTGGCGCCGCGGCTCGTGCTGCGGATGTCGCGCGAGGAAGCAGAGCAACGTGCAGCCGAACTGCTCCTCCAAGTTGGGTTGCTTGATCATGCGAAGAAATACCCGGCCCAACTGTCCGGTGGCCAGCAGCAACGGGTTGCCATCGCGCGAGCACTCGCGAACAGGCCGGCGGTAATGCTGTTCGACGAGCCGACCTCTGCGCTGGATCCCGAGATGATCAACGAAGTCCTTGACGTGATGACGGCACTCGCGGAGCGCAAGACAACAATGATCGTCGTGACACACGAATTGGGATTTGCGCGCCGAGTCGGAGACCGCATCGTATTCATGGATGCAGGTCGGATTGTCGATGACGTCGCTAAAAACGAGTTTTTCGCAGGGAACGCTAGCGACCGTGCTCGAGACTTTCTCTCCAAGGTACTCCAACACTAACCATTGAGGATTTGATGCCGTTGGTTGACTTACGCAGCGACCTCTTGGCCGGTCCTACGCCGGAGATGATCGAGGCAATGATCGCCACCGCGCGCGCGCCATCGAGCTATGGTGCCCGCGAGGACCGGCATGTGCCAGAGTTGGAAGCGCTGACAGCTCAGACCCTTGGGACAGAAGACGCGCTGTTTTTTCCGACTTGCACGATGGCAAATCAGGCGGCACTCATGGTCCACTGCCGGCCCGGCGACATCATCATCGCGGATGCGGAGTCTCACGTCGCGGAGTTCGAGGCTGCTTCGACGGCGGGGATCTCAAATGTCGCCGTACTTCGGGTTACTGGAACTCACGGACACTTGTCGCCTGCGCAACTAGCCCAGTTGCTCGACCAAAATGAGGGCGAAGCCATGCGAATTTCGATGGTCTCACTAGAAAACACGCATAATCGCGCGGGTGGGACGGTCATGCCTGAGGGCTGGCAACAGCAGATCGAGAAGGAATGTCGTGCCCGGGGTATTGCCATCCATCTCGACGGCGCGCGATTGTGGAATGCGGCGGCCTATGCCAAATGTGAGCCGCTGGCGCTTGCGAAGGGGGCAGACAGCGTTGCGGTCAGTCTAAACAAAGCGTTGGGTGCTCCGTTAGGAGCGATGCTCTGTGGCAGCAAAGCTTTCATTCGGGATGCAAGCCGCGTTCGACGAATGTTGGGTGGAAACTGGCGCCCTGCTGGGATCGTTGCAGCACCGGCTCTTATTGCATTGAAGACTATGCGGCAGCGCATCGTTGACGATCACGCGAATGCGCGACACTTGGGTACGATGCTCGCCTCCGAACATAGTTGGCTGTCGATTGATCTTGATTCACTCCAAACCAACATCGTCTTGCTTAAACTTCGAACTAAGCAGATGAACGCGTCCAGCCTTACCAAACGTTTGGCGGAAATGGGCGTACTTGTCGTCTCGTATGGCGATCGGTACGTGCGCTTAGCCGTCTACTCGGGAATAGGCCAAGATCAAATCGACGAAGTTCTGACGGCATTCTCGCAGATAAGCAGAAGCTTGACTGCTGACTATTTTGCCGGGAGCCGAGACGACCGCAAGGCTAATCATAGGAGGATCTCGTAAACTGCTTCGCACCTCGACCAAAAGTGAGCGCTCAGCCGGGACCCTATCGGGGTTGGCTTGACGTTTTGCGGAATCGCCACGGCATGAGGTCTTCGATGCGGCTATCGGGATGACCGTCGATGATTGTCTCGAGTGTTTCGGCAATGTAGGCGGCCGGGTTGATGTCGTTGAGCTTGCAGGCGGCGAACGATGGAGGCAAGCAAGGCCCAATTTTCAGCCCCGACCTCATGCCCGGCGAAGAGAGCATTTTTTCTGGTCAGGCAGATTGGTCGGATGGCGTTCTCGACAGGGTTCGTGTCAAGCTCGAGGCGCCGGTCTTCGAGGAAGCGGGTCAGCCCTTGCCAGTGATTGAGCGCGTAGCGGATGTCCTCGGCGAGCGTCGAACCACTGGAGATCATCGACAGCTGCTTCTCGAACCAAGGCTTTAACGCTGCGACCATGGGCAGCGAATGCTCCCTGCGCGCGGCCAACCGGATGTCCGGCGATGAGCCGCGCACCATGGCTTCGATAGCGTAGAGCTGTGCGATGTGCTGAACGGCGGCCTCGGCGATCGGCGATTTGCTGTTGCGGGCCAGTTTGACGAAGCGACGAAGCGCCGCCGCAAATGGCTCCAGCAATGCACGAGCGTCCACGGCCCCTGCGATCGAGCGACTTCGGTCAAGGCCGCTGTGGCCGCGGTGGTCGGAGACGATCGCCCAAAAGTAGCCTTTTTTGGTTTGGCCACGCCCGGGATCGAGCACCGGTGCCGTGGTTTCGTCCATGAACAGACGATCTGCCCTCTCCAGATGGCGGCGCATGTGGTCCGCTGCGGGTTGGAGATGGAAGCAGGCGCGGCCGGACCAGTTGCCCAGTGTCGCCCGATCAAGTCGGATCCCCTGGCGCGCATAGATCTCGGCCTGACGGTAAACGCGCCGCTCATCGCGCAGCTGCTGCGCGTCGCCGACGTACGATTCGTCAACGCAGTGCCCCCAGGAGCAGTCTCCTATGTAATCGCCGGCGCGACGCTGGCGCTCCCGGTTGCCGAATTCATAGAGCCGACCACCGAGCGCACCCGGCTCACCAAAGAGATCGCCAACCTTGGCGCGGGGACCAACAAGCTCGCCAAGAAGCTCCGGAACGCGGACTTTGTTGGTCGCACCCCAGAACACGTAGTTGAGGAGCCCCGTGCGCGTCTCGCAGAGGCCGAGGCTACCAAGTCGAACTGGAAGCGGCACTCACGCGGTTGTTGGCCGTCTGGGACTGATGGACGCTGTAGTTGGAGGTGTTCCCGGTTGGGCATGCCTCGACAGCCGACTATCAATCGCGACCTTCGCCAGCAGCAAGGGTTCGTCCGCTCGGCCCAAAGTTGCCCGGCAGCAACGACCAGCCGATGCTGCTGATGCCACCGAGGGCAACCGGGTCGGCTTGAGACGACTCTCGCATCCGCGAACCCACATTGTCATTGCTGCTGCGTCTTGCTCAAGGGGTCTGCTGGTTTTGGGACAGTGCACATGAATCCATTCCGGTTCGTACGTCGCTCCTGCGCGCCGCTTACATCGTCAACAATTTAGCGAATCGCATTGGCCCGAATCCTGCACTCCTGCGCCTCATATGCAGCGGCAACAGAATTGATCAGGAGCACGCTTTGTGTCCGAACTTAAGATTGCGACGGCGCCCCGCAGAGAAACGAAAATGGAAATCTCAAACGCGAACAATTCGCACATCCCTGATGGCAGGGTTTGGAAATAACGACCACGAGAGGCTGTATTGTCGGATGTTCTTATTGTCCGCGGCACAAGTTTGCAGAGCGTCAAAGTGCAGTCTCTCGTTTAAAATACCTTGGAGTTGAAGACTTCAAGCGTAGCACGTGTACCGACAACTGTCGCCATTCATTTTTCCGGCTATTCCGAACCCTGGCTCAATCGGGATTGTACCAAGATGGTCGAGCAGGCTCACGCGTGCGGCCATGAGATCCGGATCTATACGACGCTTGTGGGAATGAACGAGCGCGATCTACGATGCTTGCAAGAGCTGCGGTTTAAAGCGTTTGTGGTCCACGTATTTGATGACGCGAGCATATGAATAGCCGCTTTCTCCGGCAATCTTATTTCGATTTGTTCCCTTAATTAGTGGACGCGGACATTCCCTCGGTCCAATTCCTAGCCTTCGCCGAGATCCACCCGGATCTCGTCAGGCTAATCCCTCCGGAGACGCTGGTTCGCAGGGGATCCCTGATCAGCAGGGCTGGAAGCGTCGATCCCAGGATTGCTGAATCCCGAGCGCCCCCAGCCGGCGCTCTCAGATGTGCCGAAGGAAGACACTAACGCAATGTTCTTCTGCCCAACGGCGACGTCACACTCTGCTGCATGGATTTTGAGAGGCGCCATGTACTGGGCAATCTCCTGCGCGATCAGTACAAAGAGCTCTTCGAAGGGCACGATTTTCGACGTAAAATGTGTGAACACGCGAGGCCAATATTGAGAATCAATGAAGCAACATTTGCCTGTCGTCCAGATTAGTGACGAGCCCAGCATGAGACGCCTGAATCAACGCTGTGCTTTCGCTCGCGCGAGCTCATAAGACAGACGGGCGTGAGGCCAACACGCCCTCGACCGGGCCGCCAATACGTTGAAGTGGGATGCCGCGCGCCTTCGATGCCATTTTGGTTCTCTAGGTCAGCAGCTGCGGGCGATTCCAAACCCTGAGTAAGCTCCTCATTTCGAGTTTCGATGCTCACAGGGCGGCGTGCGCGTTGTGTGCTGTGGCGAGTCGCTCGGCCGGCCCGGGACCGGAATTCCCAAGCTGCTCACCAGCAAATTGGGGGTGTTCCGACCTAGCCCGCTGCTTCGCCATGATGTGGTAGTCGACCGGCTTGTCAGCTTGGTCGGCATTGGTGGGGGTACCCTGCCGGCCTTGGAAAGTGCGACGGGCGCGGCTATCCGGGAGTCACCTTCCGCGAGGTGCATGATGCCGAGGGGCCGACGCGACTGAGCTTGCGCGCTTATTGGCGGCAGGCCAACAGCAATCCATCCCTCCGTCCGTTTCTCGACCTGCTTCGCGAGCGCTACCCGGATCTCTCGGCTGCTCCAGGTGCGTACTGAGCATTATTTCGCCGTGCCTTCGCAAAGGCTCGGTCGGTCGCCATGAAGCGCTCGATCATCGGCCCGATCAGTTTGGCGGGGTCGGTCGGCGTCGTTAAGCCTGCGCTACGCGTCAGGATGTCTGCGTAGCTTTTGAGATCCCTGAAGACCGCCGCCGGCAACTCGATCGTGAGCTTGACGGGTTTGTCGTCTTCAAGCGGGCCAAGCTTGAGCTTCGTCATGGCGTTCCTCCCTTTCCGTGCGGCGCCAATACCAAATCCCGCGTAACGATAACCCGCACCGGGAAACCTGGCCGGATAGTCAGCGTCGGTTGGATGTTGAGCTGGCGCTGCACGATCTGCTGGCCGGTCTGGCTGATGCTGTTGGATGCGCCGCTGCGGATCGCTTGAACGAGATTGTTCTCGTTCTGGCTCGTACCCGCCTCGGCTCCGACGCTGAGCATGGTCGAGAGGACCGCGGCCTTGAACAGCATGCCCCAATGGTTGTCGACCTCATCCTCGAGCCCGGCATAACCTCCGGTATCGGCGCCGGGCTGGCGCTCCAGCACGATCGAGTTGCCGTCCGGCATGATGATGCGGGTCCAGACCAGGAGAATGCGGCTCTGACCAAACGCAACCGAGCTGTCGTACTGGCCGATCAGCTTGGCCCCCTGGGCCGACGCGGCATCGGTCCATTTGCCCGCGGGTCTCTTCACCGATTCCTTGAGCCGCACGAACATCGAGCGGCCCGGCGTATTGCGGACGTCGCCCACCATCCAGTAGCGGCCCTGGCGCCGCCCGTTGGACAGGTAATGGCGGCACACCGCCTCGGCGTCACGCGCGAGACGGCGGGCCAGTTCGGAGGCATTGTCGCGGGCCATCAGGCGGCCTCCCGCTCGCCGATGCGCTTGAGCGGATAATGGTCGAGCACCTTTGCCAACACCCCGGCGCCGGTCGAGTCTGTCGGCACGAACATGCGCAGCTTCCACGAGATGATCTCGCTGAAGAGGCCAAACGTGCGCAGCCGGTCACGCATCGTATCGGTAAAGCCGGACAACTCGATGCGATGGGATCCCATCACGCGAACACGACGGAGTTGCAGATCTTCCGCGAGGTCGATGACGGCGCGCCCCTCCAGCAGCGCCGAGAAGGCCTCCTGTGGGGTCAAGCTGCTGACGCCGGTGGCGCAAGCGTTCGCCGCCCAGGCTGGCGCGACCCTGCGACCAATGATGCGCTCGCCGTCGTCGGTCTGGAGACGATAGACACGGGTCGAATCGTTCGGGAGCCGCTTCCAGATCGGCAACAGCAAGCCGGCGACGATGTGGAGGGTGCTCTCGGCGAACTCGGGGACGTCGACGACTTCACCGTTCCATGCCGCGGCGAATGTCTCGCGATCCGCAGGCTGCCAGTGGCTCTCGTGCATCATCATCATTGAAGCATGATGGTGCTCCATCGGACGGATCAGCCGCACGCGGCTTTCGATCTCGCCGTCATCGAGCATAAAGCTCGGCGCGGGGGTCTGCACCGCGGCACGTCCCGAACGCTCGTTGACCAGTAGCACCGCCCGAGCATCGGCAAGATAATCGAGCGCGTGATCCAGCGTCACGGGGCGATTGCGCCGGCGTTCGGTGATCGTGAGCAGCCGGGTTTCCGCGCCAGTCGCAGGGTGCGTGCGGATCGGGCGCCGATCGGTGACGACAAAGCTCTCAGCCTGCAGTGTCTCCAGGCCGATATCGTAGATGCCGCTGGCGATAGCGCCCTCGACCTTGGCGTTCAGCAACTGCTCGAAGGCCGTAAACAGCACACCTTGCAGGTCGATGGTGAGCGCGAGCAGCCGGTTCAGGAACGTCGTGATCGGCGGCAGTTCGTCCTTGATGCCGTTCGCGTCCGTGAGTTTCAAACCCGTGGCGTCTTCAAAGATCTGGAGCGAGCAGCCTTCCACCTTGCCGCGCACGAGCAGCAGATAGAGCTGCCGCAGCGCAGCGCGGGCGTAGTGGCTCTCAAGATTGTCCTCGGGCCGGAACAGGCCCTGGCCGCCGGTCTGGCGCTGGCCGCGCGTGATGGCGCCCAGCGTGTCGAGCCGGCGCGCAATGGTCGAGAGGAAGCGCTTCTCCGCCTTCACGTCGGTCGCGATCGGCCGGAACAGAGGCGGCTGCGCCTGATTGGTGCGGTTCGTTCGACCGAGACCCTGGATCGCGGCGTCGGCCTTCCAGCCCGGCTCGAGCAAATAATGGACGCGAAGCCGGCGATTCCGCGCCGAGAGTTCGGCATGGTAGCTGCGGCCCGTGCCGCCAGCCTCCGAGAAAACAAGGACGCGTTTCAGATCATCCATGAAGGCGGCGGTCTCTGCGAGATTGGCGGAGGCTGCACGGTTCTCGACGGCAAGGCGGCCACCCTTGCGCACCACGCGCCGCGATCGGCCGGTCACTTCCGCCACGAGGTCCGTGCCGAAACGCTGCACGATCTGGTCGAGCGCGCCGGGAACAGGCGGAAGCGAAGCGAGCCGCTCGATCAGCTCATTGCGGCGGGCGACGGCATCGCGGCTCTCGACCGGCTGGCCGTCGCGGAAGACGGGCCGGGACGAGAGATTGCCGTCGGCGTCGGTAAAGGGCTCATAGAGCTGCACCGGGAAGGAATGGGCGAGGTAGTCCAGCACGTACTCGCGCGGCGTGATGTCCACGCGCACGTCGTTCCATTCCTCGGTCGGGATTTCGGCGAGCCGCCGCTCCATCAGCGCCTCGCCAGTCGACACGATCTGGATGACGGCGGCATGGCCCTCGGCCAGATCCCGCTCGATCGAGCGGACCAGGGTCGGCGTCTTCATGCTGGTGAGCAGATGGCCGAAGAAGCGCTGCTTGGCGGACTCGAAGGCTGAGCGCGCGGCCGACTTCGCCTGACGATTGAGCGTGCCAGTCTCGCCGGTGATGTTGGTGGCCTGCATCGCCGCGTCGAGGTGATTGTGGATGACGCTGAAGGCACCGGCGTAGGCGTCGTAGATGCGCCGCTGCTCGTCGGTGAGCTGGTGCTCGACGAGCTCGTATTCGACGCCGTCGCCGTTGAAGTCGGAGCCCAACCATTGAACAATCTGCCGGACGCGCGAAAGCTTCTCGCCGCGGTCGTCGGACCGCAGCGTAGCGTAGGTTAAAAATAGGACGCCTTCGGCCAACCGGATCTCGCGCCCTTGAGGGAAGCGCGAGAGCGGCGTGACGAGCAGGCGCTCCATGCCGAGCGCCGACCAGTCGCGCTGCGCGTCCTCGAGCAGCTTGTCGGACTTCGATATCCAGACCGCCTTGCGCCGGCCCTGCAGCCAGTTGTCGAGAATGATGCCGGCGGACTGACGCCCCTTGCCGGCGCCGGTCCCATCGCCGAGCATGAAGCCTCGACGGAAATGGACGGCGTTCGGTGCGTCGTCGCGGGCGGCCGTGACGAGATCGAAGGTCTCGTCAACCGTCCAGGCGCCGGCGAGATAGTTACCATGCGCCTCGCCGGCATAGATGACCGTCTCAAGCTGGGCATCTGAGAGGACGCCGCCGCTGACGAGGTTGGCCGGCAGCCGGGGCCTGTAGCTCGGCTTCGGCGGCGCGACCGAGGCCATCGCGGCCGACTGCACCAGCTTGGTCGGGTGCGCCTGCGCGCCGGGGATCCAGATCGATTGGAGCCGGTATTCTTCGTAGATGGCATCGCTGAGGCGCGCGCCCTCGGGCGGCGTCCAATCGATCGTCTCGTAGACAAGATCAACCGCTTCGGGGTCGGCAACCGACGCCTTGGCCGGCTGGGCGGCCGGCCGGGCGAGATAGCCGCGCACGGTGCGAGGCGCCGGCGAGGCTGAAACGGGAAGCGCGCTGGTTGATGCGACTGGCAAGCGAGCTGGAGCGTGCTCGCCGATCCAACGGAGCAGCGTCGCGACGTCGGGCGCCATTCCAGGCGACTCCGGGAACGCGTGCGGGTCATCGGCCGGCGTCTTGTCAATGATCGTGAGGCGCGTCTCGATCGTGGTGCCGTGCTTGGCATAGACCGCGCCGGCGATCGCCGCGGTGAACACCACGCGGCCGCGATCCTGCAATCGGGTGAAGGCGTCGCGCCAGACTGAGGCTTCAGGTGAGAAGTTTGCGCCGGTGATCGTGACCAGCCGGCCACCATCGGCGAGACGCGCCAGAGCCGAGGCGATGTGACGGTACGCAGTGTCGGCCATGCGGACGGAAACGTTCGCCATTGCCGAGAACGGCGGGTTCATCAACACGACACTCGGGACGACGGCGGGATCGAGGTGATCGTCGATTTGAGCCGCGTCGAAGCGCGTAACGGAAATGGCCGGAAAGAGGGAAGAGAGCAACATGGCCCGGGTTTCGGCCAGTTCGTTCAGCACTAGACCGCTCCCGGCGATCTCGGCGAGGATGGCGAGCAGCCCGGTGCCAGCGGAGGGCTCCAGCACGCGGTCCGCCGCCGTAACAGCGGCCGCGGTCAGCGCAGCCAAGCCGAGCGGAATCGGCGTCGAGAATTGCTGGAAAGTCTCGCTTTCGGCAGAGCGGCGCGTGTGGGTCGGCAGAAGCCTCGCGATCTTGTCCAAGGCGGACAGTCGTGAAGCGGGATAATCGGCTTTACGGAACAGCGCCTTTCCGTATTTGCGCAGGAACAGGAAGGTGGCGACCTCGCAAGCGTCATAGGCCATCTTCCAATCCCAGGCGCCTGTCGCATCGGACGCGCCGAAGGCCTCTTGCATCGCCTCGCGCAAGAGCGCGCTGTCGATGCGTCGGCCATACTCGACATGCGGGAGAAGCTGCTCCGCCGCAGCGATGATGGCGCGGGCATCCTCGGGAGCGCGCGCAGACGAGTTCGGAGCGGCCTCGTCGGCCGCAATCGAGAAAAGGTGGTTCATGAAGGGAAGCCTCAAGGAGAGCGGAACGGGCAAGCCGGCCGGCGCTCTCTCTCGGACCGCACCGCCTCAAACCCGTCCCGGCCCGCCTCTCACTCTCTGCCAGATGCCTTGAAACGTTGCGGGCAGGAGATTACTTGACCTCTGTCAGGGTCGCTGCGCGCTGTGCAGCAAGAACCGCTTGTGGCGCGAGCCTCAAGAGCTGAATGGCCTGGTCAACAGGCTGCCGCTGACCTGCCTCCGCGCCTGTGCACGGGGCGCGGGTCTCGGCATGCGGTTCACGAGCCCCGACAAGACCATCGAACCGCTTCGCACAATGAAGGAGGATTTGATGGCTCAAATTCTGAAGTTTCCCACCAAGAAGATCGAACCGGTCACCGTTCGCAGCGGGAGTAAGCACCGTATCAGCGTCGAGGTGCTCGATGATGTTCGGCCGCGACGCACGCGGTGGAGGGTTCAGTTCGAGATCCAGGAAGCGGCAGGGTTTGCTGCTTTGAAAGGCTTTACCGATCGCGCCGTAGCCCAAGGCTATCGACATCGCTTCGAAGTAAGCCACACGCGGGCGGTACGGCGGTTCGTGGCGGAAACGTCCGGCCTCGTCGCCGCCGGCAGGATCGCGATCTGGATCGACGGCCTGAAGGTCCAGCCACAGATGGCTCGCAGCGCATAAAAATAGGCTGGGGCGAAGATCGTCGCCCCAGCCAGTGCTTCTACTCGGCAGCAATCATGCGCGAATCGTCCGCCTGATCGGCCGGAGTTTCCTCGTCGTCACGGCTAAGGAATTCCGGCAGCGCCTCGCCATCGCCCTCGGGTTCGGCGGCGTCGACGCTCGCTGCCTGGGCCGCGCCCGTCATTCGCAGGGGCTCGGGCAGCCAGCCGGTCTCGGCCAGAAGGCGTTCGGCCTCTTTGGCCATGTCACCCTTCTTCAGATGGTCGAGGAGCTGGGCGGCCCGCTCGCCGGCACCCTCCAGCACCGCCTCCAGGATGCGGCGCTTCGGCACGCGGCCGAGATAGTTTTCGACGGTCGGGCGCCAACCGGACCCCACCATGTTGAGGTCGACGGCCCGGGCGATGCGATCGGCCTCGGTGATCCGCTGCTCGACCATGTGCTGGGTGGCGCCGCCGCCGTAGCGGTCGCCTTTCTCGTAGAGCGCGTTGACGCCGAACGAGGCGCAGTGCGCAAAGAGCGCCGCCTGCTCGTCGCCCGTGAGACTGATGAGCCAGTCCCAGAGATCGGCCTTGTCCTTCGGCAGGCGCTCCTCCCACGCCTTGTGGCGCGCATCGATCGCTTTGGCTGCCGGTGTGTCCTTCAGTCCCTGCGCCTGCACCGGGAAGCTGGCGCTGCGCAAGGAGATCTCCATCGCCGTTCCATAGGAGGAATACCGGGAGAAGACGTCGAGGCAGAACTTGTGCAGGACCGCCTGGAAGGCGACCGACGGCGTGGTCGCCAGCTTGTCGCGCAGCGCCAGCGTCCGCTCTGCCGTGAGCTCGGTCAGCAGGCGGTCCGGCAACGGCTTCACCCCATCATCATCCTCGTCCTCGGGCTCGGCAACTTGCCCGCCGATGGTGATCACAGCGCGCTGGATAACCGGCGATGATGGTTCGGCGCCGTCAAGCGCCGCGACAGCGGCTTCGGCATCGCTGTTCTCTGGCTCGGCCGTGGGCACTTCGTCCTCGGACCGGACGTAACCACGATCCACCAAGAGCGCACCTTGGGCGTCGATGCCGACGAAGACACCCGCGCGGGCGACGTCGGCCGGCTGATAGATGACGGGCCGATCGTCGAAGGCGGCGAGAGCCGTCTCAATTTCGCCGAGTCGCTGGTCAATCTCGTCGGGCAACTCATCCACGCTCTCATGCTCGGCTTCGAGCCTGGCGTATTCGGCCTTAAGCGCCTCGATGGTCGCCTGCTCTTCGGCCGAAAGATCAGCAGGCACGCCGTCCAGCTCGCGCAAATCGCGAGTATGGCCGTAGGGGAAGTCGATGGCGACCTCGATCCACCTCCAGCCTTCGGCGGCGATCGTTTTCGCCTCCGCTTTCAACTTCTCAGCGACCAGACGGTCGAGCAGAGCGACGTCCTCGAGCCAGCCGCCGTCGTCGGACTGGAACAGGTCGCGCAGCACCACGCCACCGATCGCCTCGTAGGCGTCGAGGCCAACAAATACGGCGCGCCGGTCGGAGGCGCGCACCGTCTTCTCCGTCAGCATGCGGCGGATCTGATAGGGCTCCTTCTGCCAAGAGCTGGAGATAGCCTGCCAGACCTGCTCCTGACGGCCATGATCCGCGGTGACGGTGAAGGCCATCAACTGCTCAAGCGACATGCCGTCCTCGGCATAGATGTCGAGCAGCGCGGGCGAAACCGAGGCGAGTCGCAGGCGTTGCTTCACCACGTTGACCGAGGTGAAGAAGCCGGCGGCGATGTCCTCTTCGGTCTTGCCCTTCTCGCGCAGAGCCTGGAACGCGCGGAATTGGTCGAGCGGGTGCAGCGGTTAGGTTATGCGTCAACTGTCCTGTTAGCTGCATGGCGTTGATTCTTTTACCTTTCTGGTTACGCCTTGCATTTTGGGTGTATCTTTGGCGCTGAAGCGTTGCCGTTTGGTGTCAATCACGATGGCTTTCTCGACGGAAGCGATAGTCGCCCTTTGATAAGCGTAGTGCTTTGGCGATAGCCTTGTTGATGTCGTCGAGATTGCAGGACTCCGGGTGGAACTTGCCGCCAGCCCATCGATGCATGGCTTTGTGTTCTTCATGGTCGGGGTCGAGCCAGGCCTCGAGGAAGTTGGCATAGCCTGAAGGCCCACCAGCGTCTTCGGGAGGTCCTGAGCGTGCGGCGGCGATACAGCGAGGATATTCGGCGCTCTCCTCGCGTGCGACTCGCTCCAAGCGCAGCAGATGACGCCAATTATCGCCAAAGTCGTATTCGTAGAGGATCGTGAGAGGGTTTTCCTCGGGATCGTAGGGAAAGTGAAGGTCGATCATCCTGACCTCGGTCGCCTCGAAGGTCCGGCTGTCGGACAGACCGTCCTCATCGAACTCCGGGGCTCCATAGATAAGACCGCCAATATTGAACTGATGCAAATGGCTGTCGGTCCAGCCAAAGGCGGCCTGCAGCACCTCGTGGAGTTGGGCGAGGTTGAGAGTGATTGGCAGTTCGAGAGTGCGGCTGATCTTGGGCTCGATGCCAAGGATATGAACCTCGGCGCGCACAATGAAGCTATCTGGATCGAAGGGGTCAAGCATGCCGCAGATCATGCCGCGCATGATTGTCGCAGGCAATGGATGGGGCGACAATTGTCCTTCGACGAGCGCAGCGACACGAACCGGCAATCGTAAACGACGTCAGGATTTTGGCCCGCGCGGGAGGGCCACCGGCTTCATGGCGCGATCGCGCTCAGTGATCAGGCGGGCATTATGACGCTTCTGCCGCTCAACCTCCGTTTCGGCTTCGAGGATGCGCTTCAGCAGGACGGCATTTTCCGTCACCATACGCCGCTCCTCGATCTGCAAGACCTGGATCAGAGCGCGCTGCTGGGCGAGTTTGTCTTCCCAGGCCGCCAGCTTCTCGGGGACGATCCTGCGATCGCTGGCGCGACGCAACTCGTCGATCATCGAACGATGATTGGTGTAGATCGCGTTGCGGCCGACACGCGCCTCACGTGCGAGCGCGGCAACGGTCAGACGGTAGGATCGCTTTTGCAGGTCCGGGTGTGTGGGCAGTCCCTTAACCAGGCGCTCCAGAGCTTCCCGCAGCTTGCGATCCGTGTTGCGCAGGCGTTTTTCGTGCGGCGTCAGCGCCGGCGTCTCGCTGGATTTACGCACCATCGCGACCATCCTTCCCGTGATCGAGATCGCCGAGGATGCGATCTCATTCAGCAATGCGCGTTTCGGCAACTTTCCGGCTGATGGGGTCCAGCCCGGGGTGATCAAGCAGGCCAGCATTGCGATCCCGGCGCGCCTGCCAGACCGGCCTATGCCTGGCCGTGACGGCAAAGTTGGCGCAGGACAGACAGGTGCTTTCGGTTCTCAGCACAGGGTTCGGTCCCCGCTCGTCGCCGAAGCAGGCAGCGGTTTCGACACGGTAGACGCAATAACCCCAGTCACAGACCCCGAGCCTGAGGTCGGTCTCCTTCATAAGGAAGCTGACATAGGCCTGGACATCGCCGTCACGCGTGCGTCCCCGGAACTGCGAGCGAGCGGCAATCATCCGCCCGCCCTTGCCGCCAAGCGCTGTCGCCGTCAGCACCTCTTCGAGGGCGGCGCGCGTTTCCTCCTGAGCATGGCGATCGATAAGATCGTCGAGAGCGAAGTCGGTCCCAACATAACCGCGATCGGTCATCGCACGGGTGACATGACCGAAGTGCGCCTGAAGCGCATGCAGGCCGGTCCGGTCGCGCTTGCCGACGAAACGGGCGAAGGTCTTTCGGCCCTGATGCGTGTTCAGATGCCAGGGCTCACCCTCATGATGCGGCAGAGCGATGAACGGCGCCAACTGGTTGTTCAACCGCGATATGATCGTGGAGACGACGGGCAAATTAATCCGGGCGGCGGGACCAATAAGGCCGTTGCTGGCCATCGCCAGAAAGAGATCGGGCCGCCCGCTTTGGGCGCGCAAGCGGGCCGACACCCGTTCCATGACCAGGATGGCGCGTTCGACCGGCGGCGGCGCGACCCAGCGATGGGCCTCGCCATCAGCGCCGCGTGCTGTCTTGTAGATCCGGCCAACGAGATAGGCGAAGCGTTCGCTGCCATCACCTGACGGATACTGCTCGATGCAGCCGACTTGAAGCCCGATAATCTCCGAGACCCGGGCGCCGATCAGATAGGCAATGACGACGAAGCAGGCGTCGTAGATGCGATCGACAAGATACCGCACCTGCTTGGTGCTGCTGACAGGTGCGGCATGCCATGGCGCGTCCTCGCCGGGTAACGTCGAGAATGTGAACGCGGCGATCGCGTCGGTCACGATGAAGCCAGCCTTCGTCTGGCTGATCCCCTGCGCAAGCGCATCGTCATAAACGGTCTGCGCCAGCGTCTGCAACGCGATGACATCATCAGCCGGGGCTCCGATCAGTCGCAACGCTGCCGAGACAAGCGGGACGGCGATCTCATCGGGCGTATAGGACAGCCAACCGCGATCATGACGGAGCACAGGCTTCCCAATGCCCGGGAACGGATCAGCGATCGCCACTTCCGGGAACTTCGCCCCCTGCAGGTAAAGACGTGTCAGCAGGTTGGCGTATTTTTGCAACGTCCCCGACTTCAGGGGCTTATCCATCTCTTTGCCCGGGCGCGTCGCCATCGATGCTAAGAACCGCTCGCAAGCGTCGCGATCGAGATCGACGAAGCGCCGATATCCTTGCGCTGCCATCCAGCGGATCAGTATCCGCAAATCCTTGAAGACGGAGACGATGGTTGCCTCATGGACATTGCGACGGCCGGGCGGCGGGTCCAGCTTCAGGCTCCACAGGAACAGCTTTGCCGCCTCTCGCCAATCTGTCCAGTGCGGTTCGCTGAACCGGCTGTCGTCAGCAAGGATAAAGCCCCAGTCGAGCGAGAAGTCACTCCGGTTGCCGCCCGGGCGGTATCCGTCGAGATGCCAGACCTGATCCGACCACACCGAGCGTGCCGAGATCCGAGGTGGCGAACGTGTCGCGGCGGGAAGAGCGAATGCCGTGGAAGTCGCCATCGTTCACTCCAGCGCCGGAAGTGTTGGCAGCGTCATCATTCGACTTTCGGCCTCCGCGCGCAGGGATTGCGGGAAGTCCGACAGGATGTCGTCGACCAGAATGCGCAAGCTCGATGCGTACAGAAGCTCAAAGCGGCGCGGATCGAGGCATTCACGCGCCCGCTCCAGTTCGCTGATTGCCTGAAGAATGCGCGCCATGTGTTCCGCGTCGATCGGGATGACCAGTCCAGGGCAGCGCAGACATCCGCCGAAGTGCCGGCAGACCCTGCCAGCCATCGAGCCGGGTGACGTCCCCGCAATCGGATTGAGACAATCATGGCTGAACGGGGCACTCGCGTTGGCACCCAGGGCAATCCGCTCGCGCGCCGGATGATCCCCGGTGTCGGTCTCCCTGCCGATAATCCAGCCGAGCATCAGGTCCTGCAATCTGGCGATGGCCTCGCGCTGGACACAGCGCGTCTGCGGCCCCTTGATGTAAAGTTCGGTCGTGTCGACGCGAGCGTGATTGAGCACGTCCTGTGTCACGACGATATCGCCGCCGGATGCCTTGTAATGTTCGGTGGCGACGCTGCCTCGAAGCAGCACGGCGGCAAACTCCGGCAGCAAAGGCCGTGCCCGTTCGGGTGCTGCCTTATTCCAGATGGCGATCCGAGCGTTCGAACGGCTGACGAACGGTTTCACGGCGTGCGACAATGTCGCCTCGGGAATGAGCGTGACTGTGTCCTTCTTCTCGCTCTTCACCAGGAACAAACGATTTCGATCCTGTCGGCCGGCTCGAGATACAAGTGGCGCCGTCATCGCCAACAGCCTGTCGATCAGGTTCGGCGCGGCATACCGGCGACGGCGATCGAAGGATCGTCTTTGCGCGCGCTTAATCATCCGTCCGGCCCGGGGCTTGGCCCACTCGATGATGACGCGATGCTCATCGAGTGGATGCGCCACCTGGCATTCGCGTGTGATCAGCCGCAGCGCGTCCGGATTGCCTGCCGTCGGGATCGCAAGGGCGATGAAGAAGGCAACGACCGTTTCTCCGGTCAGGTGAAGATAGCCACCGAGATGACGAAGTCCTCCATGACGCGCGACTGCCGATATGTTGACCTGGCTTCGGATCGCGAGAGTGCGCGATGGCAGGACGCCGTCATTCGCCCGGGCGAGCGCCCGGATCGGGTCGCACAGTTCAGCATCGACACCATCTACCGGTCCGCTCGTGGCGAGGATCCTTCGCCCCGTTTCGAAGCGCTCCCAAGCCTCGTCGATCTCCTCGTAACAAGCGCGAAGGATGGCTTTAAGGTCGTCTCCGCCAAGGCGTGCGCGGGAATCGGCATTGCGGTTCGGCCAGGCCCGCCAGGGGAAGTCGATGCGCCCGGGCAACCGGGCTGGATGCCGACGCTTGGTCCAGTCGATCATCTGGCGCAGCTGCATCAGCACATTCGCCCGCGACCCCTTCGACCAGGGCTTGTTCGTCTGTCCCGCGATCTGTTGATCCAGCCAGGCGACATAGCGCCCGATCATTGCGGTGGTCAGATCCCCGGCAGAATGAACATGCCCGTCCTCCACCGCAAAGCGCGCGAAGACGCGCAGCGCCATCCAGCAATGACGCAGCGTGTCGGAGCTCGATGCGGCATGATGATTGCGGAAGGCGTCCGCCAGAAGCATCGCAATGTCTGTCGGCAAACCAAGCTTGCCGAGATCGTAGCGCTTTGCGACCTCGCCCCAACCGTCACGGAAGACGGCGACGGTATCGGCCGGCTGCTCCAGCACGATCGGTGACGCAGCCGATAGACGCCGGTCGATACGCTCACGCTTACCGGCCATCGGGGATCAACTCGCCGTAGAGATAGTCGATGCTGTCGGCGAGTTCCCGGGCATTCAGCTCGACGCAGCGCAGGTAGATCGCCGTGCTCTGGATCGAACTGTGCCCCAGCAGGACCTGGACGATCTTCAGCGGATTGAGGTCAGGCGTGATTGATGCCTGTCGCTGTAATCGCACCAGCATGGTCATCGCAAAGGTATGGCGCAACCAATGCAGCGAACCCGCCACACCGGCGGCCCGGAAGGCTTCCGCAAACACCGCCGTCAATCGGCTCTTGCGGATCGCATTTCCCTGAAGATTGAGGAAGAGCGCCGATGGTGGTCGATAATCCGACCGTTGGCGACGCAATGCTCGAACCTGCGGCGTGCGCACTTCGTTGATATAGCGTTGCGTGCGGTCAACCAGGCGGATCGGTGGGTAGATCGTGCGAGGCTTGTCGCCCTTGGTGATCGTCAAGGGCACGCCGACCAGCGGATGGTCCTCGTCATCGAGATGTGCCGTCTCCGGGACCTGGAAGACAGCCAAGCCGCAAAGCTCCTTGCGCCGTAATCCCGTCGCCAGCGCCCATTCCGCCATCAGGCGGTAGGGCATCTCCAACTGGGCGAAGATCCGGCGCAACTGA
Source organism: Bradyrhizobium sp. 35 (assembly GCF_023073215.1). NCBI lineage: Bacteria > Pseudomonadati > Pseudomonadota > Alphaproteobacteria > Hyphomicrobiales > Nitrobacteraceae > Bradyrhizobium > Bradyrhizobium sp. 35. The sequence continues at coordinate 30,175 of NZ_JADPJC010000062.1, forward strand.
TCGACCCGCAATGGTCGCGGCAAGCGCTCATGCTCGGCGACTGTCAGGATGTTCGCCGCCACGACATGGCGCGCATCGACATGCGCAAGGAACGATTGTCGCCGGCCAGGGCCCACCCGCACGTCGACAAAGTGGAACGGCAAGGCCTCGATCCAGCCGCGTCCCTGCGCCCAGGCATAAAACCGGCAGACCGTACGAACCCGATCATTCACGGTCGACCGCGCATATGGCCGCTTCGTATGCGGACTCGGCTGCGACAGCATGCGATTGCGCCACACCGCAATCTCCGCTTCGCTCACCGCGCGCCAGTCGAGACCAGATTGCTCCAGACTGTCGAACCAATCATGCAGGTGCTCGCAATAGGTCCGTATCGTTTCCGCCGCATGCGAGCGGCCCGGAATCGTAGCCAGCTCCATCAGCCAGGCGAATGCCGGCTCAATAATCGCCATCCGTTCCGACACCAGTATAGGAAACCCGGCTGGGATTGCGGCATAGCCCATCGCCGCCTTGATGATCCGCACCATACTGTCCTCTTTGGTCCTAGCCGTTCGAAACGGCAAAGGACACCGCGCTGGGCGCAACTCCCTGTACAGCAACAAAGAAGACAGCTTCCCGAACCGGTTGTTATCTAAGCGGAGCGCCTGCGGCGCACTCTTCTCTTTGAATGCGAGGGGTTCCCCTCGCGCTCTCCCGTTCGCCACGTGGCAGGGTTGCAGGACTTCGCCTGCAACCATTTGACTAGTTTGTGGTGTCGCCGCCGCGTCAAGCGTTGTCCTCGCTACGCTGCGGGAACGCTTGACCCGGACGTCTGTGTGCCCTCCTCGAATGCCCGCGAATATGAGTGATGACGATGACAGGCCCGCGAACTTAACAGGACAAGTTGTTGGCAGAACCTAACAGGCCGACCCGCTCATCGTTCTCCGCCACGGAATCGTCCGCGGCAACGCCCCCTTCGCGAACGACGCACGGCACTGCCTGCGTCTTCGACATCCGCTTCTGTTTCACAAGGAGCTCGAGAGCGCGATAGCGCCGGCCGCCCGCCGGCACCTCGAACATGCCGGTCTCGTTGCCATCTGCATCGACGACGGCCCGGACACTCAGACTTTGCAGAAGCGTACGCTGCGCGATGCTCTCGGCTAGCTGCTCGATCGAAACACCGGCCTTGACGCGGCGAACGTTCGACTGGCTGAGCACGAGTTTGTTGAAGGGGATGTCCCGGGAAGGCGACAGCGTGATCTTTTGTACGGCTTTCGTCATTTTGGCTCTCCACGACGAGCGGCCGTGAGACTCTCTCTCGGCTTCCAACCCGTCGCGAACAGCCTCCCCTCCTCTCACTCTCGCGCAGCCACCAGGCCAAGCATCACGCCGTCTCGTGATCGGCGACAGCCGGCTCCAGCGATGCGGGCTCAATGGACCCGGGAACGAAACCGAGCAAATAGTCCACGGCCTTGCTCGCCTGTGAGGCGGCACGCACGATGGCCCGACTGTCTTCACGTAGGACTTCAAGTAATCAGCAGCAGATCATAATGTGAAGGACGATTTTCTAGCGGAGCCGGCTTGTGGAGATCGGCTAAAAGGGCCTGCGATATGCTGCGCATTATTTCCGACATGAGACCCTCGGCTGTTTTTCAAATCTGGTCGAGGGTGCATGCCCACGATTTCGCTCAAGGTATCGGTCGCAGTTCCTTGACTAGCCTTGGTAGCGTCCTTCCGGGTATCGAGCCGGACGACGCGAAGCCACGATCTTTGGCCCCCATTCGCCTGTAGAAGGGCGCCGCGCCTGGGTCGGCCTCGATCACAAGGCGATCGGCACCTCGGCTTACTGCTTGCTCGGCGGCCCAGGCAAAAAGTGCCTTGCCGACACCGTCACGCAGTGTTGTCGGTTCGACGAACAGCTTGAGCAAATCTGCTTCGCTTCCCACGATCTTAATCTGCACGACGCCGACGATTTTGCCGTTTTTTTCTGCAACCGCAATCGATGTTGATCGCAAGTCAGATGGTTCAATGGAGAGTTCCCGACGGCATGCTTCCATGAGTCGTTGTCATATCCCCACACGGCTTTCGAGCGGAAGCAAAGTGACGAGAGTGCTGGCAGCTCTTCGACTGTTGGATTCCTGATAGTGAAGGACAAGCGGCTGGCCCCAGTGATGTTGGCTGATACGTAGCACTTCGAGTAATCGATGTCTCTTGTAGGTCATGCCGCAACGACACGGTTTCTGGCCAAAGAGGGCTCAGCCGCTCTTTTCGTCCCTTACCGTAAAGACGCACGCAGGTTGGTGAGTCGAACCGGATCGCCCGCGGGCAAACATCGAGCGCCTCCTGGATGCGCGCGCCGGTATTGTAGAGGAAGGAGAAGAACGCGTGATCGCGTTGCCCCTCGCTCGTCGAGCGATCGGGCTGGGCCAGAATGGCCTTCACCTCCTCGGGCTCCAGATAGCACGGCGCATGGATCGGCGCTTTCTTCATGGGCACGTGCAGAACCTGGGTACATTGCTCGATGGCCGTCGGCTCACGATCAGCAACGAAGCCGAAGAAGCTGCGCAATGCGGACAGGCGACAGTTGCGCGTGCCGATCGTGTCTCCGCGTTCTTGCTCGGTGTATTGCAGGAAGGCCTTGACCTCGAAGGCTGTCAGGTCGCCCAGTGTGAGTTGGGCTATCGGCCGGTGTCGGCGTTGAGCCACGAACCTGAGGAACAGGCGCCATGTGTCGCGGTAGGATCGAACGGTGTGCGCCGAGGCATTTCGCTGCTGAACCATCCACTCGTAAAAGAAGGCATGAAGCAGCCTTGGGAACGGGTCGACCGGTTTCATGGCCGCACTCCTTCTGACGCGTGCAGGCAATGTGACGCGTACGTCCGGAAGCGTTCGTTTGCTTGCTGAAGGAGCTCCTGGGTGACTGTGATGTAAACCAGCGTCGAATGGATATCGCGATGCCCTAGATATGTCGCAAGGAATGGAAGCTTGTCCTGGGCATTAATGCCGGCGCGGTACCATTCGAGAAATGCGGTTCACCACAAACGAGTGACGCAGGTCGTGGATGCGAGGGCCGGTCTTGCCTTTCGCCGGCTTGAGTCCGGCACGCCGCAGGATGTCGACAAGGCAACCGGCGATCGCGTGTGACGTGTAGCGCGCATTACCCTTATCGTGCCAGAACAGGCCTGATACAGGGCTTTGCGGCACTTTTGCCTTGCGCCTGGCCTCCAGATATTCCCGCAGTGCCGACAAGGGGCTGTCAGTCAATGGCAGGATTCTCGATTTGAAGAACTTCGTCTCCCGGACGGTGATCGTGCCGACCTGAAGATCGATGTCAGCAAGGTCCAAGCGTGCGAGTTCGCCTAGCCGCAGTCCCGCGCAATAGGTCAGGACCAGCATGGTGTAGAGACTGATCGGCCGTAACGGTGAACGTGGAGAAGGGTAGGCTCGAGCGACATCGAGGAGACGGCGAACCTCTTCCGGGCTGTAGATATAGGGCCGACGCCATTGCCGCGCGACCTGCTGTGCGGGACGCGGGTCCGGGCGCCTTGGCTTGCTACCGGGATCGAGATGATGCTGCGCCTTGGCCAAGGCGCGAGCGAGCTTTTCGCATTCGGCGGCATGGTTGGCGGTTGATCGCGCGGCCGCCCAATGCCGCAACATGGTCGATACCGGCTCTCCCGCCAACTCCGGATGCGCCTGCAAGAAGCGATCGAAGCGCCAGAACCAGCGAGCCTGTGTCTGATAGCGATAACCTCTCGCCTGCATCAGCGCGATATGGTTGCGCATGAGGTCGCCGAGAACACTTCCAAACGGCTGGAACTGCCGCAGCGCTTCAAGTGCCTGATCGGGATCGGGCGCGAGCAGCGCTCGTACGATCGCCTTGTCGCTTTTCGCATGGTACTCGGCACGCAAATCAGCAATGGGATTGCTGACGATCAGCGCTTCCCCCACGAGGAAGTCGAGGAAGCGATTGACG